>JAJFMH010000045.1 GCA_021772245.1 Chlamydiota bacterium | reverse complement strand
AGGCTTTTCATCACGTAGGAACAAGTATTCCTACGGATTGAGTATTTCTCACCCGAAAGTGCTCTGCATGAGCCATTCGGAGCTTTTTAGCTACTTTCCCAAGGTATCTCCAATAGAATCTTTTCTCAGTCCTTTCAGGTGGAGAAAAGGCTATATAAGAACCTTTCCCATCCCTTCTTGGGATTTACCTTTCCAAACGAACTTGTAAATTTTCTCTTGGGATATAGATATGTTTTTCTCGATTGAGTCTTTTTCCAATAGACTTATTATGAGCTTGATTATTCCTATAACCTCTTAATCCTACGTTTCTGTTGATACATTCTGATGGCCTCAGAAATCTTTTGACTCTCCGTATAGGATTTAGCTACCTCTGAGCATTTTTATTTTAATCTTTAGTGCACTTCGAGGTTGAAAGAGCGTATTAAATCTGAGTGGAATTATTTTTATGTTCAAGGTTAAATAGGATCAACTTGAGATGAAAATCGATTGAAAACTATAGGATTTTTTTTTATGATATAGGGACGATTGAAGATACTTAAACACATTTCCACACTCGTAAGGTTCATTAATGGCTCAAAAAAAACGTATTTTACTTATAGAAGATGAAGAAGACATAGCTGCATTATTAAAATTACAAGCAGAGCTATTTGGTTATAAATTACATGTTGAAGTCGATGGTATTAATGGCTATAGAGCCATTGAGCGAGAAAAACCTGATCTAGTTATTTTAGATGTAATGCTACCTGGCCAAAATGGATTTGATGTTTGTAGAAAAATCAAAAACAATCCAGATCTTAAGTCTACTCCTGTGATTATTCTATCTGCTAAAGAGGAAGAATTAGATATTATTTTAGGTTTAGAGCTTGGCGCAGACGATTATGTTTCTAAACCCTTTTCTCCCAAAATCCTTTTTTCTCGTATAAAAGCCGTAATGAGACGGGGTTCAAGTGCTGAAAAAACCCCCAAATTAATTTCCTTTGGAGATTATGAACTTGATGTTGATCGGTATCTACTTACAAAAAACGAACAAACACTCAACATTACACTATCTGAGTTTGGAGTCCTCAAGCGACTTTTATCTAATAGAGGTAAAGTACTTACACGAAATCAATTACTTGACGATATCCACAATGATGATGCATTTATTGTAGATCGGAACATCGATGTACATATTGCAGCGCTTCGTCGGAAACTTGGTCCTGGATTTGATTGGATTGAGACAGTCAGAGGTGTTGGTTATCGATTAAAAGAAGAGTTAGAAGAAGCCAAGGTATAGCGTGCAAACTGAGATAAAAGAGAATAAAAAACGTTTTTTTTCTCTTTTATCCGTATTCTTTCTCGATAACTTTGGTCTCTCCGTTGTCTATCCTATTTTTACTCCTCTCTTACTAGAACCAAGATATAATTTTTTTGCATCCAGCGTTTCCTATTCAACAAGAGCAAGCCTTCTTGGCCTACTTATTGCAGCATTTCCCCTAGCCCTGTTTTTTGGCTCACCAATTCTTGGAATAGTTGCCGATAGGCTCGGTCGAAAAAAAGCCTTTTATTTCACCTTAACTGGTGAAATGATCGGTTTTATTCTATCAGGAATTGCAATTCGCTATCACTCCTATATCTTTTTAATTTGCTCAAGGCTACTGACGGGATTTTTTGCAGGCAACCTCACCCTTTGCTTAGCCTCCATTTCTGATGTGTCTAAGCTAGAAAAAACAAGATCAAAGAATTTTGGAAGACTCTCTGCTGTTGCAGGTGGTAGTTTTATTCTATCTATTTTAATAGGTGGTGAGCTTTCTGATCGAACTCTTACCCCTTTTTTTAATGCATCACTACCCTTTTACTTTACGGCTCTTATTTCTCTACTAAATCTGCATATCATCATTTTCTTCTTTTTTGACTCGAAAGAGTTTTTAAGACACATTAAACAAAGAAGGGCCGAAACCAGGAAAAAAATCTTCTGGATTCTCAGAACAAAAGTAATCAGCATACTCTACCTTGTCTTTTTTCTATTTATGCTCGGATGGGTATCATCACTGCAGTTTCTCTCCGCATATCTTATTGAAAATTTTCATGTGAATAAGGCCCAGATTATTGGAACTTTTTTTTCACTTGGAATTTGCTGGATTATTGGTAACATATTTATTAACAAATATTTACTAAAAAAATTTACGCCTAGAAGAATACTACTTTATTCCTCCCTTTTTCTTGTTATTGTTTATCTTTTAGCTCTTTCGATGAGAAAATATGAATGGTTTGCTCTTCTGATCTCTTGCAGCGCAATCTTCTCCTCGCTAGTTTGGAGCAACATACTCTCTCAAATCACAATGAAAATTCCCGAAACTCGCCAAGGTGCGACTCTTGGATTAAATCAATCCATTGCCACGATTGCAATGATCTGTAGCCCTCTTATTGGATCTGTGCTCGGCCAAGTGGACACTCGAATGATTTATTACTTTTCGACCCTGTCCTTACTATTATCTTTTTTAGTTATCTGTTTTCATAGATTGATCTATTCCACAAACAGAAAGTAATTACTTTATTTTATTCAAAGACCTATGTTAATTGTAAATTAATACAAGAAAGTAAATTAAATCCTAATTATTTGACTAAGGGGAATAAGATGAAAACAAAAGCGGCTCTTATGATACTTGCAGTATCTGTAGCATTTGTCGGATGTGAATCTAAGGCTGGAACTGGAGCTCTTGTAGGAGCTGGTGGTGGAGCAATTGTTGGTGGTGTCGTAGGCGGACCTACTGGCGCTGTGATCGGAGCTGGAGCTGGAGCTCTTGGTGGAGCACTTATTGGTGCAATTTTAGATGAACAAGATAAAAAAAATGTACAAAATGAAAGTCCTCAAACAATGAGAAAAATTGATAATGGACAACAGCTGAACGTAAATGATGTGATCAACCTGCATAAAGCTGATGTATCTGATGATAAAATCATTGAATTGATCCAAAAAACAGATAGCCGGTACAGATTATCTACTTATGAAATTGATAAACTTAGAAACGCAGGTGTTTCTAATCGAGTTGTCAACTACATGATCAGCACCTAAATATGGGTTTTCGTAGCCACAATTAGTTGTGGCTACATTTTCTAAGAGATTTTTTTTGCTAAAGTGAATCGTGTTTGATAGACTTCGCAAAAAAAAGGAAATCTCTAATGACAATCTATTCTGACACTTCATGTTCTGTAAGCGGAACTAAAGCCGCATTCCAAAGAGCAACTGAATCTTATTGCCAAAACTTCCTTCGAAGATTTAAGAAGAACCTAAGGAACTCTATCTACATCCATCTAGGAGTCATAGGTCTACTTGTATCTGAGTGTGTGTTATTTTTGATTTTCATGATAAGAGCTCCTAAAACAGAATACTTAGCTATCACACTCGCTTCGATACTTTTAACAACGTTTGTATATTTGATTTTAGCATTCTATTTACAGTCGAGAAAAAAGGAAGTCTTCCAGCTCAAAAAAGAGATTTTTATTGCTCATTGTAGAAAGATCCTCCCAAAACCAGAATTAAGCGCATCTGAATACCATTTGCTAATTGCCGGAGCTGCTTATCGCTATGCAATTCTTTTACAAAACCAGGAATATCACTGCTACCACTACCCTAAAAAAATTGTTTCCTTAAAAAGTATGATTCAAAAAATTAGCTTCTTACTTCACTTCAAAGATATTCATATGATGAAAGAATTAATGCATTTAGCATCTATTGAAGAACACGTAGCATTGATTAAACAAGTTCCAACTGATTTAGAAGCGCATGCGTCCCTTGCAAATTCAAACATTGCTCTTTCTCGTGTATACAAGATTCCAGCTGACCAGCCAATTGTATTAAATCGACACCTTAAATTTTTTGAAGAAAAGGAAGAAATGTTTTCCTCATCTGTAAAACGTGCCATTGAAGAATTTAAAATCATGGATTACTACGCTCAAAGTGATCCTTGGGTACACGCGCAGCTCGCATCTTGCTACCATGACTTGGAAATGTATGATATGGAAATCAAAGAATATGAAATCATACTTGAGCTCAAACCTAATGATAAAGAAATCATGTATCGACTCGGCCTTCTTTACTTTAAGCAAGGGAAAAACTCCCATGGTCTGCAAATTTATGACACCTTAAAACACCTGCATTTCTCAAGAGCAAATGACCTTATAGAGTACTACGACGCAAATATTCAAGATAGGTACCAACTTACTTGAGTTTTTCCTCAGATTCCTGACCTGCAGAAAACCTGTTTATAACCACTTTCAGACAAGATTTCACATTTTTTAGATAGTCTTTGCTAAATAATAACCCACTTGTATAATCACAAATATTTTTTCAAAGCTACACAGGGGTCCTTATGCTTCGAATTCACTCTAAACTTGCTTCTAAGGCAGTTTGCGCATCTATTCTTTGCAGCGCAATTTTACTTCCTCTTTCACTTTCTGCAAAACAGACTAAAAATCGCGATGAGGAAGCATTCTTAACTAGAAGAATTGCAGAATTTTGGAAAGATGGTGACCACCAGATTGTAAAGTCACAAATCAATGACTTTTTCAAAAAGTTCCCTGAAAGCCCATCAAGGGATTATTTCCATGGCATACTTGGAGATGTGTATTTACTGGAGGGCGATTACAAAAGTGCGCTAAGTGCATATGACACCATTCGAGACCCAAGTGTACAAGAGAAAACACTCATCAACAAACTACAGTGCTACTATGAGCTCGATCAATTCGAAGAACTTGCAAGAAGTGGTACCCCCTATCTTTCTTCTGATTCACAATTCATTCTTGATAGAAAAGATGAATTTTACTTTTTGATGGCCGAGGCACTTTTTAGAAGGTCTCTTGAAGTGCCAAATATAGAAGAGCAAAAAGCCTTAGCAATTGGAGCCAAACCCCTTTATGAAAAAGTGCAAGACACTTCATATGGAGAGCTATCTGAATTTGCTTTAGCTGAAATACATCATATTCTTGGCAACATCAATGAGGCCTCAGAGCTTTATATCGAACTTGCAAAAAAGCATCCTGAGAAAAAAGGCGATTTCCTCTATCAAGCAGGGTGCCTACTCTCTTCTATTGACAAACAAATGTCTATCGATCTTTTTACGCAAGTGATGCAAAACAATGATCAAAAAACAGACTTAGCATCCATTAATCGGATGATACTTCTCTTTGAAACGGAGCAGTACAAAAGAGTTATTGAAGATTTCAACAACATGACTTTCACTCCCTCTGAAAATGTTGCTGCTACTTTGCAGTACATGGTCGGAAAATCTCATTTTGTATTGGAAAACTACGAAGCAGCAAAAGGCCCTCTTCTTACATTCCTTTCATCAACAAATATTGATGCAGAAAAGCAAAAAAATGCTTACTTGCTCCTCTTATCTCTATCTCATAAAACGCAAAATCTAGAGCTTTACGCTGCAACCCTTGCAAACCTGAAGAGTAACTTCAGAGATGATTCTCAAATTCCAAAGGCAGAATTTATCCATGCAATGCTATTAAAAGAAGATGATCAGTTGGAAGAGGCTTCTAACATCCTATCAAATCTCTTTCTAGATTATGACAATTTTGAAGACAAAGAAGCGCTTCTTTTTGAAAGTGCGTTGATTGCTTATAAACGTGAAAAGTGGAACAGTTCCTACAACTATTTTGCTAACTATAACTCGCAGTTTAAAACGAGTGAGAGATCGAACGCTTCATGGCAACATTTCCTCTCATCTGCCATTCACCTTTACCAGGACTCTTTAGAACAAAACAATGATTATAGTGTGCGTAATTTCTATGATGATATCTACGCAGCGCTTCAAATCAGAGATCTTCTAACAATGGAAGATACCCAACATTACAAACTATTACACGCAAGACTTGGTTGCGAGCTGAATTTATTCAATCAAAGTTTAATTGAAATGGAAGAATTTATTTCTTTGGAAAGTAAAGAAGGTATCAAAAAATCCTCTTTGGCAGAAGCGCACTACTTAGCAGCTTATTGCCTTGAGAATTTAAAACAAGATCCTAAGGCGTTGATTACACATTTAGTTGCCGCTGTCGACCTGAATGGTGAAGTATATGACAATGCCAACACATACCTAGAGTTATATAATGCATATCTAACTCTTTCTGGTATTACCATTTCTAATGCCCCAGTTGCAACACTGCTCGATGATGAAAACATCCAACAAGCAGCAATTAATTTACACAAAGCTGTTTCCTTTCAAACACATAATATCAAAAAAGAAAATCTACTTTGGCTTGGAAACTACTACTACCAAAATGTTAGGCAAAAAAACAAATTAGAGGATATGGATAAGGCTCGTGATTTGTTTGCTAAAGCTCTCTATAGTGAAAACCATTCACTATCCTTTTCTATCGATAATATTTCCTTAGAACCAGAGGTTCTTAAATACGCAGAGCTACTTGGTATGCAAGGCGAGAAAAAGCTTCAAATTGAAATTTTAGAAAATATGGTTGAAGAGCAAAATAGCAAAACAAACTTGCCTTGGGAGTTTGAAGCAAATACTCTTTTCATGCTTGCTAAAGGATATGAAGATCTAGGTGATAACCATAAAGCCTTAGAAACATATTCATTTATCAATAGCAAAGAAAAGCACCTAACAGAGCTTGGTCAAATTGCATCCTTTAAAACAGCAAAGCTAGAGTTTGCACTGCTTGATCCAAGTCTTCGATCAGAAGATAATGAAGTTGTAGTTTCTGTTTTGAATAGATTAAAGGAGCTTCAAATTCGAAAAAATGCCTTTAGCGAACCCCTTCATTTAGAAGCAGCTCTTGAATATGCAAATATTCGAGCAGAGATTTCTGCACCTGATATGAAAATTGCTAAAACACTATTTTTCTTGAAGCGCATGAAAGAAGACTTCACATCTGAAAAAGATTTTTCAACGCAAGAGTACTTAAAAAGTTTTGATTCTTTTCCAAGTGCAAAAGTTATCCATAGCCACTATATTAGCTATTTAGATGCTGAAATTAATAGACTAAAAGCTATTGATAACAACAACATGGAAGAAAAGGAAAGTCTTCTCACCACATCTCATACCACTTTACAGGAGATGAAAAACAATGAAGCTCTTCCATCTGAGCTTCTTGCAAGAGTATCTGCAAGTTTAGAAGAAATTAATCTTCCTTAAACGTAAATAAAGAGAAAAAGCGACCTTTATGAAAAAATGCCTTTCAAAAAAGACCCGAAATTCCCTACTAGGAGTATCTGTTGCTTTTTCTCTTTCTATACATGCATCTGCGATCTACTTTATGGTAGAGTCACCCACCTTTTATGGCAGAGCGCAAAGAGAAAAAACAAAAAAAAATCTCTCCAATGAAATAGCTGTCCAGCTCGCTTTGGATAGTGAAGAAATCGGATCAAAGCGCCATGAGCTTATTTTTTCCATGCTAAGAGATAGTAGTAAAATTGTCACAAACGCGATTCCTTTGCAAAGAGCTCCCTTTATTTATAAGAGTCACTTAAAAAATGTCTCTATCAAAGTAGCGCTGCAAAATATTTTTCCAGATAAACAATTTCAGAAAATTCTGCGATCTTTTCCATCGAATGATTTTTTTAACTCTACATTTTCAAATGAAATTCAATCGTTTATTGCAAGCAACACCATACAGAAAGAGATCTCTCCCCTATCAAATATTGAAAAGGAGGCGCCCCTTCCAATTAACACAGAAACAGTGGAAATCGAAAAACAATTACCGGCGCTTTTAGCAAGTGCAGATCTAAGAATTCCAAGCTCCAAACTGGAACTGGCCAGCGCCTCTAAAAATCATTACTATCCTGTTTTTCCCATGCAGGAAAACATAGATTCTCCTGCACCAAAAAGTATTGCTCTCGCAAAAAGCCAAGAACCCAAATCAAAATTTCCAAACTTCGCCATCGCTGAAAACGAGGTAACTAAATTCCAAGAAGGATCGTTATTCCTAAGTCAAAAACCATGTCTTGTTTGGGCATCTTCTATTGAATCTTCGTTGATTAGCTCTTCATGTAAAGCGGATTTACATCCAAGTTTTCCCTACGCAGAGGCTTCACCTTCTCTAGAACAAACTTTAGTTACTAAGCTTAATGTTCTAAATTTCTCCCCTGAGCAAGCGCCCCCCAGCCTTATCCCCCCATATCACTCACAACTTGATCAAAACTCTCTTGTATTTCTCGCAAAGTCACCACATACAAAGCTAAATATTGAAAATGCTAAAAGCCCAATCTTTGCTTCTCAAAATTCATCTCATTCTAAACAACTCCACAAGTCAAAAAGTTTTAGAGGAATTTCGCTTCCTAAGAGTTATGATACCACTATTCAAAATCACCTTCCAATAGTTGCTTTAGTCTGCGAATCTTCCAGTACTTCATACACACTTGAAGCATCGAATAACCCTGATCTGATAGCACTTGCTGAAGAAAGCGTAAATCCACAAAAAAAGATCACAGGTGAAATGCTCAATCGATTCGATCACCTTTATAATTCAGTACTGACTTCTTACTACACATCAAAAGAAACAAAAAAGACTGAAACCCCTGATGAAATCATTCCAACGTATCAGTTCGAAACAACGCATTTTATAAACGAAAAAGATACGCACCTATCTCCCATGATTCAAAATTTGGCAGCGCTTAACACAAAACCCAAAAATATCACAGTGCTTGAAACCATCCGAAATGTGGAAAAAATTGACGCCAGTCATCCTAAAGCAGATATTGAAAAACAATCTCCACAGATTAAAGTAAACAAACTTTTAGATAGCCAAGCGTTTGCCTTTAAAGGAAAGGAAGCAGGTCACTTAATTGATTTTCATTCTAGAGATGCTTTGATTCCCCAAGACATCTTTACAGATGTTTTCTCAAAAGATTCACTTGAACGCTCAGCGATATGTGAATGCGATGAATATGCTCCCATAAACTCACTTGCAACAAATGCAAAACTCGACATCTCTCAAAAGGAAAAAATTAAAAAAATCTCCCCCTCTCGGCTCCTTAAAGCTAAAGAAAAAAGATCTATGTATGCTTCTATAAGTGACATTGGCATCAATGAGACTGAAGCAATTGTGTCTACAGATGTATTCCAACTACCAAACGAGCTTGCCTGTTATCAATACTCTATAAAAGAAGATTTTTTGCTTCAAAAGCCAGGAGGAGACTTAGCGCTGCGTGTAGAACATCCACCTGCAACGAATGCTCAGCTAGAGCAAAATCCTCTTACAGTACCGATTGAAAGCGCGCAACTTCAACTCTTTGATAAAAATAAAAAAAGTGTAACAACGCCGCGTATAATCAAAACGCAAAAACGTGATAAGACAAAACTCTCTAAGCAAGTAAAGACATCTCACTTTGAGATGCTATCTAAAGAAAATGATGTAGAAGACTCTAATCTACCACTTTCATCCATTGCCCAGGTAGATACATATGAGCCTGTAAGCTTCAAATCTACACTTGTAACAAGTTCTTTTACAACTTTGGATAAACAAGAGTTAGAGCAGCAAGGAAAAGGTAAAATTAATTATCAGAGCTTATCAACAAGCTTTAATCAAGAGATGCGTAAATTAGACAGAAATATTGATGCACTAGCATATGCAGATCTAGGAGAAACGGCCTTTGCGGAAGAAGATTTTTCTTCTTATGTACATTTTGCAAAACTTGAAAATGGAGATGGGTATCTCTTTTCAATCGAACTTGCTCCCTCTGACATCATTAAACAGGTACATATTCCTCAAAATTATCTTTTCCTAATCGATGCCTCTAAAACAGTGCAAAAGAATCGTTTTGCAAGTTATGTCAAAGGCGTCATCAAGTCTCTTTCTTATCTCCAAGAAGGCGATAGTTTCAACATTGTGTGTATTACATCCAAGCCCATTCAATTTTCAGATACAAATGTAGAATGGGATGAGAGTAACTGTAAAAAGGCAAAAGCCTTTTTACAAGAGTTATCTTATACAGGCCTTTTTTCAAAAGCCCGTACTCTTGATAACGTAGAAGCCGTATCTAATACGCTATTGGATGAATCAAGAGCAAATACTGTAGTTCTACTATCTCCTGGTAATGATTTAGACGGTTTGAAAAAACGAAAAACTGCCTACTCTAAGTTTTTGGATTCTAACCGAGGACTTTATACTCTTGTTGCAGCAACAGCGTCTGAAAACAACAACTTTGCAATGCTAGAGATGATCACAGCTATGGGTGGAGGAGAGCTTATGCTATCTCCTACAAACGTTGCGTTCCCAAGGAGACTCGCTATTTTTGTAAAACATTTGCGAACACTCTATGCTAAAAATGTGACTTTAAGTGTTAAAAGCAACCAAAAGGAAGTCGATGTAAATCTATACCCTAACTTCCCCTTTGCTCCAAATATCTATTCTGATAGTTCTTATAAAATCTTTGGAACAGTAGATAAATTGGAAGATTTTGACCTGATACTCCAAGCCAAATCTGGAAACAAATGGATTAATATCCAAAAAACCATTTCTTTTGAAGATGCAAAATCAGTTCGATACCCTCTTAAAAAAGATTACGTCAAACAAAGCGTAAACAAAAACTTGATCACTTATTTGCAAACAAGTGATGAAAGCCTTTTAAAAAACGCAGAGCAAATCATCAAGCAATTTGAAAAATGAGAATTATTGCAGGATCACTTAAGGGCGCAAAACTTGTCTCTCCTAAAACAGACGCAAGGCCGACCCAAGAGCTCGTTCGTAAAGCCCTTTTCGATATCATCGGTTGTTCCATCGAAGGAAAAACTTTCTTAGATATGTTTGCAGGAAGTGGCGCTGTTGGTATGGAAGCAATCTCTAGAGGCGCCTCAAAGGCTATTCTAATAGAAAAAGACCAAAAAGCCATACAATGTATCCAGAAAAACATAACAGCTCTTCAAATCAAAGATAAAGCATCTTTAATCAAAGGTGATACACTTCGAATGATATCACTCCTTATAAAAAAAAATATAAGTTTTGATTATATCTTTATAGATCCACCATATGGACTTACTCATCAAGGAAAACTTGTCACTCTTCATTTACTTGAAGAAATAAGTAATACCTCTTTACTCAACCCAAGCAGTGAAATTTTTATTGAAGATGATAAGAAATCTCAAAAAGTCTACATGGATATTGAAATAAACAATTTAAATCTTTCTCTTTATAAAAGATATGGAAGTACATACTTATATAAAGCAAAAAAAACAATTCCTAAAAAATAATATAAAATGATATGATTCTGACAAACAATTAACTACTTTGTTTAAATCATGTCATTACTTAATTCCACTTCAATCACTCCAACTTCCTACGAATACAGAGCACTTATTGCTCGAGGACCCCAGTTCACCTCTAAGTCAGCAAGTGAAACCTTTGCCATTCTTCCTACAATACATGAGGCGCTCTCTTCAAATTTTCTTACTCAAGGATTTGATTTTTCAACTGCCAATTTGCGAGTTGTTAAAGCTGCAACTCAAATCACTTTTATTTTTACAACTGATGATACCAATGAAATCCAAATTCAGATTAGAAAGCCTACCGAAATGCTTAAACGCGATTTATTTAAAATACAAAAAGGTCTTAATCAACTTCAAGGTAAAATAGTTAATGTCTGGGAATCGTTATCACCAGAAGAAAAGGAAAGAAAAACAAGTCTTTTCAATAATTTCAAATCGCCTTTTAGATCTTGTAAAGATCAAGCTAATAACCTTCATGAAGCTTTAAATAATGAGCATGTAGAAATTAACAGTGCAATTCTAGCTGATTTCGGTTACTTGCACACCTCATACTCTAATCTAACTAGAATATTCAATCTGTCTTTCTCAAAAATAAAAAATGCAGTTCCAAAACGCTTGCCTTCAGAAGGTAACACAATAATTCCTTCAGATTGGAAAGCTAAATTAGATCCAAAATCGACTCCAAGTAAGGAAGTTCTAGAAAAATTTTTGAAAAATCTTGGCAAAAGTTGGCAGAATAAACTTTTTAGACTACTAGGGTTGGAAGACGCGTGGAAAGCATTCCTCTCAGGGAATAACATTGACTTAATGAATGCTTGTCAAAATCTCTCTAAAGACAGAAAAATCGAAGTTTCTAAGTTCTGTCAACAGAAGGCATATTTCCATAGGATCAGAATTCAGCTGAATAGCTGCAAGTTAGAGCTGCTTACAAATGTGATATTTACCTCTCTTTCAACAGAAAATGGAAAAAAAGAACTCAGAAATATTGTTAGTGCAATTGACAAGGAACTTACCCCAGTAACCCAAACACATGAAATAAGATGTGATCAAACAATAAATCCAGATCGTAATACCTATCCCCTAAAAAATGTATTAGAAACTGCCTCCTTAAATACTCGTGCAGTAGGAAGCTCAGAAACAGCTCCTGTCAAAGATTTTCTTGCATGGGAAGCAAATAAGGAGCGTCCTAATTATTCTAAGTGGAAAAATATCGTCCAAAGTAGGGATAGCTACCCTGCTACAAAACTCATTTCATTAATGAAAGATGTTTTAACTGAAAGCTTCACCGATTTTCGACCTTTTTATCCATGCCTTTTTAAGGAATTTCCTGAAATTTTTAATATAAAAAATGCGGCCTCTGAAGAAGACATAATAACACTTATAGATGAATCTTTTAGAATATATAGCGAGGAGGTAAAACAATTAATTAGTTCGTATGGTGGATATCAGGGGTTTATTACAAATAAAAATGGTCGCATTTGGTCTATCTTTTATGGAAAAGTAATCTCCCTTTTGTTTCAAACAGTTGAGGGAAGAGCTTGTCTCGAACGTATTGTAGATCAATGTATAATCCCCCTGGACTGGAGATATGTATTGGCTGATGAGAATAGTTCAGTAAACCCGAAACTAAGAAATATGTTTTATGATTATAAACATGAAATGAATCAATTTTTTACTGAACTCGGCTGGGATGAAATTTGGGAAACTATGAGAAAATTTCCTTGTGAAAATGGTATGACTCGTAAACAAAATTTTGATCAGGCTGTGCAAAAACGCCCTGAAAAAGATAAACGCCTTCTCAAACATGTAATTGATGCATGTGGACCTCTTTGTTTAGAGTTTTCGTATGAACAAATCCCTCACAAAATACTCAAAAAATGCCAGAAGAAAGTGTTTATTAATCTTATAAAAGATCTCACCTCAAACCAGCCAGATTATATCAAGACTGTTGTGAACAATATCCATAGAAGGAGATGTGCTCAAACAATAAATCCAGATCGTAATACCTATCCCCTAAAAAATGTATTAGAAAGTGCAGTAATTCCCGCTGGAATTTTGGCTTCGGATGACGTTGAGACAGAAGATGAATCTTTCGCTTCCCCTCGTGGCTCAACCGAAGTTGTATCAATTGAAGATGGTCCTACAGAATCAAAATTTACAAATGAGTCTACGAAGAGGGAGTTGCTATCTAACTCTGATTCAGCAGCTTCTGCTCCAGCGGGAATTGCTGTAGAAAGTGCCACCTTAGATACTCGTGCAGTAAGAAGCTCACCTGCTGGGGCCGCCATTCATACAACATCATCTCAAACGACGGAATCAGATTCCTCTACCGATCCTCTACCTGTATTGAGTACTTTTAGTAATTCTCAGGTAGAAGAAGTAACAAACTCGGAAAATTTTTACTTAACTGCAATTTTTGCAGCTTTTCTTGAAATTTTTGCGTTTATTTTTTCGATATTTTCTTCATGTTTTTCAGAAAGCGATGAATTAATACAATAAAAAAACCAACTTCAATGCAAAAATCTGTATCTAGATTAGGGCTAGTTTTTTTTAAGAGATAAAAAAATATTGTGGGTACTTATGCCCCTTCTAAAAATCTTATATTCATACATTTCAGAGTTAAAACAGCGATAAAAAAAAGCTCCCAAAATTTTGAGAGCTTTTTTTTATTTACTTGGAAAAGAGCTTTTAGAGTCTTTTTCCATTGGAGTAACGAGTCTCTGAAATAATGCCATTTTCTTCGTACACTCTTTTGATGCCATCAAGCTTTCCTTTTTTAAAAGACTGCTCTAGCTTTAAAGAACCATCATCATAGTACTTTTTAAAAGTCCCATGCTGAAGACCATCTTTATACTCCGCCTCAAAGATAAGAGTACCTTCTTCATTCCAATGCTTAGATGTTCCGTGAAGTTCACCCTTTTTGTAGGAATAAATACTGTTTAAAGAATCATCATTGAAGTAGGTTTTTTCCTCTCCTTCTTTAAGATCTGCAACATAGAGAACTTCTTTCATAAGTTTTCCATCAGCAAAAAATTGTCTACATAGACCATTTTTTTTATCATTTTCGTAAGGAAGCTCAATAATCTTATTTCCTTTTGATCCAAACATACAGGCTAAGCCTTGTTTGATGCCGTCAGCATATTGAGAAGAGCTAAGAGTATTTCCCTTCGTATCAAACTCAACAACCTCTCCATCTATCTTTCCTTTCTTATAAGTCGCTTGGAGAGCTAATTTCTTATCTCCAGACTCTTTATTGATAGGATAGTAGATTTCATGAGGACCATGCTTTTTGTTCTTCTTGTAATGGAAAATGATTTCTCTTCCTTCTTGGTCTTTTTGATAGAAGCGTCCTTCTAATCTGCCATCTTTATAGTTAGCATCTTCTATTAAATTACCATCTTGGTTCCACAAAGCCTTATGTCCATCAAGAATTCCAGCGTTGTAACAAATGGTAGACTCTAATGCACCATTGCGATGATAGGTCTGTTGTTCGCCTTGGTGCTTACCATTTTTATCATAACTATATTTTCTTGAAATTTGGGTTTTACCCTCTATTTTTGGAAAGTATTCGAGATGCTCACCACAGGGAAGACCCTTTGCATATGTTTTTTTAAACTGCAGCGTTCCATCCTCATAATATCCAACAGTTTCCCCATCAAGTTTATCACCGATGTAAAATGACTTAATATGTTGCTGCCCATTTTCATAGAACTGCTCCACTTTTCCATCTCTTTTACCATAGACAAAGGAGGCTTTTTCTTTGATGTTTCCATTTGCATAAAAAGATAATACATCACCATGGAAGATGTCATCTTTGTACGTTGCATCAAGAACAAGCGTTCCTTCCTCATTCCAAAGCCTATACCTACCATCCTTGTTGCCATCATCAAAATTCGCATCCAGCTTTTGCTTTCCATTATCGTAAAATTCTAATTGCTTTCCATGAAGTGTACCCATGGCATAACTCATCTGGACGCGAACTTCACCATTCGGGAACCATTCCATGAATTTTCCATCTTTTTCACCTTCAACGAAATTTCCTTGCGCAATTAGGGCGCCATCTTGGCTCCACTCTTCATGAAGACCATGTTGCTTATGATTCTCAAAACGCGCCATTTTTTTGATCTGTCCAGACTCAAAATACTCTTTTTGATCTTTGTCAAAGAAACCATGATCATAGGTGCCTTCAATTTGCTTCTGACCATTTGAAAACCATCTTTCATACTTGCCATGTGGCTTTCCGTCAGCATCCATTGAAAATTTACCAATAAGGTTTTTATTTTCATCATACTCAACAACTGGCTCTTTGAGATTTCCTTTTTTATCAAAGATTGCTTGGTATGCAATTGTGCCATCTAGATAAATCTTCCAATGTTTACCAATTCTTTTTCCTTTTGCGTATTTTCCTTCACCAATAAGTGTGCCATCTTCTGCAAAGAATTGCTCGGTTCCATCTATTAGACCTTTAGAATAATTTACTCTATAAGATTCTTTTCCATCGGCGTAGTACTTGATATGGCTTCCAATAAGTTTACCATGATCGTAGTCTTGTACTTCACGCATGTTATGATCTTCATCATACATTACAACGCATGGGCCATTGCCATCAGAATGCAGTTCACCCTTGGTAAAATAAGAACTCATTTTTAGCGTTCCACTTTGATACCACTCTGATGCTTTTCCATGTTTTTCACCATATTGATATGGAATCAAAAACTCTCTATTTCCATTTGCAAAGTAGCGAACATAATCACCTGAAAGCTTCCCATTTTCGTAGTTAGCCTCTTCCATGATTTCACCATCTTCGAAATAAGCTTTATACATACCATGTCGCTCATCTTCTCTATAGTGAATAAGATGCTTTACTTTTCCGTTGGTGTAATAGGTTTGCGTTGGACCATGTAAAATCCCTTCATTAAAGTGCATTACACGCTCAACTCTCGCTTTGTCATCGATAGTAACTGAGCTGCCGTGTGGTACAATGGTAGCGTTCCATTTTTTATGTCCTTTGGAGCCTTCGAACACTCGAACCATATCTGATTCTTCTCTCGGAGTTCCATTCGGATGAAAAACAATTTGTTTTACAGGCATTTCCACCCCAGATTCATTTTCTTCGTAGAAAAGAACCACTTTAGGTGATCCATTTTCATATTGCTCTAGGATATCTGGTCTCCACTCAGGAAGGCGGGGTTTTAGTCCCATCTGAACAGCCTCTACTTGCACTGGCTCTTTTGCCTGAATTGCTCCTGTAGAGAAACAAAGAGAAAACACTACACTCGATAAAAGAAGAGTCGATTTTTTCATAGAAAGTACATCTCCAAAAAATTGTTTGTTAGTCGTTGATTGTATCATCTTATCTATATTAGAGAAAATAGGAAGAAAAATCTACTCTTCGAAAAGAAATTTTAATATGGATTGAAATGCATTTTTCTTTTTCTGATTTGGTTTTATTTTCTTTTCTAAGTATTCATCATTTCAACTACTTTGAGAGATCAGTGTATCTTCTTTTAACCTCCCAGTATCATCCCAGACTCATTTTCGATGCTCAAGTTCACCATCCTTATTTATCTCATAATAGACTGTAATATGTGGATTTCCATTGGTATGATACTCCAAAACATCTTCTTTACCTGCATATACATTCGAATACATTGCAAGTGATGACAAAATGATAATCAGTCGCGTTAAGATCAAATGCGTTTTCATTATTTACTCCAAAATTGCTCTGTAGCATGTCAGATTGTTCAATTTGATTGTATTATCATTGACAAATCAGTCCATTAAGATTATTTAATAAAATTATATAATTAATTAGGAGAATTAATATGTTCCATGTAAATTCGATTGCAAGTGTATTCGGACCTTTGTTTATTATTGTTGGAATTTGGAATTTACTTTTTAATGAAAAAATTAAAAAAGTAGTTTCTTGTTTTGAAAAGAATCCCTCTGCATTATACCAGATGGGAATTATCAATCTAATTCTGGGTCTTTCTATTGTAAACAGCTTCAATATCTGGATGTGGAATTTTGAGCTGCTAGTAACTATTATGGGCTGGTTATTTATTGTGCGTGGAATTCTTGTTTTCTTTTACACGAAGGGAATGATCAAGCTAATAAAGACATCAGAAAAACTATCTACGATCGGTGGAATCATTGCTATTTTTTGGGGTATTGGGCTTTGCTATATTGCCTTCGGTTAAAAGCAAGGTTGCAGATTTCTTTGCATTTGCAAACTCCAGTTTAGTAGGTGGAAAAATCCACCCTTTTGAAGTAAGTAGTATTTCAATGTGGGATTGAATGGCATCGTTTTGAGAGAGTTTTGTAATAGCTGGAATCGAAATCTCTTCTAGAAATTTCGGATCCTTTGCAAATATAGGATCAAGGCTTTTTCTTTGAAAATAAAACTTTCCATCTCTTGTGGAAAGAGAGACGGTAATATCAGCCCCATAAATACTTGCCATTCTTTTTGAAAAGACAAACTCATTATAAACTCTACCTATTCCTTTTTGAAATCTATGGAAGGCAAGTAAATCCTTTCCATTGATAACAAAAAGAGTTGAGAAAATAGATAGCAAAAAGAAAACAGCGAGTATTTCAATAAGTGTAAATGATTTTTTCATCACTTACTTCTTTTTCTTTACCTTAGATTTATATTTTTCGAGGCCAAGAGATGAAATTAAAATATCCTCGTCTTGATCATCTAATATAATCTTATAAGGCTTTCCCCATCCATCAACGAGAAGCTTATCTGGATCTTTAGCAAGACCTGATTCTTCGATAGTAGATTTAGGATCTTTGACAACTTCTTCTAAAGAAGCTCCTTTAGCAACCTCTAAACTTAAAATTTCATATACTTGGCGCATGCCTTGCTCTGATTTAAAAGCTCTGCCCTTGTCCAAACTTCCCTTCATATTATATCCAATTACAGAGCCTATGATTCCAATAATAAAAATCACAATCATGATTTCGAGTAGGGTCATCGCATTTTTTTTCTTTTTCATAGTAGATCTCCTAATTCATGAATGAGCTGACATCAGTTAATGGAAGCAAGACAGATAGTAGAATAATTCCAACTACAACCCCTAAAAACAGTAAAAGCATAGGCTGCAAGAGGGTGGTAAATCTAGAAAGACTTCTATCTAGGTCTTCTTCATAAATAATTGCAATATTATCAAGCATTGGAGAGATATTTCCAACCTCTTCTGCAGTAGAAAGCATTCTTGTAAATAATTTTGGGAAAAAACCACTCTCGTCTAAAGAATCTGACAGCTTTCTTCCTTGTGTAATCTCTTTTTCAGCCTGCGTGATCGCCTCTTCAAAACTTGGATGATCCATCACTTTCTTTGAAAGATGCAGAGCGTCCATTAAAGATACTCCATTTCCAAGTAAATTCGATAAGACAGAAGAAAATCGCAGTAAAATCACCTCCGTAACCATGGTTTTACATACAGGAATATAAAGAAGAGCTTTTTTTGCAAACACTTTGCCTATCTTGGATTTCCAAAGCGTAATATTGCCAAGTATTAGTACTAAGCTACCTATTAAAAATCCAATTTTATGTGCACTTAGGAAATGTGAAATTGAAAGAACTGTTTTTGTCATCGAATGTAGGTCTCTTCCTTCAAAAAGCTCTTCCATAGATGGAATCAAAAAGAAAAAAAGAGCTATGAGCACAACTAAGCAAAATATCCCAATAAAAGCTGGGTAGATCATAGCTGAGCTCAGTTGCTTTTTTAGCTTTTCTTTTTTAGATATCATTACGGCTAGTCGATCAAACACTTTTTCTAAAGCTCCAGACTCTTCACCAGCCTTTACCATTGAAATATAGATTTGATCAAAAACTTTTGGGTATGCGCCTAGAGCAACTGATAAACCCATACCATGTTTGATTTTATCACAAAGATCAAGTAAGAGTGGGTGCGCTTTATGAGCTCTATATTTTTCTTCCAGTGTCTGCAAAGACTCATAGAGCGCTATACCTGACTTAAGAAGTAGGGACAAATCTTTAGTAAGAGTAATAACTGTCGATTGAGAAATAACCACATGATTTTTTTTAGGCTTTATCTCAAAAATTTTGGTTACTAGAACATGCTGCAGATGCAACTTTTCTTTAGCAATTTCCAAAGACTCTGCATTGATAGTGCCGCTTATCTTTTTTGATTTTTTGCTATATGCTGCATATTGATAAAGAGTCATTACTCTGCCTGTTTAGTAACTCGGATAATTTCAAAACTTGTGGTTACCCCTTTAATTGCAAGCTCCGCCCCCATCTGCCGCAAGCTCTTCATTTGACTCTCCAATGCAATCTTTTGTAGCTTAGAAGCATCTGCGCTTTGCAAAAGCTGCTTTTTTACATTTAGATTCATTTCCATAAGCTCATACACACCAGCTCGACCCTTATAACCTAGGTTAAAGCATTCCTTGCAACCTTTGCCTTTATACAATTCGTTGTCCACTAAATCATCTCTTGTGATCCCAAGATCATAAAGCTCTCCATCTGTTGGGGTATAAGCCTCGCGACAATGCGGACAAATTTTGCGAACAAGTCTTTGCGCTACTACAGCTAAAACAGAAGAGGTTAAAAGATACGGCGCTACTCCCATATCTACAAGTCTTGTTAGAGAAGAAGGCGCATCATTAGTATGCAAAGTACTCAGAACTAAATGCCCCGTAAGAGACGCTTGGATTGCAATTTGCGCGGTTTCTTTATCTCTAATCTCACCAATCATAATTACATCTGGGTCTTGACGTAGAATATGTCTAAGTCCTTTCGAAAAAGTTAAATCAATCTTTGGATTTACACCAATTTGCGCCATGCCATGTAATTTATATTCTACAGGATCTTCCACTGTCATAATATTTACCGATGGAGCATTTAGCTCTGATAGGGCGCTATATAAAGTCGTTGTTTTTCCAGAGCCAGTTGGACCTGTTACAAGAACTATCCCTTGCGACTGATGAATAAATTTTCTAAGGTCTTGTAAAAGCTCCTTTTCTAAGCCGATATTATCAAGGCCTAGAACGACCGATGACTTATCTAAGATACGGAGAACAATTCTTTCTCCGTAAACTGTTGGGATTGTACTTACCCGAAAATCAATGGATCTACCACCTACATGAAGTTTAAGCCTTCCATCTTGGGGTAGTCGATGCTCTGCAATATCCAGTTTTGAAATTACCTTAATCCTAGTAATTAGCTCCTTTTGAAACTCTTTAGGTGGGGTGTGTCTCGATTGCAAAACTCCATCTATCCGATAGCGTACTCGAAGCTCTGACTCACTTGGTTCAAAATGGATATCTGATGCACCTTGACTAATTGCCTCCATTAGCATCATATTAAGCATTCGAATAACGGGCACATCTTCCGATTCCACTAAAAGATCATACCCTTCCTGCGTCTCTCCCACATGTGATTCGATAGGACTACTATTTAAGTCCTGAAAATACTTAGATGGTTCTTCTTCTTTTTGATGAT
>JAJFMH010000044.1 GCA_021772245.1 Chlamydiota bacterium | reverse complement strand
AACTTGCTCATGAGAGTAATACCTTGTACCACCAGTAGTTCTTTTTGCAGGAATAAGAGTTCCATCTTTTTCCCATCTTCGAAGTGTGGAGATACTAACACCAAGAAAAATAGAGGCTTCGCCAATTTTATAAAATCTACTTATTTGGATAGATAATGACAGATTTGGTTAGGATTTTGCAAGAAGTTGCGAACCCTCTTTCTAGACCCCTCTGCTTTCTATTTATCTGCACTCTCATCTCTATATGTTCTTATATGAGGGGTTAACCCCTCATATAGTGGTCTTATATGAGGGGTTAACCCCTCATATAAAAAAACTACTTTATTAATTCTAAACCTAAGCTTTTCCTAAAGTCTGAAGAGTGTTCATTTTTATCTTGATTAAGTACTTTATAAGCTTGTAGAGGATGAGCAGCCTGGTTTGGGAATTGATAAACTAATTCATTATTTTTAATCATTTTAGAAAGATAGTTATCTCTCAAATATCTAGGGTCACGATCTAAAATTTTGGCAAGCTGAATGAGTTGTAAGGGTCCTAAAATGCAGAGTTCGATTATCAGATACTTGATTTCTTCTTTACGAGATCGTGGACCTAAAGCAATCAATCGTTTTGCCACTTCATCTGATATTGGAGGAAATTCACTAGGAATAGCACTTAATCCTTTTGTCAAAGAGTTAATATTTTGAGAAAGTTTCTGAGTAAGAGATTCTTCTATATACTTGTCACTGAGAGCACACGGCATCAGTTTGTAATATGTACCCGTCCCAGCTCCTTTCATTGAAAGAAGACCCAAATCGCGCAAATTTCTTAGTGCAGAGCTAGCTTTTAAAATGTTAATTCCATTAATTTGCCTATAATCTTGGTTAGTTATAGCCCCTACTTCTCTTGCTAATACTAGAATTCGCATATCTGCTTCTGTTAGATTATAGCTCTTGAACTGAACCAACCACTTCAGATCAGCCTCATCAAGCAGGTGATGAGGTAGTAAGAGAATATTAAATTTATTTCCGTCTCTATCTGTTTCAATAAGTGGTGGAGTTGTTAAGCCAGCATCCTTCATCCAAGTTCTCATAGAAACAATACCCGTACCTTTTGTTTCTGCCAAATTCAAATCATGAAAGACAGCTGCAATTTTGCCATTCCGAGTTAGAGACCCTGATTGACCAAAATCCTCAAAAGGTTTTAGGGAATAACCTGGATTATGAAACTCAATGCGATTGGAATAACGAATGATCTGCACAGGTTGATTAACTCGATAATCTCTGTGCATAAGAGCATTTGAAAGAGCTTCTCGAATTACATCACGCGGAATACTTGGACTATCGCTGCGTTGAAGTTGACCTGTTTTTAATAAGAAGCGATTAGGTAAATCACCCATAATTTGAGAATGTATTCGTGCCATTACTGTAACGAGAGCTTCACGATATTCAATTGAATGGTATCTTTTCGAAGGATCAGGTACCCACTTAGAGCCTTCAACTAATATATAGTCTATCCTAGATTGCATAGGCATCAACCTGCGTAAAGCCAACTTATTTCCAAACAACAAAAGACCTGCAATCGTAGGAATGATATTATTATTTTTCTTTTTCACGACCCCTAATGAAAGTAGTAATTGTTGATCGTCTAACTTCAACTCTCTTGCACCTGCATCTACTTCTGATCGCATCTTTCGATAGTTTTCGATTGCTTCTAATGAAATATCTGTCCATGTGGTATCAGTTAGAATTTCACTTTCAAAAGGAAGTTGTCTTCTCAATTGATATAAAAGATCTAAATCTTCCTCTGTGCATTTATGGTCGGTAGGTCCAATCCTCCTAAATGACCCCTTTTCCACACCCGCGCTTTTGATATACACAGGTTTATCTCGAACGAATACCTCTGGAATAAATACTACTATCAATGCTTTGCGATTTACAATTTCAACCTTTATTTCAGGTTGAATAAGAATATTAAATTCATTTCTACATGCGCTTGCTAATTCACATTGAATCTTATCTAGATTTTGAATACCTGCCAAAAAATATCGACCAAAAGTTGATGGACTATCACACTGTTTAAGTCCTAAAACAATGTACCCACCTCCAAGACCTGGCTCATTAGAAAATGCAGAAATTGATTCTAGAATGCTCTTTCCTATGCTGCTTTTTGTCTCTTTTGCTTCAAGTCTTTGACATTCATCTTGGGTTTTTAATCGACTCAAGATTTCCTGAATTTCCCAATTCATTTTTACCTCAAAATCGAATGTTGCATGTATTCGCTGAATCTTTAATCTCAATCAAGAGACTCTCCTATATTAAGTTTTTTACTTTTTCTCAATTCAGGTGAGTTCGTAAAAAAACACTCACATGTAAGCATTCATAGTAATCTGTAAAGAGCCGGATATCTTTTACAATTTAAATCCACTTAATTTTTTTTTAGAGTTTATCAAGCTTGCAACCTCTTTTCAATAAGGTTTATTTTTAATTTAGAAATATTGGCAGTAATTTGACTTTATCTTCATAATTCAAAAACGCTCACTTGGAAAGAACACCACAAAACCTTAGAATATTTCATTATCAAAACAAAGGAATACGATGAAACTTGAAGATACGGTAAAAACTCTTGGATATGAAATTGTAAAAAACATCAAACTAGAAGAAATCCACGCGCACTACTTTGAGTTAAAGCATATCAAAACAGGCGCTAAAATCGTGCATATCGCAAATGATGATCCTGAGAATGTCTTTTGTTTATCTTTTAGAACGTATCCCGAAAGCTCCGATGGCGTTGCTCATATCTTAGAGCATACAGTGCTTTGTGGATCCAAAAACTTCCCCGTAAAAGATCCATTTTTTTCGATGAATCGAAGATCACTTAATACCTTTATGAACGCATTTACAGGTTCTGATTTTACCTGCTACCCAGCGAGTTCACAAATCGAAAAAGACTTTTACAATCTTTTAGATGTATATCTAGATGCAGCTTTTTATCCAGAACTTAAAAAGCTTAGCTTCTTACAAGAAGGGCATCGATTAGAATACACTAATCCCGATGACTCCTCTTCTGACCTTATATATAAAGGCATTGTCTTTAATGAAATGAAGGGAAGCTTAACATCAGCCGATTCTAGACTTTGGCAAGGAATCTTAGAAAATCTTTTACCGGATACCATCTACGCCAATAACTCTGGTGGAGATCCTAAAGATATTCCAAATTTGACATATGAGCAGTTTGTTGATTTTCATAAGAAATACTATCATCCAAGCCAATGCTTATTTTATTTCTATGGCAATTTGCCTTTAGAAAAGCACCTTGCATTTCTAAATAAAAAAGTTTTGGATGGCGCCTCAAAAGAAAAGCCACTGACTCCCCTTTCTATGCAAACAAGGTTCAAGGCGCCAAAAAAAATGATGGGCCATTACCCATGCATGAGCTTAAAAGATGCGCACCCAATACATACCATTTCTTTTCTAACAGAGAGTCTTCTCAATCAAGAAGAGCTTTTAGGTCTCTGCGTTTTAGAACACATGTTAATGGGCTCTGATGGTGCCCCCTTAAAAAGGGCCTTATTAGAATCTCAATTGGTCATGCAAACAGACGCCTTTATTGATCTTGATATGAATGAAGTTCCAATTGCTTTTGTATCTAAAGGGTGCACAGAAAATGACCCAACAGCTCTGGAAAGCGTTTTTTTTGCAACTCTTAAAACAATTGCAAAAAAAGGTTTCACAAAAGAGCAAATCGATAGCGCCATTCATCGCTTAGAATTTTCAAAACTTGAAATTACAGGCAATTATGGTCCCTATGGACTTACTCTATTTATGAGAGCGGGTCTCCCTGCCCAACATGGAGTGCCTATTGAAGATTCCCTGTCTATTTATTCTCATTTCAAAAAGCTCCATAAAAAAGATAACAATTATTTTTCATCCCTTATCCAAAAATACTTTTTGGATAACCCCCACTGCCTTACCTACACCCTGCTTCCTGATGAAGAGCTTGCTAAAAAAGAATTTTTAGATGAAAAAATTAAACTCCAAGAAATTCAAGTGAATTTAACAGAAAAAGAAAAAGAGCAAATTGTCACAACATCAAAAAAACTCAAACAGTTCCAACAAAAACAAGATA
>JAJFMH010000043.1 GCA_021772245.1 Chlamydiota bacterium | reverse complement strand
CTGGCTGATATCGCCCTCTGCCTTTTCGTCGCTACGAGAAAAGGCAAGCTTGAAAGCATAACCCAAGTAACGAAACTGCATCCCCTTAAGACGAATAGTGAGATAGACACCAAGACCTACCATAAGGAGAATCAAAAACTTTCCCCAAAGAATAGAATCAATGGTTTCAAGAATTTGAATAAGGTTCTTCGAGTAATACACTTAAGAGCTCTTTGTTACTTTGCGTTTTTTAGCGCGAGTTTTTTTTGCTTTTTTTCAGCTTTTTCAAACTTTAAGATTTTTTCGAAGTTAGATGTCTCTTTTGCAATAACGCCGCCTAAGAAAATTAATCCAACGAGATTTGGGAACGCCATAAGGCCGTTCATAATATTTGCGAATCCCCATACAAAATCAAGGCTTAGCATGGCTCCAGGAAGTACAAGAAGAGTAAAGATTAAACGATAGATCTTATTAATTCTTTCTCCGAAGAGGTACTCCATACATTTTTCACCATAATAGGCCCACCCAAGAATGGTAGAATATGCAAATGGAATAAGGGCAATGGTTACAATAAGTCCACCATAGGGAAGAAGTTTATCAAATGCATGAAGAGCTAGATTTGAACCATCAATCATTTTTCCACTAGGTCCTAAATCTCCAAACACACCTGAAATTACAATTACAAGACCTGTGATTGTACAAACGATCCCCGTTGTAATAAATACGCTACACATCGAAACAAGTGCTTGTCTGCCTGGATAATCTGTTTTTGCAGCAGCAGCAGCAATGGGAGAGCTACCAAGACCTGCCTCGGATGAAAACACTCCCCTAGATATTCCCATTTGTATAGCAAGCATTACACTCGCGCCAAAGAAACCACCGACAGCGGCTTGGCCTGTAAAGGCAGCTTTCACAATAACAGCAAAGGCATGAGGTACAGCTGTAATATTGAAAAGAATAATTAAAAGTCCTCCAAGGATATAAAAGGATGCCATTGCAGGTACCAGGTATCCTGTCACTTTTCCAATGCTTTTAATACCGCCAAGTAGAGCAACCCCAGTTGCTACCATAAGAAGTATTCCGCTCCAAATCGGACTAAATCCAAATAAACCCTTTAGAGCCAATGAAACCGAGTTAGATTGCACCATATTTCCAGTACCAAATGCAGCTCCAGCTCCAAGTATAGCAAAGATAACTCCAAGCCATTTGAGTTTTAATCCCCTCTCTAGATAATACATCGGGCCGCCGCACATCTCCCCGTTCTTATCCACAGTTCGATACTTTACAGCCAAGATAGCTTCGCCATATTTTGTAGCCATTCCAACAACAGCTGCAACCCACATCCAAAATAAGGCTCCAAGTCCGCCTGTTGCAACAGCTGTTGCAACGCCTGTAATACTTCCAATACCAATTGTGGCAGCAAGCGCTGTCATTAGAGACTGAAAATGACTGATATCGCCTTGCGCACCATCATCATGTCTTGTAAATGCAAGTTTATGGGCATAGATAAGATAACGAAATTGCAATCCTTTAGTACGAATCGTTAGATAAACTCCAACGAGTACTAGTAAAATAATAAGAGGAGCTCCCCATACCCAATCATTTACTTTATTAATCCAGTCTTGAACATTCAGCATATAAACTCTTTTTGAAATATTTATGAAATGACAAAGAGATTAAAATCTTTTCTTTTCGACATTTTTGGCGCAGAGGATATCACAAAAAGTGATTAATAATCAAAAAGTCGGCTCTTAAACTTCCATTTCTTATACTGTTTTAGACACTAAAACAATGAAAGAATTCTAAAAAGAGCCTACTTTATCCTAATTGAAGATGTAAAAAGATTTATTTCAGCATATCAGGCAAATTACCTGTTGGAGAAACATTTTCTAAATAAATGGGGTGAAGGCATTTGATCCCATAACCTTGATCTACAGCTGTTTTACGTGTAAAATAAGCATTAAAATTTCTTGTAGAAACTTCAGGTAAATCTTCTGGTTGATAAAATAAAAGTCCCCAATCATCTGTAAATTGAAGATAGTTTTCCCCTTGATAATTGTAAGGTTCGTAACAGGTTTGTCGATTAATAATTTTGTTTGTTGTTTGATGACCGTTTGAAGATTCCTGCTTCGATGTTACATTGACTAATAAAACAGCGCAATTTTCTCGAAGATCAACCTCAGTTTCTGATTTAGGCTCAACAGTCAAAACAATTGGCGCATGCCCGAGCGAAACAGGAGCAAGTTTCTCGCGAGAATCTTTAGATTTTGGTCTATATGCTTCTTCGATAGATATAGTTTTTTCTGTATCTGTCTGGTTCACAATTGTAAATGAATACAATTGACAAGTTGAAACACAAACCATAAAAAAAAGTACAAATTTACCTAACATAGTTTCCTCTAGCTTAATGAAAGACTCGTAATTATATCCGTTTCTGAATTAATTCCAAGAAATGAGATTTGTTTTGCGGTTCGCTGAAGTAAAAAATTTATTTAAAAATTGTCAAAGACAGTTTCTTCATTCTCTTTTTTAAGAATCAAAAATAACTAGAAAAGCTCTAGATTTCAGTAGATTTTTCTAGAGGAATTAGATCAACAAAAAGTACATGCTGCCACTTTTGTAAAACTTTCTTTTTGGAAGTTAGAATCTCAGCTCGATAAGCAATCATTCCCTTTTTCTCTTTGTACTCCTCGTTGAGGAGTTTAAACAATATATGACCTCTTTTGTAATCGATTGGATACTCTTTTATATCAGATGTATAATTACCATATAGAACATCGAGTTTTAAGGTGAGCGGCTTTTTTGTTTCTTTTGCGGGTAGGTTCCACTCTACAAGAAGCTTTTCTCCCTTATCAGCTGCCTTTTTTCTAGGATCAGGGCTTCCTACAAAAACACTTGCCAAATCTTTTTTTGACACACCTTCTCGAATTACATTTACGTAGTATTTTTGGCAACCCGTGAACAAAGTTGTAAGAGGAAGTAGAGTGAAAAAAAGCAGTCTCATCAACAAAAGCCTTGTATGATCGTAAATACAAAGAGTACAATACAATCTCACTTGGTGAAAACAAAATTATGAAGGAATTTTTTGGATCAAAGCGTT
Source organism: Chlamydiota bacterium (assembly GCA_021772245.1). GTDB lineage: Bacteria > Chlamydiota > Chlamydiia > Chlamydiales > Simkaniaceae > JAJFMG01. The sequence continues at coordinate 1,448 of JAJFMH010000043.1, read as the reverse complement.
TCTAGTATTATCTTCGATGATACGCGTAAAAAAATACTTCTGATTAAAAGACGAGATGTCCCGGTTTGGGTTCTGCCGGGTGGTGGAATTGATCCAGGAGAAAGTCCTGAAAATGCAGCTGTTCGAGAGGTTTTTGAAGAAACAGGGTGTGAAGCTTTTATTGTGCGGAAAGTCGCAAACTATCACCCTATTAATCCCCTCTGCAAAACCACTCATTTTTTTGAGTGCAAACTACTATCTGAAGATCTTAAAACAGGATCAGAAACACGCGCTATTCAATTTTTTGATTTAAATAATCTACCAAAAGCGCTTCCTCCCCCTTATCCGGACTGGATAAATGATGGGGTACTGAATTTACCTGAGTTACTAGAGAAAAAAATCACCAGCGTGACATACCCCGTAATTCTAAAAAGCATACTCATGCACCCCATTTTGGTTTTAAGATTTTTTCTGACAAAAATAGGGATCTATATTAATTCAAAAAATTAAGGGATGTGTTGACAGCAATTCCCGCTGGAGCAAAATTGCTAAATCAGAGTCAGATAACAACTCCCTCTTTGCAGACTCATCTGTAAATTTTGATTGTTTAGTACCATCTTCAATGGATACAACTTCGCTTGAGTCCCAATTCTTAACGTCACTGAAAGCCAAAATTCCAGTGGAAATTGCTGCATATGTTGATGAAGTGGGTAAATTTTCGGGAAACTTAGGTAGATGTTGACCACTCAACAAAAGTTAATCAAACTAATTCAAAACACGATTAACTACTGATCAGAAGCTAGCACGCTTCTGATTTAATTTCTTGATATTTGCAATTACTGCTGTTTTTCCCCTAGTTGACCATTTCTAGTCCTCTAGGCAAAACCCACCAAGCCCATTATTCCATTACTGGAGCAAGACCCGAGCCAGGCACTATTTTATTTTTTTTGAGTAATTCATTTTTTACTCTTTGTTACTTATAGTTATACACCTCTTCATAGCCAGGACACCTGCAAAGTAGGTAAATAATTTGAATTCAAATATAATTTCACTCTTTTAACCTATTGAGAAAGGAATTATGAATCTTTTTGAATGTATCAAAGACATACCAGACCCACGAAAAAAGAGAGGAATAAGACACCCTTTTCAGGCTGTGCTAAAACTTGTCCTTTTGGGATTTACATGTAGACTTGTTGCCATTGAAGATCTACCGCTCGGGAATGAAGGTTCAAAAAATCTTTAGGATATTAAATTGTTGTCATGTAAAATTAGGTTGTGAAAAAATTTCTAGAAGATCAAGAAAGAGCTTCATTGCTGAAGCAACATAAGAAAGAAAGGGATAAGCGTATATGCGACCGTATTAAGGCTGTATTGCTTTATGATGAAGGTTGGACTTACATGCAAATTTCGAAGGTTTTATTTCTTTCGGATGATGCCATCCGAAAGCACATCAAAGAGTTCAAAACATC
>JAJFMH010000042.1 GCA_021772245.1 Chlamydiota bacterium | reverse complement strand
GATGAGGTAGTTTTGAAAAAACTCTTTTTTTTGTTTTTGCTAATAGGAACATCCCTTTTTGCAAAGCATACTTTTTGCTGCGCTCCAAAAGGAAAGATTACACTCTATTTTTCTGAATATGGTAGTTACAAGTACTACACTTCAAACTACAACAGTTTTGAGTTTACAACGTTAAGTGAGTCGCCATTGCTAGAAAGCATCCCTAAAAAAGTGGATCTTTCTGGTTACTTCCGACCTGAATATTCTTTTTCGAATAATGAAAAAGCTTTCTTTGGAACTCTTAGATACTTTTCTCCGTACAAACTACATCGTTCCCTTGCCGAAATTGACATTACATCGATTGCAACTAACCCAGATGGCAATCAGGCGACAACTTATGAGCACGAAGGAATGATTAAAGGATGCTATTTCACATCAAACGCTGGAAAATTTATTTTCTACGATAAAAATAGCAAGCCATTTGCAACAGCATACCTTGACAGAACAGAATCGAAAGTAATCATCACAGAGTATGATAATAAAAATAATAAACTTGCTCAGCTTAAAAAAGCATACGCTCGAACTTACAAAGAAAATTATTACTTCTGGAAAATCACACTAAATGACAATCAAATCTTACCAACTGAGCATTTAGCAATATTTGCGTCCTACCTTACAAACTCTTATGTAGTACCCTATAGTAAAATTTGCAACGACGAGGATTCTTTATGAAAAAATTTTTAGCTTTTTCTTTTTTATCTCTTTTAATATCCACTTGCTTTGCAAGTAGTTCCTTTCAAGTTTGTCCCAAAGGCTCATTTCACTTTCAAACTACCTGGATGGATAGTTTTACCGATACGAATGCACCAACTTTTCATGGATTTGCAATCAAATTTTTAAAAGATGGAAAAGTAGATTCAACTACTTTTATTGAAAAATCCTCATCTTATTTTCAAACTGCATACATAGCCAAAGACCAATCTATATCTGTGCATCACTTTTTCTCTTATGGACAGCTCTCTAGACACGCTCAGACAATGGATATCTACGATAATAATGATACTCTACTAGGATCTGTAAATGGGCAATGGACAATCAGTGAAGATGCTCCTAGTGGTTCTATAGCTCAATTTGAAATTGTTAACTCTTATGGAGATGTTTTAGGTAATTGCTATGTGACAGATCAAGCAAGAGAAGCCTGTATCTTAAACAGTAAAAAAGAAAAAATCGCAACATTGGATAAGCATCTAGTCTCTACTTATTATGACGTTAAATACCACTGGAATGTCTCCTTAGATGACAACTGCACTATCCCTCAAGATATTATCCTTCATCTTTCTAGCTATATTGCAGAAATGTACGCTGCTACCTACTATTAATAGTAATCACTACATTTGTTTAGACACAAAAAAACCACTCCAACTTGATTGGAGTGGTTTTACTTTGTCGAAGTATTGTATTCTAGAAATGTTGCTATTCACTTTCCGATTCGTATTCAAACCCTTCTGGAGTCCCATATATTGAATCATCTCCAGCTTCCTCGATATATAGACGTGTCTCTATTTCGCTGGTATCATCTCCAGCTTCCTCGGTAAGGTATACTCTTATACCATCGGGACCTAAATCTGGGTTTATCGGAGGAGTGCTTTCTGTTTCTGGAACCGAGCAGCATTCATTCGCATAACGTTTCAAATCTAAATGTACATTTGGATTGATTACGTATTGCATTTCATCTACTTTTTTAAGTGTATTTGTAGCTGTTCGATCAGCGCTATACGCTCTTACAAGAACGCCATCATCCATTGACTTTACATGGAATCGATAAAAAGTTCGATTTCCATCTCTAAATCCTGAGTAGGTTTCATCATCCATTCCTTTTATATTTTGTGAAAAAGCCTCAAGCATCGCAAAAGCTGCTTCTTCGGTCCTTGCTCGAACAAAAAGACTAATTTCCCTCTCATCAATCTCAAGGGTAACCTCGTATTTGGTAAGAGGGCCGTCCATCTCACGCGTTGCAATGCTCTGCACTTGAAAACATGGAAGATGCTCTGTAACATTTGCTGTTGTCATATCATTACCTAATAAATTGTGTTTGCTCTGCTTTTGCATTCATCTGCATCAGATTCGTTGCAATGTTTGCATTTGCAGTGTTTACATTCATGGGAAGAGTTACCCCTGTTGTTGAAAGCTGGGCCATTTCTTGCCCGAGTATCTGCGATTCGTTTGTACAAACCATTGACTTATTTTGAAGAGCAAGCAGCCCACTTTGGGTATTGGTATTAATATTTTCCTTGTCAAAGCTTTGGGGATGAAACAGACCTGTAGGTTTACTTGACAGATCGATTTCTTTTTGAAGTGTGTTCATCTGATTGGTTTGATCTTGTAAAGCTTGCCCTTTTAATACCATTTTACCTACTGCATTTGATACTGCATTAAGATTGGAAGTTATGATACTTGCAAAGGCTACTACGAAGGCTCCTGCTGAATAATTATCGGGCCTGGTCTCAACTTTTGCACTTTTATCCGCATCTGGATTTTGTATTGCTAAATGAGTCATATTATTACCTCTTTATATGAGTAGCCCACTAACGTGGGCTACATAAATTAACCTCTAGCTGCAGCAACCAGTACGCTGTATGCTTGACCTGCTATCTGCATCATTCCAGACATAATACTTTGCACTGAGCTATATGTGGCTTCCTGCGCTTTAGACTGATTTGACTCTAGTTGTGATAATGATTGTTGTCTCTGAGAGTTTGCTTGGAATCCACCCTCTGCGTTCTTAGTAAGCGCTGAACCTGATCGAGCACCTGCTTGCGCTATAGATTGTCTCATCGAAGATCTAGTTGATTGCTTGGTTTTTAATCTATCGTTTTCTGATTCTAAATCCTTTCTTTGATTAGAAAGACCTTCTTTTTCTCTAGAAAGACTCTCACTAGATTGATTAGGATCTAGATTTTCATCATGATCATCCTCAAATGAAATTCCCTCTCCGTTTTCTAAAGCTCCCATCTTAGCTCCATTTTCTTCTAGAGCACTATCAACAGAACCAAGCTTAGCTCTCATTTCATTAGAGGCAGAGGTTTGCTCAGAGAGGCTGTATGCTCCATCACCAGCAAGGGCACCTTGCATACATGCTTCAGCTACAATTCCAAGAGCTGCCATCTGCAGGCCTCTTTTTGTAGCTTCGGCTGCTGCGTTACCCGCTGAAAAAGAGGCGTTATTTACATAAGCTTGTCCTTTTGCAAGCTCTCTTTGTAGCTTGTTTACATCCTGCTGCACAAGGCCTGCCACCTGCGCAATTACAGCCTGCGCATTTTGCGCACCAGGACCAGAGCTTGTATACATTTGAACATGTGCTTGTGTTTGACTCATATTATTACCTACTTTTTATGAATTATAAGCTGTATTTTGCTGCTTTTCTTGGCTTGCAATATCGTTTGCAGCTGTTGCAATTGCACTTGCATTTTTATTACCTGAATCCATTGCATTCACAAGTGGTTTCGATGAATCACCCAGTGAACTAATCTTTTCTTGATCTTTTAGTATCTGCTCTTGCTCATCCGCTGTTTTAAACTGAGAGTGCGCCAATACGGAATTTGTAACCAATCCTCCAACGCCGCACCCAGATTGAGCTACTAAAGGTACATACTCCATAGCGCTTTCTATTGAGGATGCCATTGGATCTGCAAGTATTCCGATGCCAGCTGTTAGTACCATTAGACCACCAAGCACTGCTGAAAAATAAGCTGCAATTTTTTGCAATTTACATTGCTTTTGTAAATTCCCTTCTAGGGTACTTGCCTCTTTAGACATATTTGAGTTTACATTGCCAGATGCTGTGATCAGACTATTTGCAGTCTGACCACTTGCTATCGAATTGTTTAACTCATCTCCCACTAAATTATTTAATGCAGCAGTTAATGCTGTAAGTGACTCTGTCATAAAACTTACGCTACGCTTAGGATTTGAGCAAGTGACTGATTTAACTGCGCATCTTGAGACGCAGCAGCTTGGTCAGCTGTTTGCGGATTTTGTACACCAGTTGTAAACTGTTGACTTGCATTATTCGTTGCTTGCTGCGCATCATTCGAATATACCTGTGTATTCGTATTTAGCTTTTGCAATTGATCTTGATTACTAGTGTTTTCAGAGTTCGCATTTACAGTTTGAACCTGCTGAGCGCCGAGATAACCAGCAACAGAAAGCCCGGTACCCACGCCACTTCCCTTTAAAAAATAATTTACAGGTTTAGCTGCGACTTTCTTAACAATTGTATCGACATTAGCCCTTAGCTTTTGTAAAACAGATTGCGTTTCTTCTTCACCATCCTCACCAGCGGTACTAGCTCCCTCAGCGCTAGTTGATGCTGCACTTTCAGCTCCCTCAGCTGTATCATCAGCTCCAATTTCTGCGGCCGTTGCTCCTGCTCCAGCTCCTGCTTCGGCTCCAGCTCCTGCTTCGGCTCCTGCTTCGGCTCCAGCTCCTGCTCCTGCTTCGGCAATTGCGCCAATTGCATCCCCTTCAGCTTCTATAACTTCTGGCGCATCAGCGCCGCCTGAAACAGCACATAAGGCAACTCCAACAGCTGCAAGCACCACACACCCAGCGATCTCTGCAGCTAGTTTCCAGTGATCCTTTGTCTTATTCTTTGCAGCTTCTGACTGCTGGTGCTCTGTCTTTTTTTGAAGGTCTTTAGCACCCTTAGCATTTTTTTGTAGCTCTACATTTGTGTGATTGAGGATAGAGTTCTGCATCTGCACACCATTTGCTGAGTTTACCTCTGCGCTTTGGTCTGCATTCATTTTGTGCTGGTATGCTTTATTCAAAATTTCGAAAAAGTTACCAGTTGATGGTCTTGTTGGTTCTGCGTGACTCATGAGTTACCTCTTTATTTATTATTACTATTATTATTACTACATTGATCTTTCGTGAGCCCTTCGAGATTATTTAGGTCATTAAGCACACTTTTTACGATCTCTAATTTGTCTTGCTGTGAGAGTTTACTATTATTTAAAAACTCTCCAGCTACGTTTTGAGCTTGTCCAACTGTAGATCCAAGCTCAGCTTCATAATTGTCTAATTGACTCTCTAATGCTTTTCTTTGTCCCTTTAAAGGATCGTTATTTAAAAGATTTGAATCTGTAACTACATCTGTATATTCCTTTTTAGCGGAACTTGAATTCAGCTGAGACAAAATGTTTTTAGCAAATGCCTTTGCTTGTCCACTAAGAGATGGCATCATGGCATTGAGATAGGAAATAATGGGCTCATAGCCATTGTATCCCTGCATACCAGCGCCTTGCATACCCTCTATCAATCCATTCATCTCACCGTTTTGTTCCATACTTGCAATTTTTTGCTTCATAAGCTTTTGAGATGTACTTGAAAGCGCGCTTAGCATTGCCATTACTGCAGCTCCCGCTAATACATTACCTCGCACAGAAGGAGAATTGGATGAACTATCTACACCTTTAACTATCATATTTTTCTCCTTATGAACCGGCTGATGCCATGTTTTGAACCATAGAACTCTCACCTTGCGCAGCACCTGTAATAATTGCTTGCGCTGTACTATCCATACTTGACTCTTCTGAACTTAAGTTCTGAATCGTTGTTGTCATGGTAGTTGTCGTATTCTGCAAGTTGGTAGTAGCAGACCCTAGGTTATTATTGAACGTACTAAAAAATGAGTCTTCTTTTGGCTTTTTTGAATTAATATCGTTATAATATATCTTTGCTTCCGCATCGAATGCACTTTCTAGAGATTTTTCCGTACTCGAATTCCAAGGCCCAACTAGAAAACCTGCGATACTTTGATTTTGGATTCCTGTGTAGATAGAAGTAATAGCTGTTAAGTTAGGGTCACTTGCAGCATTATAAATATTTTGCAAATCAGATACGGTCATATTACTTGCAGAGGTACTTCCTGTATAACTATCTAGACCCACTTGCAGCTTGTTCATAATATATTGCTGCACATCACTTAAATGACCACCAGTCCACTGGGGTAATCCAAGGGCCTTTAGCTGAGCATTCAGATACTGCCCTAAAGTACTTGTTGGCGATGTGCCTCCAGGAATCTGCTGACCACTAGATACTGTAATTTTTCCATTCTTCTCAGTAACACTAACAGGCAAATAAGCCTTCAAACTAGAAGAATTCTCAGGGTTTTTTTTGAACTCATCATTATAAGACTTATAAAAGGCTTTTAACATTGATGGATTATCTTTCCAAAAACTACTAGATAGACCTGATTTACCTGCATTTGCCATCATCGCATTTAAAAGGGCCTGCATAGAGTTACCATCCCCTTCTAGGGTAGACTGAGATCCCTGTACATTTGCGTTATCGACTAGCTGATCCTGGATCGGGTTCATACCAATCTTGATCATGAGCATTGTCACAATCATGGAATAGTTGATATTATTCAGGTTTGGGTTTTTGGCTATTGCAAACCCTAATACTGATGAAACTGGGCCCGACATATATTTACCTTTTTTATGTTTTTATTATTAAAGCGTTCATTCTTACAAATATTATTATAACACAAATTAAAATAATCTTTAAACAAAATTAATAATTAAATAACTTTGCTTTTGTTAGAATTTACTTACTTTTTATTAAACTATATAAGCTTCCGCTTTCATTATAGCAGAATTAATATTTAATTTTATAGTATTTTAATTATTAATATTTACAATATATTTATAATTAGTAACTTGTGAAGCGCGTTTTTTTTACATCAAGGGCAATGAGTGGTGTCACCAGCGCAATTAACTAATTATAAGAGAGATAAAAAAAACAGGCTCTATAAGAGCCTGTTTTTCAATGAATTAAGATTATGACTTTTCATTTAAGAAGGCATCCAGTTTTTTCTTTTTTTGGGACCTGCTTTCTTTTTGGGAGTTTGTGGAGTTTCTCCTTTTTGATAAGAGACAACCTTGTTGATCTCACTCGCTTGATGTTCGATATTGCTTCTTGCCTCTGTAATGATCTCCCATTGCTCCTCTGAAAAGTTGCTTGGGTCTTGAGCTACGTCATTGAGTTGATCTTCAGAAAGGCCTGTCTCATCAGAGAGCTTCTCTGTCTCTTGTTTGATTTCTTTTTGCATGGTGGCGATCTGGGCCATCATTTCTTTTTTCTCTTCTGGGGTACCATTTTCAAGGACATACTTAAACTTCTCAAAGTATGCGACTGTATCATCGAATACATCTTTTAAGTGGTCTTGTTTGTCTTTCTCGTCTAAAGAGAAAAACTCTAATATCTTCTCAAATTCTTCTGCCATAAGTAACCTCAATTTAGGCTCTGCCCTTAAAGCTATTATAGCAGGAATACGTAGATACTTCTATAAAAAACACGTATTAACAAATAACTCGGTGCCTGTTCAGTCAGAAATCACTGGAAGTACTTATCCATATGAATTATAAGGAAACTTCCAAATAAGCAGCTGTCTTGTCTCAAAGCAAGTAAGAAATCAATTTTATTTCATATGTACGGAGCTGTCCTCATCTTGGGTGTGGAAATAGATTATTATGTACGGAGCTAAATTCCTTCTTTAATGGATATGCAGCAATACTAAGCTGATTTCTGCCTCTGCAATAAACTATGTAAAACTCTAGCCATCTCATATGTGTTAATATTTCTTAAAGAATCCCTCTCTCAAATCCCATTGTGAGTATTATAGAGTTCGAAGGGAGTCTATTTTGCTGATATCTATCTATGCCATGCGTAGCAAGAAAGAATCCAATTCTGTATGATCATTTCTCTTAAGTGAGCATTAGGTTAAAAAAATGTGCGCTCTATTAGTTGGTGAAGATGGTCCATTGCAAGGAAGTGTGATTTCCCTTTCGGAAAAAACGCCCCTCCCAATCGGTAGAACCGAAGATAATAATCTGCAAGAAGATCCTCTTATTGAACAGGCCCACGCTGTTTTGACCTTAAAAGAAAAAGAAGTTGAGGTAAGAAATTTAGCAAAAGTTCATTTGAGCAAAATCAATGGAGCAGCCTTCGATGAAATAGGCTTTTTACTAGAAGGTGATGTACTCCAAATAGGAAGTAGTTTTTTTCGCTTAAACTTACATGAAAAAAAAGTAACTCCAATGGAAACCATATCAAAAATAGAAGAGGACAGTACTCCAAAAATGAAAGGCTCATGGAAAGATACTATCATTCCAAAATGGATGCTTTGGGCAGCTGGAATAGCAATGTCTTTTCTTACCTTAAGTATTTTCTTTCTAACGGCAACTTTTGAGAAAAAAAGGCATATGCAAACAGAGCTTGAAATGAACATATTTAAAAAAGTGCTGAACTCCTTTCCAAATGTAGAAATGAATTGGGATCGAAAAAAGGGAGTTTTGACACTGGTGGGAAATATCTCCACCTGGAACAAGTACCACCTACTATGCGAGAGATTACATGAGATTCCTCTTTCTTTTAAGAAGCTTGAAAATATAAGAGTGAATGAAATGATTCTCTCTAAACTCAATACCTTCTTACAGGAAATTGATTGCAAAAATGCTTTTGCAAAAGTAAGTGATCAAAATCGCTTTGAAGTAATTGGAAGTGTAAAAAGCTTTAAAGAAAAAAAAAGGTTGAAAAAACTTGTAAAACAAGAATTTTCAAAAGATGCAATTAACATTCGAGTAAAAGCTACCAAACTATGAAGTAGTAAAAGCTTCGTATATTTTATTTGAATAAAAAAATAGAAAGAACTACAAACAAATTTTGTAACTTAATTGGCAAAAAAAAGATGTTAGAAAATCTACTAGATACACTTAAAAGCGAATTTGAAAATCATTTTTTAACAGAAAGAAAAGCCCATGAGCAATTTAAAATAACGCTTACAAATGGCTTAGAGATTGAAATGACACATGAAGAAGACACCTTCTATTTTTCAAGTCATCTATGCGCTTTACCAGAAAACAGAAGAGAAGAGCTTTTTATTTATTTGATGAAAGCCAATTTATTTGGGGAAGGTACAGGCGGATGCGTTTTAGGCCTTACTCAAGATGAAAAATTTCTCACACTCTCTTGCAAGACAAATAGTGAGATCAATTTTAAAATCTTTAAGGAAAAGTTTGAAGACTTTTTAAACTATCATCTGTATTGGAAAGAAGAAGTGACTCAATTTGCAACCCAAGAGAACATTTTATAGGTTATGGCAGGATTTTTAGTAGCAGAAGATGGCCCTATTGCAGGCCTTATTATTCGACTCGAAGAGCGAGATGAATGGACAATTGGTCGCGACCCAGATGTTTGTTATCAAGTACTCGAAGACCCTATGGTATCTCGCAAACACGTTGTTTTTAAACAAACTGATGATGGAATTGTACTTGAAAACTTAAGTGCAACAAATCCAGCAAGTGTCAATGGGAAACCAGCCCTAGAGCCTACTTTATTAGAAGATAGTGACACAGTGCAAATTGGAAATAGTTTTTTTCATTTCACAACAAAAGATCCCAATGAGACGACTTCTGATACCACAAGCTATCAAAGAGACACCTCTTTTGAAGAAAAAGAGACGCTAGATAGCGTACACTTCGAAGATGAGCACGATGCTAGATGGATTGCAAAGGTAGTGTCTGGACCAAATACAGGCGCAGAATTCTACATTGAAAAAAACAAGTCCTATGTAATCGGAAAAGATCCCGATGTTTCCGATATTGTATTCCAAGATTTAAGTGTTTCTCGTAAACATGCAAAGCTTGTTTGCGATGAAAATGGAAACCTGAGTTTAGAAGACCTTGGTAGCAGTAATAAAACTCTGCATAATGGAGAAGAAATTGAAAAATTGTCTGGAATTTCTTCGCAAGATCTCATTGCCTTTGGAACTACATCAATTCTTGTAATCGATAAAGAAAAATCACGAGAAACGATTATCTCTCCCCCTCCTATGCAATTTGAAAAAAAGGAAGTCGAACAGGAAGAAAAGGTTACTACAAAAGAAGAAGAGAAAAATTGGAAAGAAATGATCATTCCAAAAAAACATCTTATTTTAGCTGGTACAATTAGCCTTCTAGTCTTTATTGGTGTTATCGGTGTCATAGGTCTTTTCTCTTCCACAAAAGTAGAACTTGCAACAGAAGACACCAACAAAATTATCGAAGAGACACTTAAAAACTTTAAGGGCGTTGAATACACATATAATGATAAGACAGGAAATTTATTTCTTCTTGGCCATGTATTAAAAGAAGTGGATCACCAAGAACTTTCCTATCTGCTTAGATCTCTTAAATTTCTTAGAAATATTGAAGACAATGTAGTCATCGATGAACTTGTGTCAGAAAGCATGAACGCACTTCTGATGAAAAACCCTAATTGGAGAGGCGTTTCAATTATCGCTCCCAAGCCTGGTCACTTTATAGCTAGAGGCTACGTTCAAAATATTGACTTAGCATCTGATTTAACCGATTACCTAAATGTGAATTTTCCGTATGTCGACAGGCTCACAAACGCTGTTGTTGTTGAAAATACATTGCAAGCAGAAATTCAAAGCATTCTAATCGATAAGGGATTTGTAAATGTAACTTTTCAGCTTAGTAATGGCGAACTTATCTTAGCGGGTAGAGTGAGTGATAAACAAGAAAAAGAATTCGAAGAGATTGTAGCATATTTAAATAATGTGCAGGGAATAAGACTCATCAAAAATTTTGTGATTTTCTCCTCTGCGAATTCTTCCATTATAGATATTTCAAGTAAATTCAAAGTCACAGGAAGTTCTAAAGTTGGGAACATGTCTGAATACGTTGTAATTAACGGAAAAATATTATCTGTTGGTGATTTATTAGACGGCATGAAAATAACGAAAATAGATAATAATGAAATTTTACTCGAAAAAGATGGATTAAAATATAAGATTCAATACAATCAGCAATAAAGTTAAAAACTAAAAGTATTACTCTATACGGGGGAATAAAGCCAATGTTTGGTATGGAAAAAAATGAGAAGCCTGCCTTTGAGTTTGATCTCGAAAAGGACTTAAAAAACGATCCCAAAAAAATGAAGGTGCTCATTGAGCAAGTAAATACACGCACAGAAGAATTGAAAAAAATGCTTCGCGAAGGAACTGCATCAGAAGATTTCGAGCAGTGCGGCGTACTTTTACATGGTTATGCAGCTTTGCAAAAAGTAATTAAAAAAGTCACAAAACAAAAGTAATGAGGTTCCTATGAGTAATCCAGAAAATCAGTGGGCAACACTTTCCTTTACGACACTCATCTGGAAATATGTCCATTTGCAAAGTCAGATTGTAAAGCAAGTAAGAAATATTGCGAGCAATATCAGCTCAGCAACGCCTGGTAAATTCCTACTTCTCCAGTTTGGGATGAGTCAAGTAACACAAATTGGAGATTCGATTTCGAATTTGATCTCTCAGGTAAATTCGATGATCAATACATCTGTTAGAAACCAAAAAACATCATAAGATAGGTTGGAGAAAAAAACATGTCCATGCAAGAAAAATACAAAGACCATTTCTTCACTCTTCTCGAAGCTGGTTTTATCGCAGTAAACCAAGCAGACGAAGACTCTGCTACCAAACTCTTCCACGCTGCTAGCATCCTTGATAAGGAAAGTAACTTCCCAAAAATTGGAATTGGGTACCTACACCTTCATAAACTTGAGTTAAAACACGCTTGTAAGCTTTTTAACGAAGTACTTGAAAAAGAACCGAATAATGAAATGGCAAAAACATTTCTAGGTATTTGCTTAAGTCTAACCCCAGATAAAGTCTCTGAAGGTGAAAAAATCTTAGAAGAGTCAACGCAGACATCAGATAAGGATGTGAAAAAAGTAGCCAATACAGCGTTAGATTTTGTTGAAAAGTTTGTGAAAAAACCCAAACCACCAACCGCATAGAAATAGGAAAAAATTTTCGTATGGCAAAGGAAATAAATCCTGATATACAGGGCCCAGATAAAATAGATCCAGAGCAGCCGATTGGGGATCAAGACAGATTGAAAAACCCAGATCAACCGTTTGATTCTTATATGCAAGGTCAAGATGCAAACGCGCAGAGCTCAACAGGCTCTACAGCGCCGTCCCCGTATGACTTAGCATCAGCAAATGCTAACGCCCTGCCAGGGCCTACTATGGACTCTGTCAAAGCGCAAATGGAAAGTACATCTGGAGTTCTTGGTGATTTGCACAATCAATTGCAAACAAAAAATCTTAAACTCAAGCAATCTCAAAAGTACCTTCTTAGAAATAAACTTTCTGATGCAAGCTCTCTTTTAGATACTGTTGCAAAAAATACAGGAGCAACAGTTCCAGAAAATACGCCCAATATTTCTCGCCAGAGCCCTATTGCTAAATTCCTTTCCTATGTAACCAATGGGCAAAATAGAATGCAGGATGCGCAAAAGATGATTTCCACCCTTGGCGCTGGTGGTAAGCCATTAAACCCTGGTAAATTGCTTCTTATTCAAGTGAAACTTGCTAAAGCGCAGCAAGAGCTAGAATATTCTTCCGTGTTACTGAGTAAAGCTGTCGATGATGTAAAACAAGTGTTTAACATCCAGATATAACAAAATGAGTACCCTCCATGAGCCCCGACTACAACAAACTTGCCTCTCAGCTTGAAAATATAGAACTTACAACTGTTCATGGTAGAATCACAGAAATTGTAGGCATGCTGATTAAAGCCGTCGTTCCACAAGTGAAAATGGGCGAGGTCTGTATGATTAAGCGAGAAGGCCCCCCCCTTATTGCTGAAGTAGTTGGATTCACAAGTGATGAAGTATACCTATCTCCCCTTGGTAATATGTCTGGTGTTGGTCCCTCCTCAGAGGTGATCCCTATGAAGCTTCCACTGCAAATTAAAGTGGGGAAAAATTTACTTGGTCGAGTACTCAATGGACTTGGCGAGCCACTTGATGAAGCAGAAAAGGGGCCCCTTGTCTTAGATGAAACAATCTCTGTTCTAAATTCACCACCAGATCCGCTGAAGCGAAAAAAAATTGAAGAACCCATTTCTGTTGGCATTCGTTGCATAGATGGCGCCTTGACTGTTGGAAAAGGACAAAGAATGGGTATTTTTGCAGCAGCCGGTGGCGGTAAGTCCACGCTTCTTGGTATGATTGCAAAAAATGCAAAAGCAGATATCAATGTCATCGCGCTCATTGGAGAAAGAGGAAGAGAAGTTCGAGAATTCATCGAAAATGACCTAGGTGAAGAAGGTCTTGCAAGATCTGTAATCGTAGTATCTACATCAGACCAAGCAGCCCAACTTAGACTTAATGCAGCGTACGTTGGTACAGCCATTGCCGAATATTTTAGAGAACAAGGTAACTCTGTCATTTTGATGATGGATTCTGTGACCCGTTTTGCAAGAGCCCTTCGTGAGATAGGCCTCGCAGCTGGTGAGCCTCCTGCGAGAGCTGGATTTACACCATCTGTCTTTGCAACCCTTCCAAAACTACTTGAACGTTCTGGAAATTCAGATAAAGGATCAATTACTGCTTTTTATACCATCTTAGTAGCCGGTGATGATATGAATGAGCCGGTATCGGATGAAGTGCGATCTATTTTGGATGGACACATTATTTTATCTTCTGATTTAGCAAGAAAATATCACTACCCAGCTATTGATTTACTTTCATCTGTGAGTCGGATCATTACATCTATTGTTGATAAAGAGCACATTTTACTGATTGGAAAAATTAGAGAAGTGCTTGCTAACTACAAGAAAAATGAACTTCTCATTCGTATCGGTGAATACAAACCAGGATCTGATAAAGCCGCTGACTTTGCGATTAAATACGTGGACAAAGTCAACAATTTCTTAAAACAAGGTGTTAATGAAAAATGCTCCTTCGATGAGACTCTACAAAAACTCAAGTCCCTTTTTACCTAAGAGGACCTCGTGACCAATAAATACCCACTTAAGGACCTCGTTCTTATTAAAGAAAAACGCCTTAACGAAGCGGAAAGACATTTAAAAGAATGTAAGCTTGCTTTAGAAAAAGAAGAAAAGGTGTTAAAGGATCTAGAAGAGGATCGAGACAAAACAAAGCTCGAAAAACAAGTAAAACTTGATCAGTTTAGAGAAAAACTAGATGCGGGAACTACATCTGATAAAATTCAAGTAATGAAGCAATACCTCAAAATGATTGAGGATGAGCTAAAGAAAAAAAATAAAAAAGTTGAAATCCAAAAAAAGAAAGTCGTTGAAAAAGAAAAGCTTGTTGAAAAAGCAAGAAAGGAACGTTTGCAAAAACAAAACGACTTAGAAAAAATGCATCTCCATCATAAAGAATGGAAAGCAGAAGCTTTAAAAGAAGAAAAGCAAGTGGAATCAACAGAATCTGATGAGATGGGGTCTGTGCGACACCATCTCAATAAAAGGAAGCCTAAGTAGGTAAAAAGCCATGGCAGAATCAGATAGCGTAAGAGGTTACACAGGTCCTGTAAATCCAAAAGAGCCTGAAAAAGAGCGCGTTGCTCACCCTGAAGAGTTCAAAAAAATCTTAAAAGTGGATGAGTCTGAAGAGTCTCAAAAGCGTCGCCAAAGACAACTAAAAAAAGAAGAGTCAGAAGGAGATGATGAGGACATCTCTGCCGAGCCACCACCTCCAAGTGTAGAGACAACTTTTTCTGAGCATATGTCTGACAAAAAAAAGTTAGATGGCCTTTATGATACACAAACCCCTTCAACAACGGGTCCAACCAAAGCTCCTACCTCGTCTCCCCTATTACCAAGCATGGATGAGTCGGCTCCAAACGAGGATGTAGATATAAACGAAGAATCTAGCTACGTTCCACCTGAAACAACAACTTCTTTGCCTCAAACGCCGCAGTCGCAAGAACCAGCGCAACCTGAAGCCCCCCAAGAAGAAAATGTCCCCTCTCCCACAAACCCGCAGTCTCCAGAAACATCTACGAATTCTTCGCAAGCACAGCAACCTTCTCAAACTCCATCAAAAGCTAAAAAAGTAAAGGACACATCCCTTCTTAAAGATCAGCCTTTAAAGGGAGCTTTAAAGAAAAAAAGTACCACCAAAAAAGATCTTTCTACAAATAAATCCTCTACAAAGACCTCTACAGATCAAACTGCTAAATCTCCGGATACAACTAAAGTACAGCCAGAAAAGTCTTCGACTGTAGAGGCTAACCTTGCTCCTACAGATGCAACTTCAAAAGAAAATGCATTACAAAAAAAAGACAAAGACTCCCCTGACCAAATTACGACTCCAAACTCAGCGTCTTTGCAAGATATTCCTCAAGCTGCGCAGATAGAGCCAACTCTTGCTGCACCTCCAACAGATCTTCCAACCTACACTCAGCTTTCTACTCCAGTATATGAGCTATTTGAGAAGATGGTTGGTCATATCATGATAGTGAATGAAAAGGGAGTTGATAGTAAAACAGAAGTGACACTCAGTATGAGTGGCTCTGTTTTTGATCACAGTAAGATAATTCTGGATAAACAAGGCTCGAGCTTTAATATTCAATTCCAAGGATCTGATAAAGCCAACCAACTTTTTGGAAAAAACATCCAAGATCTAGAACGATGTCTTCAAGAAAACCAACCTAATTTTAGCTATAATGTCTTAAAGCCGGTTCTCTTACCAAATCTTCGAGCGACCCGAAAGAAAAAAGCCACCCCGAAAGCCGCTACCAAAGTCCGAAAAAAAACGTAAATCCTAAATTGTCGTTTCTAAACCAAGTACAGTCTCCACCTGTGAGCTCTGATGATAGCCTTTTCGACTTCCCTAATATTAATAAATTATTTTAATCCTTCTTGTAAATTCAGTCCAAATCAATTAAGGACAATTATTCAAAAAAAATTTATATTTCAGATCTTATCTCAACTTACGAAAATTTAAAGCAAAGTCTCATTTGACCCTCCCTTAATGTAAGCTTCATCTAGCACTAGTTGCAAGAAAAGATATCAAAACTTGAGAAAAAATTATCTTCGAAAAGAAAGTTGAAAAATCGTCATCTTTTGCATCAAAAATTACAAAGATATCAAAATGCATATGCAAAACTCCTTGAAGATAAAGATCAGAATAGAGTTCGAATATGTTTTGGATCACGTAAACTATTCAAATCCCAATACCAACTCTGTGAAAATGGTTTTTTGACTCATAAAGAATGGAAACGCGATTGGAAAAAAGCAAGAAGCTCTACTTTTTTCCAAGTCGGTTCGAAAGACAAAACCGCAGGAAATCAAAGTTGCGTAGCAACTATTGATGAAAAGGGATCTTTAACCCTTCGGTTAAGGTTACCTGATAGACTAAATGCTGGAAAATATCTGCTCATTAAAAATGTATATTTTGCATATGGTCATAAAGAAATTAC
>JAJFMH010000041.1 GCA_021772245.1 Chlamydiota bacterium | reverse complement strand
GATCAAGGCTATCTCCCAGTAATTTCTCACCAGATTTTATAAATGCATTTTCCATATCTTTTAGAAGCTTAGAGTAAACTTGTTTTCCAACAATCTCTCTTACTTGAGTAATAGGTTTAAAATCTCCATTTGCATTTTGATAGGCCAATGGATCTTTAATTCGAACACTTTCATATGAAGAGCTGAGTTTCTTAGTAAGCAACTCGTTTACCACTCCTGCATTTTTAGCATCCTGAAATGGCATTACTTCTTTTTTTCCAAAATCTTCTAACACAAGTATGCGATAAAAATTCTTATCATTTGCGCTAAATAACTCTAACTCTTTTGCATCTACCGGATTTTCAAGAGCGCTTGTTAAAAGTGCAATAAACTCTTTTCTCTTTTTAATTCCTTTGAAAGGAAAATTTACGCCCTTTTCAGAAAAAGAATATACTTTTTTCTCACACGAAGTATTCGCAAATGCTTGCTCTAAAAGTTCTCTGTTTTCAAGAACCATTAATTTTTTAGATAGATTATCTATTTCAGCTCTTTTTGATCCTTGCAGATTTGCTAGAACGTTTTCAATCGTCTGATTTCCACTAAACCGAAGTATTGGAAAGGCATCTTCAAGTTTTGCATAATTATCAGGATTTTTCTGCCAATCCCACATCTGCTTTAAACCAATATGTTCATAAGCGTCTTTGATATCTACCTGTGAACACTCCAAGTAAAATCTTCTTTCTATTAATTCGGGATGCGAGGACTCAATACTTTCTAAGTTTTTTTGCCTAGCATCTAATGATATAAGAGCTGTAGATTTATTGTAGACTGCATCCTGATAATACTTTAATTGAAACAGGTCCCATAAACTATCAAGCTTCATATTATCGTTAATTTTATATAGGGTTACATCAGCTTTTTCTGAGGAAAAAGCGTTAAAGTTTTGGTAGAAATTTGTATCTAGAAAAATACTATTAGAAGTGTCTTTCATGTACTTTCTAAACAAAAGCACCTTCTTCCAAACAGAGGTAATATCCTTTTCTCTCATCCCAAGACCATTTACCGTGTAGAGGTATGCATTTTGCAACTGCTCTTCCGTTAATTCATGGTTTGGATTTTGATTTTTGATTGTCTCTAAACAAATTCGATATAAATCAGCCTTTGCTTCTCCATCCGTGACTTTGTATCCATTTTTAGATGCGTAACTCGCCACGTTCTCAATAAACATTGCACAAAGATCTAAATAAGATTTACCAAACCAGTCTTCAACGCTACTTGCTCTAAATAGTGATAAATCCTGTGATTGTAAATTTGGGTCCTTTCTACTCTCTCCCCCTTGATATTCTTGAATACGTAGATATTGTCTAAGAACAGCTGAGGGAAAATTTTGCTCTTCCAAATAAAGAGATGCTAAATCCTCAAATGATGTTTCATCAGCGCCAGCTTGCTTAGATTGAAACTGTTTTAATTGCATCAGTAAATTCGGCGCAAAGTTTGCCCATAAATTTTCTGCTGTGATTGCTGAGTTATAAGGGTGTCTATACCCTCTGAACTTCTTTTTTGTTTCGATTTTTTCACCAAAACTTTCTTTAATTTGGTCAAAGTAGTTTTTGGCAAGAATTGATCCAATACCGTCATTCATGAAATCATAGCGAATTACCCCATCATTTAAAATATTCGCAAATCCTTGTTTAACGTCATGTCGATCACTATTAATAAAACGTTTTAACTGCTCAAATTCAACCTGATATATCGGTGATTTATCAATTCTTGTTCCAATAATCCGATTCGGAATTTTCTCTTTTTTAGTAATCGTAGAGTAGGTTCCAAAAAAGGCAAAAGAAATAATCATTGCACCAGCAGTTAATGCTAAAAAGAACTTCTGATATTTCCTTAAAAAATCGAACATAACGGTTTCCTCAAATAAGCGTAGATAAAGAGACTGATCCTACCAAAAGAATTCCTTTCGAGCAATAGTCCCTTACTAAATTACTACAGGGATCTATAATTATCCAGATTCAGCGAATATATGTAGTGAATTTTAAAGCTCGGAGTATACAAATACATTAAAAAATATTTTTTTTATCACCATCATTATAAATGACTTAATAAATTCTACTTTGCCAGCAAAATCCAAAATGAAGATAGTCAGATATATTAATAAGACTTCGCAAATACCACCATTTGAGGGCTCTTATTACCTGTAAAAATACACTTTCCTGGTTTTGACATTTTTTCTGGTATGCATCGAACTGTCACATTGAGCTCTTTTTGGATTTTTTCTTCTAACTTTAAGTCTTGGCAAAAATGGGCAAGCACAAACCCTTTTTTATCACTATGAAAAAAGTCATAGAATTCTTTTTCAGAGGAAACTTCAAAAGTCATTGTTTCCTTATATGACTTCGCTCTTTGAAATAACGTGATTTGCATTTGATCAAGATCACCAACAATTCTCTCTTCTAATTGATCAAGAGACAATTTTTCACCATCCTTATGAGCTTTAATTCGAGACTTCATAAAAAGAAGGTTCTCATCGATTTCTTTAGGTCCAATCTCCAAACGAAGAGGTATTCCTTTTTTGATCCAATCCCAAGATTTTTCTCCCCCCCTCATATCTCTTGTATCGATATGGATTTCTAATGGAGCTCCGTGATAGTCAATAGATTCCAACGTCTCTTTTACTTTTTTGCAGTAACTCAGAACCTTTTCTCTCGTTTCGTCCTTGTGGATAATTGGAATAATTACCATATGAATAGAGGCGATTTTTGGAGGTAAAATAACACCATCATCGTCAGAGTGGACCATCAGCAAACTACCTATATAGCGAGTAGTTACACCCCAAGAAGTTGTCCATGCATGCTTTAACTCTCCATCGGTGTCTGTAAATTGAATATCAGCAGCTTTTGAAAAATGCTGCCCTAAAAAATGAGAGGTTCCCATTTGAAGAGCTTTTCCATCTTGCATCATGGCTTCATGAGTATATGTAATTTCAGCTCCGGGAAATTTTTCTCTTTCTGACTTTCTTCCTTTAAATACAGGAACAGCGAGTGTGTTTTCACTAAAGTTTACATATAAATCTAAAATTTCTTTTGCAAAATCATTAGCTTCTTCTTTCGTTGCATGTGCTGTATGCCCTTCCTGCCATAAAAACTCACATGATCGCAGAAATAGCCTTGGTCTAAGTTCCCATCGTACGACATTTGCCCATTGATTTAGTTTTAGGGGTAGGTCTCTATAAGATGAAATCCATTTTGCAAACATCTCACCAATGATCATCTCAGAAGTTGGCCGAACAATTAATGGCTCTTCAAGTTCACCTGCAGGCACCAATTTTCCCTCGGCGTTTTTTTCAAGTTTGTGATGTGTTACAACAGCGCACTCTGTTGCAAACCCTTCAATATGCTGGGCTTCCTTTTCAAAATAGCTTAGTGGAATAAAAAGTGGGAAATAGGCGTTTTTTGCCCCCTTTTTTTTGATTTTTTGATCAAGCTTTCTTTGGATGTTTTCCCAAAGAGCGTATCCAAGTGGCTTTATTACCATACAACCTCGCACAGGAGAATGCTCAGCAAGATCTGCATTTTTGATCACTTCTTGATACCAAAGTGGAAAGTCTTCTTCACGTGTTGGACTAATTGCAAATCGCTTTTTTTTCTCCATACTTATGTGCCTTCTGTAAATGTTGTAATAAGCTGTTTTTTTAGTATTTGCCGAACTTCAGCTAAATCTTGATTTGTCCAAGAATCCTTTAAAAGGGTAAAGGTTGTTTGCTGCATTGACTCCAATACTTTTGTATCAGGAAGCAAGACATCTTCTAAGAGCTCTTTTTTTGGAATCGCAATTGCGATGCTCCCCTGATGTAAAAACCCTTCTCTTTTTTTTCGTTGCGCGGCGCCGACTATTTTTTTATCACCAATCATTATGTCATACTTGGTAGGTTTTGCCATACAGAAATGGGATGAAGCAATATCTGGCGCCTTAGGCTCTGTTTGAAGCAAATTCAAAGAAATCTCTTTTGCAAAGGCTTCAGAATAAGCCAGCAGTACCAAGTCATTAATAAACTTATAATTACTAAGCGTATTATCAAAGTAGCCATGATGGTCTTTTGGGATCAGTACTGAAAAAGCAAAATCACTTACATGGAAAATTACCCCACCACCAGTTGGCCTTCTAGCTAAATCTATACTCCACTTTTTTGCTTTTTCAAGATCTAGTACATTAGAAGGCTTTAAAAAATAACCATACGTTAAAGAAGAATTTTTCCAATCATACAAATGAAGGATAGGATTGTCGCCTGGTTTAAGCTTATTAAGGAGGTCATGATCAATTTCCATGTTCTCCTGAGCAGATTTAATTCCAGTATCTAATATTTGAAGCTTTTTCACGCACCTTACCTTTAATAAGTTAGGGAAATTGGAAATAAAATTTATTTAAAGATTCCCATTATAGCAATTGTCCAATTTACAAAAAATAGTATAAAAAAGAGAATGAAGAAAATGGAAAGATCCAAGATAATTGGTAATAACAACTATAGAGAGTACATCATATGTTTGATAAGTTCACAAACCGTGCGAAACAAGTCATAAAACTTGCTAAAAAAGAAGCGCAACGTCTCAACCACAATTACTTAGGAACTGAGCACGTTCTTTTGGGTCTTTTAAAACTTGGGCAAGGAATTGCAGTAAACGTTTTAAGAAACCTAAATGTAGATTATGACACTGTCCTCGCCGAAGTCGAGCGAATTGTTGGTTTTGGACCCGAAATACAAGTCTATGGTGACCCAGCTCTAACTGGCAAAGTAAAAAAAGTTTTTGAATATGCTAATGAAGAGGCAGCAAGTCTTAACCACAATTATGTTGGCACAGAACATCTTCTTCTTGCTCTTCTTCGACAAAATGATGGTGTTGCTTGTCAGATTCTTGAGAACCTAAATATCAACATTAAAGAAATCCGCAAAGAAGTTCTGAAAGAACTAGAAACTTTCAACTTGCAACTTCCTCCAATGGGAATGACTCCCTCTACGCCTCCACCCCGCGGTCAAGATAGAGGTCCTGGCGGACCAATTGCGGATAAGACACCCGCACTTAAAGCCTATGGACATGATCTAACAGAGCTTTGTAAAGAATCTAAAATGGATCCGGTCATCGGCCGAAAACAAGAAGTAGAACGATTAATTCTTATTCTTTGTAGAAGAAGAAAAAACAACCCGGTGCTTATTGGAGAGGCAGGCGTTGGAAAAACTGCTATTGTGGAGGGCCTTGCCCAAGCAATTGTTAATGGAGAAGTTCCAGACCATCTTGCCAAGAAAAAACTCATTTCACTTGATTTAACACTGATGATAGCTGGCACGAAATATCGTGGCCAATTTGAAGAGCGAATCAAAGCAGTCATGGATGAGGTGAAAAAGCATGGAGACATTCTCCTCTTCATTGATGAGATTCATACCATTGTTGGCGCTGGAGCTGCTGAAGGCGCCATTGACGCCTCTAACATCTTAAAGCCTGCGCTATCTCGTGGCGAAATCCAATGTATTGGCGCAACAACTATGGATGAATTTAGAAAGCATATTGAAAAAGACGCTGCGCTAGAGAGAAGATTCCAAAAAATTCATGTTGCACCTCCATCACTTGAAGAAGCGACTCTAATTCTTACAGGACTCAAGAAAAAATATGAAGAGCATCACAAGTGTATTTATACAGATGATGCCATCAAAAGCGCTGTATTTTTATCTGATCGATATATTACAGGCAGATTTTTGCCTGATAAAGCAATTGATCTAATCGACGAAGCTGGCGCTAAAGCTCGTATTCATATGATGGACCAACCTCAAGAAATTTCAAAATTTGAAGTTGAAATTGAAGAGCTTAAAAAAGCAAAAGAAGAATCAATTGGCAAGCAGGAATATGAAAAAGCAGCCAAGCTTCGTGATAAGGAAAAAAATCTACGTGAGCAACTGCAAAAGATTTTAGAAGAATGGGAAAAGAATAAAGAAGAGCACAAAGTCATCGTTGACGAAGATGACATTGCAAATATTGTTGCAAAACAAACTCGCATTCCTGTGACAAGACTTACTGAAGCTGAAACAAAAAAAGTGCTTAAAATGGAAGAAACACTTACATCAGTGATCATTGGGCAAGAAAAACCAATTCAAACTATCTGCAGATCTATACGAAGATCTAAGGCAGATATTAAAGATCCAAATAGACCGATTGGCGCATTTTTATTCTTAGGGCCAACGGGCGTTGGAAAAACTCTACTTGCAAAAAAACTTGCTACAGAGATGTTTGGTGGAGAAGACGCTCTTATCCAAGTAGATATGTCTGAATACATGGAGAAATTTGCTGTTAGTAGAATGACAGGTTCTCCTCCAGGCTACGTTGGGCATGAAGAAGGTGGTCAGTTAACTGAGCAAGTGCGTCAACGCCCCTACTCTGTAGTACTCTTTGATGAAGTGGAAAAAGCGCATCCAGATGTAATGAACATTCTCCTTCAGATTCTTGAAGAAGGAACGCTTACAGACTCTATCGGAAGAAAAATTGACTTTAGAAATACGATTATCATATTAACTTCAAATCTTGGATCTGACCTTATTCAAAGATCTACGCAACTTGGATTTGGAGCAACTGAAGGCATGATATCGTACGAAGAAATGGAAGAAAAAATTCGAAAGGCTTGTAAAAAGCATTTCAAACCAGAATTTATTAATAGACTTGATGATCTTGTTATCTTTAGCGCTCTTACTAAAGAGAAATTGTTACATGTTCTTGATATCGAAGTTGCCAAGCTACAAAAAAGACTCGGTGTTAAAAACATCCAAATTAGTCTTTCTGATGAAGCTAAGGACTACTTGGTAAATTTTGATTTCAAACCTGAAATGGGAGCTCGAACTCTTCGAAGAACACTCGAGCGAAAACTTGAAGACTCTCTTGCTGAAAAGTTACTTTCAGATGGTGAAAAAGAAGTTTCTTATCTGATATCTGTAAAAGACAAAAATTTGTTTTTTGAGGAAAAGTCGGAAGAAAAACCAAATGAAAAAGAGTTAATTACTTCTTCCCCCTCTAAGAGCGAGAAGAAGAAATAGTTTTACTCAGATAGATTTTGTACTGTTGATTCCCACTTCTTAAGATACGAAAGAAGCTCTCCCTTCTCAGGTTTGGACTGGAGAAGTTCGATAGCTTCTTCATTTGAACTTAAGTGAGCAATTTTTGCGAGCAAATGAAGGTGCCTTTTATCATTCGATGAAAATAAGAAAAATAGGACATCAACTGGTTTGCCATCAAGAGCGCCCCAATCAATTGGTTTACTTGGTAACACAATCACAATTGCATCGATACTTCCCTTGAGTGTAAACTCTCTTGTATGTGGCACGGCTATTCCACTATTTAGCGCCGTCGGCATCATTTTTTCTCGATCCATTAATAACTCTGTTACAACATCTGGATCAAAGTTAAGCTTTTGCGCAACTCTTTGCATTGTTTGCGCAATCAGATCCTCTTTAGAACTTGCGTCAATATCAGTGATTACATCCCCTCTATGCACTGCTCTATAAAAACTAAATTGCTGAGAGCCTTTCTTACTCGAAACATCAGAACTTTCTTTTTTTTCTTTAACAGATTTTAGACTAGGCTTGTTATTTACTTTGAGCGTCAACATCCAATTCTCTATTTCAATTCTACTGAAACGGTATTGATGATTTAAGCGATATGCTGGGATTCTACCCTCTGAGAGCCACCTTCGAATTGTTGTCTCAGATACATTTAGTAGTTCAGATACATCTTTAATTTTCAAATCCATAGCTTTAGCCTCCACAAGTTTCCAACGCTTGTCATTTATAGCCATTTTTCGTTTTTTCTAGCTAGAAATAAAAATTTATTTGAAAAAAGAAAGAACTTCAGTGCGACTTTTACACTTGAGAAGGTTCTCACGCAGATCTTGATGTTTGATTTTTGCCGTTAAATAAGAGAGTATTTTTAAATACTCTGCTTGATTGGAAGCTGGTCCTCCAATCAAAAAAACAAGTCTTACAGGATATCCATCAATTGCGCTCCAGTCGAACCCATTCCCATCTTTTTCAATGCCTATCGCAATAGAGAAATCTTGCAAGCTATCTAATTTTGCGTGTGGAATAGCGACACCAGAGCCTATCCCAGTTGACACTATTTCTTCTCTCTTTAAGATCGCTTGATAGAAATTTGAATTTGCACCCACTTTGCCAGATGCAACAAGCTTATCAACAAGCTTTTTTAACACTTGATCTCTAGATTCTTTTTTTAGAAAGACAACTAAGTCTTCATCTAAGTACTTAGATATAGAAATAACAGCCCCCATTGAATTTAGTGCGTTCCACTGTGTCCAAAGCCGCCCTGTCCTCGAGCGGTCTCACTTAAGCTAGATCGAACTTCAAATTCAGCTTGATATACTTTTGCAATCACCATTTGAGCAATTCTCATCTTAGGTACGATTACAAAGTCTTTATCTGAGTGATTGATCAAGATAATTCCAATCTCTCCGCGGTAATCGGAATCGATTGTTCCAGGAGTATTTAGAACTGTGATTTGATTTTTTAAAGCTAAACCTGATCTTGGTCTTATTTGCACCTCAAACCCTTCTGGTATCTCCATGAAAATTCCAGTTGGAATAAGCATTGATTTCGAAGGCTTTAATACAAGAGATTTTTCAATATTAGCTCGAAGATCCGCACCTGCAGCGTTTGTTGAACCGTAGGTCGGAATGCACTCTTCGTCTACAATTTGAATAGGAAGGTTAACGTTTTTTGAGCTTTTTGTGTTTGTCAATTTGCACCTTATTTTTTTCTCGATCTATTTTCGATTTCGCAATCAGTTCATCTAGGGTTGCAGCTCTTGTTTTTGCACAATCCACATTTTCATCATTGTCCATTAGAAAATCAACCACTGTTGCGACCTTCTCTTTTAACTCAGAACGTTTTGCAATGCAATCAATCATTCCTTTCTCCAAGAGAAACTCAGATTTTTGCGCAGTATCAGGAAGCTTTTGACCAATCGTTTGCTCAACTACTCTTGGTCCTGCAAATCCAATCAAAGCTTCTGGCTCTGCAATATTCACATCACCAAGTGATGCGAAAGATGCTGTTACACCGCCTGTTGTTGGGTTTGTCAGAATAGATATAAACGGAAGCTTTGCTACATGCAGTCTTGCAAGTGCTGCTGATGTTTTAGCCATTTGCATAAGGGAATAAATAGACTCTTGCATACGAGCGCCACCCGATGCGGATACAATGACAACAGGAAGATTATTTTCAATTGCATGCTCAATCAGCCTTGTAAGCTTTTCTCCAACAACCGAGCCCATGGATCCACCCATAAATGCAAAGTTCATGACCCCAAGGGCCACTTTTCTTTTATTCATAGTGCAAGTTCCAACAATCACAGCATCTTTTCTGCCTGATTTTTCCTGGGCTGCTTTAATACGATCTGTATACGCTTTAGAATCTGTGAATTGCAAAGGATCATTTGCTTCTAGATTATCAAAAAGTTCTTTAAAACTTTTTTTATCTGCTAATATTTCGATTCTTTTTTCAGCTGAAATGCGGAAATGATGATCACATTTAGGACAGCAGCTAAGATTCTCCTTAAGCTCCTTAGAATGAACCATTTCCTCACATCCTGTGCATTTGATCCACCCATCAAACCCATCTTTCTTGGTAGAACCAGACATGATTTTTGGTTTATTTCGAGTAAAAAGCCCTAAAAAGCCCATAATTTCGACCTTATATATCTAATTTATACGAGTTACCTATTATAACAAAAAAAACAAAAGAAAACAAGCATTGCCCCTTATTTCAAGGGGCAATTAAAACCTTAACTACTAAGCGCCTTCAGATAACGCTCCTCAACATTTTTCCAATTAACCACTTTCCAAATATTTTTTAAATATTCTGGCCTAACATTCTTATATTGAAGATAATAAGCATGCTCCCATACGTCTATTCCTAAAAGAGGAATCATACCTACTGTTGACAGAGGGTCTTGGTTTGACATCGCTCTAATCCCAATACAGCCTGTTGCTGGGCTATAACCAAGCCATCCCCAGCCAGAACCTTGTAGTGGCCCTATTTTAGCATTGAATGTCTCGATAAATTTGTCTAGAGAACCCCATTTTTTATTAATCTTCTCAGAAAGTTTTCCACTTGGCATCTCTCCGCCGCCTTTTCCAACAGGCGCTAAATTTGTCCAAAAAATGCTATGATTGACATGGCCACCACCATTGAATTTAATAGCTTGCAGACATGACACCATCTTTTCTACGTCACCTTTCGACTCAGCTTCTTTGTAAGCTTTTAACGCCGCATTCAAATTAGTCACGTACCCATTATGATGCTTTGTATAATGCAATTCCATAATCTCTTTTGAAATCACGGGTTCCAATGCATCTAGTTCATAGGGAAGTTTAGGTAGTTGATGTTCCATTCAAAGACTCCTGAAGTTGTAATCAAAAACTGGATTGTATCGAAGGAACTCGAAAAAGAAAACCTTAAAGAATAGGATCAAAATTGGTTGCGACTCTAACCAATCAGTGGCGCCGCAATGGAATGCATTCCTGCAACTAGATAATCAGAGATACTTAATTGAGTATTGTTATCTACTTTTTGTGAAAGCTTCTTATCGATATCACAAATCTCGATACAATTTTTCGCAAACTTTGGAGATAAAGACAGAAAATTTACTTCATGATCGGAGGTTGTGACAAGACTTTTATAACCTAAATTACTACTTCCTGCTAAAACGTATCTCTTGTCGAAAATCATAACCTTTTTATGAAGTCCTTTATAGCTTTGCGTATACTCATATATCTCAACGTTCTCTCTTCTGTTTGATTCAATCAAATGTAGTAACTCTACATAATTGAACTTGTTTCGCGGAGCAAATAACCTTTGTCCATTTGAAACCTTCTGCGACACGCCGCATGTAATAATCGTAATTCTCACACCCCGATTTGCTGCATTAATGAGAGCTTCAAAAACATCATCTGTTGGGTGAAAATACATGTGGTTTATAACGATTTCTTCTTGAGCTGCTTCTATCTGAGTGAGTATTTCTCTGCGGAATTCACTCGTTTGATTTGGTTGCTCGGGACCAGAATACAAAATTTTCATTTTTCCCTTTTTTGCAACTGAAGCATTCTTATCAAAATCAATAACCTCTGTTTTTACTTTACGCCAATGGACCATCGGTTTTTTCATCAACAAAACAAGTGGCGTATCACCTTCTTGAATTTCTATTGGTTCAACTTTTTCCATTCCTAATTTTTGATGGCTGTGTACAACTCTTTCAGAAATAAAAATTGGAAATCGAGGTATTTCTGTGGGAAAATAAATTGGATTTTCTTTGTTATTGTCATAGCCAACATTCAATCTTTCCCATCGATAAGCAAGAGTCAACATTTGTAAAAAAAGTTTTCTACCGGGTGACCTTTCTCCTTTTTGGTTGTGAAACACAAAATCCATATCTCTAAAATTACTAGGCACAAAATAACCTGTAAGACCATTATCGAATGTCCCACAACTGCCAGCATACTGAAGTTCACCTATCTTTGCACTCAATCCAAAAACAAAGTTTGTGATAGAACGAAAAAATGAATCTTGATCAAAGTCGATTATCGAGTCATCAAAACTATTAATTTCACCAGCTCCTAAATAATGCATACTATCATATTTATTTCGGCATGTATCTAGTAACTCTATTAGTTCTGCCATGTTCTTTTTTTTCACAGCTTCAAGAAAAGTGTTGTAACTTGATATTTCTTTCCAAATAGCATTTAAGCGAGTAGTGGAATTGATGCGGGTTAAATCATTGTCTTCTGCTTGAGATAATAGATCCATAGAACTTTCCAGCCTACTCAAAATTTTGGTAACATGTTCAAGCTGCGATTCTACCGAGTTATCGAAGAACTCTGCATTTTTGGAAATCAGACCAACATTTGGCTTCATAAATTGCTTTAATTTAGAAATTACTGAGCCAATAGGCATGTCAGGATTTGCAGTTTGAGTTTCTACTACGAAATCATTTATTTGCTCATAAAACAACTTTGCTCGATGTTGTAGCTCCCCCATTTCATTTGTAAACTCCGAATAATCAAAGTGTTCTAACAAAAGCAATGGATCATCCACTCCTTCCTGATTAAAATTGTCTTTAATAGCACTTCCACCCAAAATGTAATATTTGCCAAAGTCAATTCCAAAATACTTTGTATGATTCGTCGCTCTTTTTAAACCATGATTTGTCATCCAGACACTAGGGCATTTTACAAGAGAAAATCGGTTAGTATAGTGTAGTTGTAATTCTTTAAGTTTTGTTATATTTCTAACCTGATACGTGACCTTCTTTCCACCTAGATCTTCCATTGAAATCATTTCATCTTTAAGAAATTTAGGCGCTGAAAGAATTACAACATGTAGATTGGGCTTTATATCCATTTGTTCTTTGATTAAATCTAAAATCTCATCAAATGCTCTACCACCACAATAGTTACCTGAGAGAACAATATTATGCTCAGCTGCTTTAATGAGTTTTTTTCTCCACTCTTGCGTATCAGCGCAATGTTTTGTGGGTATCATTTCAGTTTTTCCAAGCTTGTTTGTTTTCCAAAAATTCATGTGTGGAGCTGAACAACTGTCCAACATTCCTGCTCTATTACAGACTTGGTGATGATGCATACAAGAAGAAATCGCAACACCGACAACAGAAAGAAAATCAACACTACTTGATATCGCAAGGGCTAAGATTACAGGTAATGCAACGCCTCCTGTTGCAATAATAATACCGGTAGAAATTGCAACAGTCGAGCTGATTGCAATTGTTACCAAGCATAGCCGAGTTATCTGATCAAAATCCTTTTGATCAACTAGATCACTCTGACAGGTGATTTTTTCTGCAAAACCCCATTCAAAATTTAATTTTGAATCAAATGGCCTAATTAAATCCATAACCAATCTCTTTTAAGAAACTAAATTATAACATTAATTGTCCTGTAAATCAAACTAACAAATAAATAAAAATAGTTTTATTTATTTGTTAGTTTAATACAGTAAAAAGGAACGAGATTAAGTGGATATTTTTTGAGTAAATTAGTTTTTGAAAAGTAATGATCTAAAGCCATCACAACTCAAAAATCGGATTATTTATTAACTACTTTCGGAGGCGCTTCTGGATCAAATGGTCGATCCTCGACTTCAAATGGATATATTAAAAAAACCTTTTTACCAATTGATGAAGAGGCAAAAAGGTTTTAAAAAAATAGTGAAAATATTTCTATACTCTTACTGTACTAGGAAATAATTGCCAAACTTGAGGCTGAGCAAATGTATGCATCTGAGCATACTTGCGTGCGTCGCAGAGTTCACGTGGAGAAATCTTTAAAATATTTTCAGGATTTACTTTGAAAAGCTTAGCAACAAAGGCATCCCCATTATTATTTGCTGAGCAAAGACAAATCAGCAGAGTAGCAGCAGTTACCACAAACTGCACATCCTCTTGGGAACTTCCAGCATTTAATATATCAGATACTCTTTTAGGAGAAAGTTTGGTATCAGCTAGCAGATTTCTTATCATGATTTCAAATTGTCGCCTACACTCCGAATCAAAAGCAGGATCTGTTTTGTCAATATTTTCATCATGGAGCATACGCATGTACCCGGATTCATCCAATGGAAAGTCCAAATCTTTATTATTTAACACTTCTATTAATGAAGTCGCAGCTAGCGCTTTTCCAACAAAGTCTTCCTCAGGAATATTTGAGCTAGACAAATCTTCTAACCATTCCTCACGTGATAATGAAGTTGTTTCTTTAGATTGAAATCCTGTTGGGAAAACAAGCTTTCTACGAACGTCTGCAGAGGCAGCAGTTTGGTTGTTCCGATTCTTTTCACTTTGAGCGCATTGATGATCATATAATTGTTTGAACGCATCTGTATGATTAGTGCTATTTGCCACGCATGCCATATTTTTTTCCTTTATTTAAGTGTTTAATGAACATAAAAAAGAGACATGGTAATAAGATTTTGATTAAACAAAAACTTATTTATTAATTAAAATATTACTATCTACGATTAAATTTTTTAATGACAATAAAATTAAAAATATAAATTAGATTGAATAAATATTTTAGTAAACAGTCTTAAATACAGATATAAAAACCACAAACAACTGTATGTAAACGCACTACAGACTGAGAGACGTATTAACAAAAGCCAAGTTGCAGCTGTTTTTTTTCTAAATGCTTCTTGGTAATTGGGCCAATGCATCGAAGAGAATTTTTTTTGGAAATGCTCTTAAATTGAGCAAAAAAAGCGTCTACAGTAGACGGTGAAGTGAAGATAATTTCATCAAAATTATCTAAGTTGATATTTTCTGCGATCGACCTCATACGTGTCTCATAAAGCGGAAATGCAAAAAAAGAAATTTGTCTTTTTTGTAGATATGTATCCAGAACACCTCTTGCAAGCGATGACCTAGGAATACACACATAACTTTTTTCTAAATCAAGTGCTTCTAAATAAGCGATAATACCCTCTTGCGTGGCAACTTTTGGAGTGTTTGAGTCTACTCCCTGCTCTTTTAACATCCCTTGAGTAGCTTTTCCAATAGCAAGTACTTGCTTTGCATTAAAGATACTTGGTGAAAGATTATGAAAATCTAATGTCTCCAAAAAATATTGAACAGCAGTTTTGCTAGTAAAGATAAAATGAGTAATTTCATTTAAATTTTGTAGCATGCTGAGAATAGGCTTAGAATCATATGCGATAGGAATAGTTTCAATAATGGGAACATGCTTGATCTCATGTTCACCCTGCCAGTTAGAGGAATCAAGACCCAAGTAAAGAGCTTTACCCATTTCTAAAACTATCAAGAGGTAAAAATAGTTTTTTTAAATCTTCGCGAGAAGATTTAGCAACAATTGCAAGTTTGCCTTGCATGGGATGTGGAGCATGATCCATATCAAATATATTCAAATGCTCAAATCCAAGTCTAATTAAAGCTGCCTTTGCAACCACAATACCATCTACAACTCCCTCTTCAATAAGAGCGCAGCGTTTATCAACAGGCCCTCGAATTTCTGTTGGAACAAGATCTGATCGCAGTTTGGTAATTGCCTCATGGCGAGCCTTTGAGGAGGTTCCAATCCGACCTTTTTGTGGCAACGAGGTTAGATCAAAGCCTTCTTTTAATACTAACGCATCAGATGGATCGACTCCTTTTGTAATAGCAATAAGTTGCAATCCCTCTGGCAGTGGATCTGGCAGATCCTTTGCAGAGTGGATACTAATATCTGCTTTGCCTTCTAAAATAAAGTTATCAATTTCTCGAGTAAAAAAATCGCTGTCTAAAACTTTTGTAAGTGGCGTTGTAAGATCTTTGTCTCCGATTGTTTCAAGGAAGGTGCAATCAAACTCTAAGTTTTCATATTGATCCTTGAGAGCGCTATGAACCTCCTCTACCTGGATTCGAGAGAGTT
The DNA here is from genome assembly GCA_021772245.1 of Chlamydiota bacterium. GTDB lineage: Bacteria > Chlamydiota > Chlamydiia > Chlamydiales > Simkaniaceae > JAJFMG01. The sequence continues at coordinate 13,897 of JAJFMH010000041.1, read as the reverse complement.
TCGAGCCTCTTGCGCAGACTGAGATTGTTTTATTTGAGCAAAGCATACAACACTTCTTCTACAACATTTACACCAATAATTTGGATTTTTTCAAATAGCTTTTTAGGTAAGCTTTTCAAGGCCTTTTTAGATAAAAAACATCTTGTAAAACCCATGTGAATGGCTTCTTTAAGTCTACTCTCTATTCTTGGAACAGATCTAACTTCCCCTCCAAGCCCGACCTCTCCTATTACAATCACATTTGGGTCAATGGCTTTGGAGCAAAAAGAAGATGCGATTGATAAAATAATCCCAAGATCAATCGCAGGTTCTGTTATTTTCATACCACCAGCAATCGATACAAAGACATCGGATTGATGCAGTTGATAACCCATTTTCTTTTCAAGAACAGCCAGTAAAAGAGTGAGTCTTTTTGGATCAAGCCCTGTAGATCTACGAGTAGAGGTAGCATAGGATGATTTTGCAACAAGTGACTGCACTTCAACAAGAATTGCTCTTGATCCCTCAATTGTTGGGATAATTACAGATCCAACAGAACCAAGACTCCTTTCCTGCAGAAAATTTTCAGAGGGGTTGAGAACTTCTTGTAACCCTTGTTGTTTCATTTGAAAAATGGCTACTTCTTCTGTTGGCCCAAAACGATTTTTTTGGGAGCGGACTAAACGATAACCGTGTTGACGGTCCCCTTCAAACTCGTATACCGCATCTACCATATGTTCCAAAACTCTAGGCCCGGCTATTTCTCCAGATTTTGTCACATGTCCAATCAGAAAAGTTGTAATGTTATGACCTTTGGAAAGATGCATACATTCCATCGTAATTTCTCTCACTTGGGTAACGGATCCAGGTGAAGATGGAATGTCTTGCTTATATACAATTTGTACGGAATCAATTATCAAAATATCTGGTTTAATTTGATCAATTTGCAGTTTGATATTTGAAAAAAGCGTTTCACTATAGAGTAAAATTCGATCATCCTCAATCCCAAGTCTTTTTGCGCGAAGAGATGTCTGCTCAGCAGACTCTTCGCCACAAACATAAAGAATACAAAGACCTTGTCGTGCCAGTAAACTTGCTAGCTGAAGCATGAGTGTAGACTTGCCAATTCCTGGCTCCCCACCAATTAAGTTTAATGAGCCAGAAACAAGCCCGCCACCCATAATGTGATCAAGTCCTTCGAACCCTGTTTTGATTCTTGTAATCGAATTAACATCAATGTCTTTGATACGGACAGGTTTTGTCGCCTTTAAGGGTTTTGCTTCAAAACGGATATCTTTTGCAACTGACTCTACCTCTTCATGTAGTGTATTCCATTTGGCGCATCTCGAGCAGCTACCAGCCCATTTAAAATGAGACTGACCACAATCTTCGCATACCCATTTTGACTTGACTTTTCCCACAGCTACTTCACTCCAAGTTCATTGCAAGCATCTTCTGCAGCCCTTTGCTCAGCTTGTTTTTTAGATGCACCAGAGCCTTTTCCTAAGACTTTTTCACCGATTAATACTTCGACATAAAAAATCTTATCATGATCAGGGCCCTCCTGATCAGTAATTCTATACTCAGGTTTTTGCTGGGATTTTCTTTGGGCATAATCTTGTAAAACTGCTTTCCAGTTTAATTCAGGATTTTTAACAATTTGCAAAACTTCCTTTTCAAAATGAGAGAAGAAAAATTCCTTTACAGCACCTATTCCGCCATCTAGATAAATGGCAGCCATAAGGGCTTCAAAAAGATCTGAGTAGATAGATTGGCGACCCCTCCCTGTATTTTGCATTTCACCTTTTCCAAGCAAAATATAATCACCAAGCTCTAATTTCTCAAAGTAAATTGAGCAAGGAGCTCCTTCAATAATTCGTGATCGTAGATACGAGAGATCCCCTTCTTGATGCGATGGGAACTGTTGAAATAGATACTCGGTGATAATAAATCCAAACACCGCGTCCCCTAAAAATTCTAGCCTTTCATTATGCTCTAACTTTAGCTCTCTATTTTCATTGAGAAAGGACTTATGAGTAAATGCAACTAAAAGGTGGGATTGATCCTGAAACTTATAGTGAATTTTATTCTCTATTAACCCTAAACTATCTACTAAATTTTGATATGTATCCATAAAACTTAAATCGAACTACCTGGAAATGTGTTTTTTATGCCAAAGCTCAACCATAACTTTCAAAAGCTAAAAAGGGAAATTATTTTTCCGATCATTGATCAAAAGCTACTCGATCTTAAGCAAAAAAATCCCAACTCCAAAATTTTGAACCTCGGTGTTGGAGATATTGCAAAACCAATTGATCCGATCGTTGCTAAAGCGATCTCTGATGCTACGTTTGAAATGACTGATCCAAGTTCCATTCATGGTTATGGCCCATCGAATGGATACTCATTTCTAAAAGATGCTATCGTTGATAGCGAATATCATAAGTATAAAATTACATCTGATGAAGTGTTTATTTCACATGGGATCATCTCAGATATCACCCAATTTGAAGAGCTATTTTCCAAAGAGAATAAAATTGCCATTCCAAACCCTGCCTACCCTGTCTATTTAGACTCCAATGTCATTGCTGGAAAAACAGGTTCTCTTAATCTAAAAGGTTTGTTCGATGGAGTAACAACTTTGCCCTGTACAGAAGAAAATAATTTTCTCCCAGCGCCCCCAAATACTCCTTCTGATATTATCTACCTCTGCTCTCCACATAACCCAACTGGCGCAGTCTTTACGAGATCTGAACTTCAAGATTGGGTTGACTTTGCAAAAAAAAATAAAGCCATTATTTTATATGATGGCGCATATGAGGGTTTTATTAGAGATCCTAACATGCCAAAAAGCATATACGAAATTAATGGGGCTAAAGATGTCGCGATAGAATTTAGAAGCTTTTCTAAAACAGCAGGTTTTACAGGACTTCGCTGTAGTTACGCAGTTATTCCCTCTAATTTATCATTCGATGGCATATCCATTAATGCTCTTTGGAAAACGCGCCAATCTACAAAATTTAATGGTGTTGCCTATCCTATTCAAAGAGGCGCACAAGCTTCTCTTTCAAAACAGGGACAACAAGCATCTAAAGCACAAATCGATGACTATCTATTGCAAGGAAAGAGAATCAAAGAGGCGCTAGTTCAAAAAGGTTTTTCCTTATCTGGAGGTGATAACTCCCCCTATTTATGGCTAAAGACCCCCGGCGCTACCACTTCATGGGAATTTTTCGATTATTTACTTGAAAACCTCCATATTGTAACTATTCCAGGTGTTGGCTTTGGAAAATATGGAGAAGGTTACATTCGCCTCTCTTCATTTATTACCAAAGAAACTGCAGATATCTTTTTGGAAAAAATAACGGAAATGGAATTTACAACTCGTGTATAAATGGGAGTTTGAGAGGATAGTATTTCAATTTACTTTCCATGACAGGTCGTAAAAAAAATTCTTTAGTATTAAGCATGACTAAAGGTTTCTTTCCTACTGCATTTTATTCGTTTTGAGTGCTATAATCTTTTCTTCCTATTAAAGTTCTTTAATTGAGAGTAGAATGCGTTTTTTTATTAGTAATAAGCAGGAAGTTTTTTTTCAAAATTCCGGATTTGTTGAATTTAATGATCTTCTCTCTGAAAAAGAAGTCACTGATCTTCAAGAAAATATTTTACTTTCTTTGGAAAGCAAGACTGGAAAGTCACGCGCGGAAGTTCTGTCTCTATCACCCTATGAAATCTACCTTCTGTCGAGAGATCTCCATAGAACTAGCCCCGTTTTAAAGAAAATTGCATCCAGGATGCGCTTTGCTGAAATTGCAGCAAAGCTTTCTAAACAAAAGAGAGTGCAACTAGCTTTTGACCAAGTACTTTACTCTCCCTCTCATTACCCAAGTGGTGATCCCTTATTAAAGCTTCTAGATGGCCCATTAAGTGATGTTATTTCTTATCAAGGTCCTGTTTGCGCCCTCGCAATCAAACTTACAAACAAAGAGATATTAGAGACACCTTATCCAGAAAAGGGAAGTTCCATCAGTCCTATTCCACAAAAGGCTGGTAATGGCATCTTTTTTAATCCAAAAACACCCTTGGATATTATTCCTCTTCTTCGCTCTCACGATCTATACTATTTAGTTGTGTATGCAAGTGACAAACTTGTCTACACATTTTGCCGCAATGATCCTTTGAACCAAGAGTTGAAAAAGCTAGGGTACAATTTCAGCGATAAACTTCGCCATAATACACATCCATTTGTCTATCGAGAAATTGGATAAAACCTACTCTTGATACTATTTGAGCCTGCTTCACAAAATTTATTCAATCTCTCGCAAGTCTAATTCCTATAAACTTATTGCATAGCTCTTGAAATATTTTTTGTGCCAAGGTTCGCACAATCAGTTCCCATATCGATTCCAAAATTGTTCAGATTTCCAAATGCATCACAGTCCATGAATTTTTGTAAGTGCACAGAACTAAAGAAAATGTTGCTGCATGGGTAGATCTGGGTGATAGTTGCTAGGCACATTGAGAATTCATAGAGATGAGAATCTCGTCAGTAATTATGTGAAAAATAAAAGTAAATCTGGCGAATATAAATCTTGCCCAAGGAAATCCCCAAAACTTACCCAGACTTAATTTTGTGAACTTTATACTCTGTACCTTACTCAGAAAGACTTTATTTCAAATAATTTATCTGATTTGTAGTTGCCTTAATTCATTGGAGTGAGTAAATTTTTTAATTACCTAAAAGTCTCCTGGTGCTAAGATCCGTGGGTATGAATCTGACATACAAAAAATTAGAAGCTCAATTAGCTAAAACAAAGACCAAACAATCAATTACCGAAGCCAAGCTTGCTGCGGTAAGGGATTTACTTAAGCAAGCCCTAATTAAGATCCAAGTTTTAGAAAAGCAGCTTAACAAAAACTCTAAAAATAGCTCTAAGCCTCCTTCTTCTGATCGAAATAGAGTCCCCAACTCAGTCTTTGGCCCTCAACTAATAGCTTGGAGTGCAAGTCTTAAAGGTGAGCTCAGACTAATTTGTAAAGAACTCGCGAAGTTCTACGAAAAAATTTTGGAAAAAGAAGAGTATCTTTGGGTTTTTAGTAAATACACAAATGTAGAGCGGACGAATAATCAAACGCAAAGAAACCTTCAGAAAAGAGTACTTTGGAAAAAAAGAAGCTATGGCGCTTTGATTGAAAAAGGAAAAAATTTTGTAGAAGTACTGGAAAGAATTACGTGTACAGCAAGGGATTCAAAAAAGAATCCTATAAATTTCATAACAGAGGCTATACAAGCTTACTCTGGATTCTTGATCCCCTCAAATAAATTCAGTGTTTGGGCTTTGAGCCCCACTCCTCATGAATACTTACATAGGATTTGATTTTAATGAGCACAATTACACACTTTGAAACAGCAATCGCAAAAAAAGATGAGCAAAAAAAATATGCACAACTGCGATGCATTGTTCCACTTGATGAAGTTTCTTTTTCAAAAGAACACGCACCGTTAAATTTTACATCATGTGATTACTTAGCTCTATCGAAGCACCCTTTTGTAAAAATACGCGCTAAAGAATATCTACTAAAGTGGGGATCTGGTGAATCCAATGTACGTTTTACTTGTGAGCTATTAAAGCAAACTAACATTGTAGAAAAAAAACTAGCACGCCTTCTTGGATTTGAAGAGTCCATTCTTTTTCCATCAAGCTATTTAGCTTTTTCATCTATACTTGCAGCGCTCATTAACAGTAGAACACACATCTTTGTCGATGCTGCATGTCAAAACACCTTATTACAAGGCTTAAAAAACACAACTGGTAAAATTTTTCTCTTTGAACATAATGACATGACAAATTTAAAAGATTTACTGAGAAAAAGTGATTCTTCTTCAAAGATCATTATTTCAGAATCAGTTTTTATTCAAAGTGGAAACAAAGCAAGTATCTCTGAACTAATCAAACTTTCTAAAGAAAACCACTCTCTGCTTTGTATAGAAGACACACACTCTTTTGGGTTATATGGAAAAAGAGGCATGGGTCTTGGTAACCATCAACATGGTGTAGATCTCATATTTGGATCATTTGGAAAAGCAAGTGGATTCTTTGGCTCTTACTTATCAACAAGTAAAACCCTTAAGGAATATCTAATCAAGTGTGGATCACTCTCCTTCCTTCAAACAAACTTACCCCCAGCAGTTCTTGGAGCGATTGACGCTATCTTGGAAATAGTCCCTGACATGAATTATGAGCGAAAAAAACTGAAGGAAATATCCCTTTGCTTTCAAAAAATACTACAAGGATATTTCCCATCATTCAAAATGACAAACAGTCATATTATTCCCCTCTTTTTGAATGATGATACGAAACTATTCACCCTACACGAAAAACTTGCAGAAAATAACATCCTGTCAATTCTAAATAGGAAGGGGCAAAATCCCTTTGCAAAATCCTCATTGCGATTTAACATTTGTGTAAATCACTCGGAGAAAGATTTAAAAGTGTTTTCTGAAGCGATAAAGACATACCTCTAAAAACAAAATTGCTCTGCCATTTTTTTAGAGGTTTTTATGCAGTCGTTAACAGATACCCCACTCAAGTAATTTCCAACAAAGTAACTTTTTCGGTTTTGAAGCGCTAGCATCTTATTTTCATGAGCAAGTTCGTATTGCGGCAGAAAATTCTCATAAGGAGAAATAGAAACAAAATCCGGCTCGACATCTACTTTCAAATGCTTTTTCAAAGCATTTTTTGCAGTTTCTACAAGGGCACTTGGGTCCTTGTTTTTAATCATCACGGTAAGTCTTGTTTCTGAATTTTTTTGATTTTGACTTGGAAAAATCGACGAATCAAATACACAACCTAAAATATCTTCTCGTTCCTTAGAGGGAACAAGGTATCCAAAACCATCTTTAGAAAGTACATTTTGTCTATATCCTAAGTGCACACAGGATATCGATACGCAATCAATATCAAAGGGTAACGAAAACAATTTTTTTGTGACGGGAAAAGGAAGCGCAGAAAAAACAACATCGCCTTCTACCGTCAGCCCTTTTCCATGTACAACTACTTGATCTGAACTAGTATCTACTTTTTCTATATCGAAAGAAGTTAAGATCTCACAATTGATTCGCTCTTGCAATCTATTAACCAGGGTTGAAAGCCCATTTTTCATAGAAAAAAGAGATGCTTTCTCTAAACAAGCAATAAGGGGCTTTTCCTTGTTTTTCTTTCTTTTTAATAGCCCAAGAAAAATGGATCCAAAAGCATCTTCAAGTTCTTTAAAAAAAGGAAGCGCCATACGAATGGATAGCTTCTTAATATCACCTGCATAAATCCCAAGAATTAAAGGATCAAAAAATGTCTCCGTATAATACTTTCCAAAGCGTCTTAGAGCAAAATCATACACTGTTTCATCGATAAGTCCCTTCTTTGCTCTAATTTCTTTAAAAAAAGTTTTCCAAAAATTTTGAATGAGAGGAGATTTTAACATACCAATAGGAGATTTTGGCAATGCATGCAAAGCTCCATCTAAGCATAAATAGCGACTCGTTGCAGATCTACTTGCGGGAGCAATTTCTCCCTCTAGATTCAGTTCTTGGATTAATGCAAGCAGCACTCTCGATGAAGTTGTGCGAAACGTTCTTGGCCCTTTTTCAAAAAAATAGGGGCCTTGGATCGTTTCGATAACCCCACCTAAGCGGTTATTTTTTTCAAGCAGTGTGATTTTTACACTTGGAAATTTTTTACGTAAATAGTATGCCAAGGATAGTCCTGATATACCACCACCTAAAATTAGGATATGTTTCTTATCAGCCAAACAAGAGGATCTATTTTCTATGGAAGATTTCATACCCGCCTTTTTCCAAGAGCTTCGCGAAAAAATCATTATGCATATAGAAAGTTTTGAAACCAAACATCATTTTAAAAAAAAATCTTGGAGTTATCATAACGGTTCAGGTGGTGGCGAAATTGCATTACTTAGAGGCAACGCATGCGAAAAAGGGGCTGTGAATTTCTCCCACATCAAAGGTAACAAACTCCCCTTCTCTGATAAAGAAACGCCTTTTGAAGCATGCGGCGTAAGCCTCATTCTCCATATGAATAATCCCTATGCACCCACAACTCACATGAACATTCGCTACTTAAAAACAGAAGAAAAAGATTGGTTTGGTGGTGGTTATGACATATCTCCTATGGGATTCCCCTTTGAGGAAGATGCATCGCATTTCCACATGGCTGCAAAAAAAGCTCTTGATCCACATGGGAAAGATCTGTATGAAAATTTCTCTCAGAACGCTAAAGAGTATTTTTTTATTCCTCATAGAAAAAAAGAGCGGGGGCAAGGCGGCATTTTTTTCGACCATTATCGAAAAAAATCTCTTAAAGAAGATTTTGCCATGGTGGCAGATGTAGGAACCTCTTTTATTGATGCCACACTTCCCATCTTACAAAAGAGAATTCATCAACCCTACAAACCTGAAGATAAAGTTCTCCAAGCAAAACTTAGAGCCCACTACGTAGAATTTAACCTTCTATATGATCGTGGTACAAAATTTGGGTTCTTATCTGGTGGAAATCCTGAAGCTATTTTATGTTCGATGCCACCAAGTGCTGCATGGTAGTACTACAATCCAGATCACCTAATTCTAGAATCCCCAAAATAATTAATAATATTAGATCTAACAATAAACATATTAACTAATAATAAAAATAAATTAAATAAATATTGTTTCGACAAAAATAATCAGAATTTGTTATTATAAAACTTCGAGAAAAATACTGATTGGAGAAAGATATGGCAGCATCACCTGTTCAAAACAATTTTTTGACACCAGATGAAATAGCACATCACACTTACGCAAAAAGAACAAATTTTGCATATTGCATAACTTCATTAACAGTAGCCACATTAGCTACTTGCAAATTTGCTACAGGTTACTTCGGATCAGGTCTTGCAAATGCAGTTATACTCGGCAATGTAATGCCTGGTTTTCTTCTTTCATATGGCATCTATAATATTGGAAAAGGCATTACTGATGATAATTTTGAAAGGAGCTACCTTGGCGCCGCTTGCACCGTAGTTGGTGTAGCTCTACTGATTGCACTTTTTGTCTCATGTGGTCACCTACTTCTACCATCTATTGTAGGTAATTTAATTGGTTTTACTTTTACTCTTGCTTTCTATTTTTTAAGCGAATCACATCCCCATGAGGAAATTCTAAAGCATGACAACTTGCTCAGAAATGCTACCTGAGTTATCCAGAAATAGTTTACATACGATCTGCTTCCTTTTTGACTAAAAGAATGTACCCCATTAAATTTTCTCCCACCAATTCAACTCTGAAGTGCACGAATAGAAGATTTTTTTGGAGGATGATCAAATAGTTCTAACGGAGTCCTATAATCTAACACTTTTCGAGGTCTGTTGTTAGGAAGGTCCTCTACTATTTGAAGTTACTTATTTATCCTCTCACTAAATTTTTTGCCTTTAGGAAAGTATTGTCTTACCAACCCATTTGTATGTTCATTTAAGCTTCTTTCCAAGGCGTTTTTTTCAACCACTATCGAAAAAAACCTCTAAAAGAGGACTTCGCCATGGTACAAGATGTAGGAACCTCTTTTATTGATGCCACACTTCCCATCACAAAAAAGCATTAATCAGTCCTACAAAGCAGAAGATAAAGACCTCCAAACAAAACTGAGAGCTCACTTCGTAGAATTTAACCTTCTCTATGATCGTGGTACAAAATTTGGTTTCCTATCCGGTGGTAATCCCGAAGCTATTCTATGTTCGATGCCACCATCCGCTGCTTGGTAAAAAGAAAAGAGAGGTTTGAATCTCATCATCAAATATAATTCAAAAGCAATTTTTGATATTGTAGATGAAGTGATTTCACATCAAACCGGATAATTTTTTAATCCTCGAAAATCCAAAATGACATATTTTTCAAAAATCTATACTTCTTAAGCAACTCAATGAAAGATATTTACGAAAAAATCATCATTAAATCTACAAATGTCATTTTCATGATGTGGCAAAACATGTTTCTTGGAAGAGTGTCTTAATTTCGCTCGGTTATTCAGGTGTTCTCTGCAAGTATTATTGCAATCTGAGGTCGACTCATTACACGATTTGCTCTTCAAATAAAAAAATAAAGATTAGATCCTGAAAGTAACCTCGACTGAGGCTCTTTTTTTCAGAAAAAACATCAGAGACTTATAACAAGATCTACATGATTTTGACTATAAGACTGTTAACCGTTAAACTTTTCCCCATAAAACTTGAGGAGCTTATTTTGAAAAAGACATACAAATTTTTAATGTGGGGGTCGTTAGCCTTACAGACTATATCTGCAGTAGCAAAAACCGATAATACGCTTAGCTATTATACCGAAATTAATGTAAGACAAAGTCTCGATATGATTAGAATATTCAATCAAGACTCTGCTTATTTTGATGACTCAAAAAATTTTTATGCTGAGAGCATATATAAATCTCCAGGTGATTTTACACCACCTGTTCTTCTAGAAGCTGGAATATACTTCTTGCTACAAAAAGATTTTGAAAAAGCTGCTCCACTTTGTGTAGGGGCTCTTTCACGTTGCGATATTGACATTTTAATTAGTCATGATAAAACTGTTGTAAGTACAACATCGATTCTTAAAATGCATCTTGATGATGTGATTGAAGTATGTAATTTTGATAATACTCAAGAAATGAATTGGCAAGATAATTTTGAAAGAGCAAAGAAAAATTTTGAAAATTGGGACCGAAATACGCCTCGACATTATGATGATAGATGGATACATTTAAACAGCCTAAAACGATACAATTGTGCTACCTTTTCAGAAATTTCTGATCAAGAAAAATACAATATCATTCAAAGATACTACCGCTATATAAAAGATGATAACTCAAGTGAAACTTATGAAAATCTATCTCCAGATGGTGAATTTTCTTTTGATCCTAAATCCCGAATCTTTACACACAAAAAATCAGGATTATCTTTCTATCTGCCAGAAACTATAAAACCGAAGGTAGATTTTTTTGGTAAGGAACTATCACGATCATTCTACTTCGGAAAAAGACGTATATTCTTAACAGAAATTTGGAATGTGAAAGAACCATATAATTTACAATCAGAATATGAATTAGCCTGCCGAGAAGCTGGACCCGATGAAATAGTTGAGAAAATTACAATCGGAAAAAATGCATTACCCGCATTTAGCACTAGACTAGAAGATGAAGATGAAGTAACAACAGCCATTACCTTTGTTCATTCCAACTATTATTTTTCAATTGATGTTACCTACGAAAAAAGTGAAGAAGATCAACTCCTTAGCAACTTACAAGTACTACTTGATTCTCTAAAATTTTAAAATCGTTTCCCTTATTCAAACTCATTATAGCTGCGAATTTATGCATAAATTCGCAGCTATAAATTCTCAATTTGTTTTAATAAATTAGACCTTATAACCACACAAAAAAATATTAAATTTATAATTTAATGTTATATCAAAAAAATATTACATTAATGTCATTAATTAATTTACTAGATCTAATTAATTGTTTCTTTATATCATTCCTTTTTTTATTAACCAACATACGAGAATTTATGAGAAATTGGAAAGTAATACTTGGACTGACTATAGGAACCTGTGGATCTCTTTTTGCGAATGAAGATACTGCAGTTACGGAACGTGTAATTCCCGAGCAGCAACTGCAAAAAAAGGAAAAAGCTCAACCCATTAAAAATACCTTTGGATACATAGATCTAGGAGTTGGACCAGCTCCGCTTCCCCTACCTATTTTTGGACTTGGAATTAGAACTCAAAGAAATGCAAATGGATTTGATGCCAACCTCCAGACCTCAACAGTTGTGTATGCAACGCAAGTGAAACTAAACCTACTTTACCTTAGGTACCTGAAGCCTGATTTAGGTAAGCAATTCTATTTTGGAATTGGGCCTGGAGTGTCTGCAATTATTAGGGATACTGATAGAATCATAGATAAATCAATCATTACAGTTTCTCCAGAGCTCGTATTTGGTAAGCAATATCGCTCTGATACAAAAGCAACCAGATTTTTTCAAACGCAAATAAGTTTCCCAACTTATCGCTCTGCCGAAAAAATTAGAGACAACGGTTTCAACAAGAAACACATTATCTGGTTTCCGGTTGTTACCTTTAACTATGGATGGGGATTTTAAGTCCTATTTACTTATGCATAGCAAAGCTTTCCTTTGCTATGCATAAACAACAAAGGCGGATCTATGACAAATTGGAAAGTAATACTTGGACTAACTTTAGGAATCTGTAGCTCACTTTTTTCAGCTCCACAAAGAGCAAGTGACAAACCTACAAGAAGTGAAGCAAGAGAAATAATGAGCAAGGAACCAATTAGAAATCAATTTACATATGTTGATATAGGTTTGCTACAAATCGCAGATCTTTCGGGAGCGCTTGTTGGAATAGGAAATAGATATCAATGGAGTAATCATGGTTTTGACTACAAGCTCCACTTAGGAGTTTTAACTGATTTTGATCGTGACGTTACAGGTTTAGCTAAAGTCAATTTCCTATATCTTGGATTTCCAAAACCGAATCTTGGAAGTCAATTTTATTATGGATTAGGAGTTAGCCTAGGGGCAATTGGAAATGATTGGAGTATTGATACAGCATTAATCCCATTTATTTCACCTGAGTTTGCACTTGGATTGCAATTCAAAACGAATACAAAAAAATACTCTTCTAAAAATCAGGCTAAATCAAATAGATTTATCCAAGTACAAGTGGGTATGCCAACTCTAGTTTATGGTTTTGTTATGCCTTCTGTTTCAGTGAATTATGGCTGGGGATTTTAATTAGAAATAAGTCGAGATATATTGAACTCTTTTAAATAACCAAAATAGGAGTGTTTATGAAAAAATGCATACTCACGCTATTACTTGTGACAGGATTTGCGAGAACTATTTATACAAGTGAACTAGAGAATGAAGAATCTGTGTATGAACCGATAAAGAAAAACTTTATATATGCAAAATTTGGAATCGGCCCCATTCCCTATCTTTATCCTATAGTTGGATTGGTTCATAGAATGCAATGGAACAAAACAGGACTTGATTACAACCTCAATTTCTCTGCAGGACCAATGTTTATTTTTGATGGATTCATCTGACAAACCAAACTGAATATACTGTGCCTTTTATTTCCAAAATCAAATCTAAAAAAAACAACTTTATTTTGGAGGAGGACTTGGAATAAGTGTGGTGGGATTTAATAACGAGTATTTAGAACCACCTATCATCTCTCCTGAATTCGTATTTGGAAAACAATTCATAGTAAATAAAAAAAAATATGGATCTACTATGGAAAAACAGTCTGACCAATTTTTTCAGCTACAAGTCAGTTTTCCAACTTATATCATCAAATTCGCTGGTAATTCTATTTATCACAACACAATCTATTATTATCCTCTATCACCTTAAATTATGGTGTAGGATTTTAATCGGAATCCATATTTCATTTGATTTTAAATAGTATTCCAACAACTAACCAATCTAATTGGATCTAAGTAACTCAATCAACTTCTTCACATGATTTACAGGTGTTTTAGGTAATACGCCGTGACCCAAATTAAAAATAAAGCCGGGATGATTTTTCATTTCGGCGTTTATTTTTTCTACTTGATCAAGAGTTAAATCAAGCGAATCTTGTAAAATATCCGGATCTAAATTCCCTTGCATAGCCATATCATTGGGTATACATTTTTCCATTTCAGTTAAAGACTTCTCTGCATCAAAACTTATCGCTGTTGGGTTTAATTGTGTAAGCTTCTTCACGTATCTGCACGACCCACGCATGAAAATAATAACAGGCACATCTTTCGACTTCACAAAGTCAATTAGCTCTTTAAGATAA
>JAJFMH010000005.1 GCA_021772245.1 Chlamydiota bacterium | reverse complement strand
GGGAAGTGGAGATCTCTTCTTTGGCCGATACACACCTTCGAGCTAAAGAAATTAATACCGATGGTTCTCCTCTTTTTTCTCATACTATTTAACTACACCATACTTAGAGACACGAAAGACACTCTTATCGTGACAGCTGCTGGGTCTGGTGCTGAGGCTATCCCCTTTCTAAAAGTATATGGAGTACTGCCCTTTGCAGTTGCCTTTATGCTTATTTACGCAAAACTAAGTAATAAATTGAGCAAGCCTGCTCTATTTTATGCTGCTGTAACACCATTTATTGTGTTCTTTGCTCTATTTGCACTCGTTCTATACCCATGTAGAGACATACTACATCCACATGCATTGGCTGATAAAATGCAGGAAGTATTACCACATGGATTTATGGGACTAATTGCTATATTTAGAAACTGGTCCTACTCGCTGTTCTATATCATGGCAGAACTTTGGGGATCCGTTGCTCTATCTCTACTATTTTGGGGATTTGCAAATGATACAACCAAGGTTTCTGAATCAAAAAGATTTTATTCTCTTTTTGGTATGCTTGGTAACTTTGCCCTTATTATTTCAGGTCAACTTATCATTCAAGTATCCAATATTAGAAAAAATCTACCAGCTGATGTGGATGCATGGCAGATTTCATTAAACTATTTAATGAGCATGGTTGTTGCATCTGGACTTATTATCCTCGGCGTTTACTGGTGGATAAACAAGTACGTACTAACTGATGCTAGATTCTACTCACAAGATGACCAGAAAAAAACCAAAAAAGCAAAACCAAAAATGTCTCTTAAGGAAAGTTTCTTGTTCCTTACAAGATCAAAATACATTGGTTGTATTGCGATTCTAGTTATTGCATACGGTATTTGCATTAACTTGGTTGAAGTTACTTGGAAAAGTCAATTGAAGTTGCAATATCCAAATCCAAATGAGTACAGCGCCTTTATGGGTGGTTTCTCAAAGTGGACAGGTGTTGTTACGATCTTTATGATGCTTTTTGTTGGTGGTAACACAGTTAGAAGACTTGGTTGGTCTAAAACTGCGCAAATCACTCCAATAATCTTGCTAATTACAGGTTCTCTATTCTTTACATTTGTAATCTTTAGAGACAACTTATCTGGAGCAATTAGCATGCTAGGATCTACTCCATTAATGCTTGCTGTAATTTTTGGTATGGTCCAAAACATTGCAAGTAAATCCACTAAATATTCCCTCTTTGATCCAACAAAAGAGATGGCTTATATCCCTCTTGACCAAGAGTCAAAAGTTAAAGGTAAAGCTGCTGTTGACGTTGTAGGAGCAAGACTTGGAAAATCAGGTGGAGCATTAATGCAGCAAGGTCTAATTTTAGCTCTTGGTTCTATTGCAGCAATGACACCATATATCGGAATTATCCTATTTGGTATCATCGTTGTTTGGATGCTTGCAGCAAGATCTCTTGGAAAGCAATTTACAAAAGTATCTGCTGAAAAAGAAGCTGCAGACAAGCTTGAAGAAATCTCAAAAAATGAAGCTAAAGAAGCAAAAACTCCTGTTGGAGCCTCTTCCTAAATTTCTTTTCAGAGATTAAAAACAAAAAGCCCTTATGAAAATAAGGGCTTTTTTTTATCCTATTGATTACGATTTTTTACAGGTAAAAGTTATGGCAACAAGAACAAACTTAAACGTGGATTCTCAGATAGATTCTAATTTCCAGAATCTTGTGACTCAACTTGAAAACACATCAAATGAAGATTATATACTAAAATTTGGTGAGGAAAAGGAAATTCAAATTGGGATCTTTGCATTAGAAAAAAAAGTGTGCGACATATTCGAAAAACCAGAAATTTCATGGAATTTCGATTTACTTTCTACTAAAAAAGAGAGTATTAACAACATTACATGCTTAACCGCCAATCCTTATTTAGTTGTCGCATACAGAGTGAATAACGTTGCAAAACTCTCTTGTCTGACAACATCTGCTTATTCAAGCACAGAGGTTGAAACTACCAGTTATTTGAAACCTACAGAAAATTCCTGGAACTTCGTTTCAATTGGTCAAAAGGATTGGTTTTTTCTAAGCCTTACTGATCAGACCACTGATAAAAATATACTCTTTGAAGCCTTCAAGCTTGCCTAAAGATAAAACCGCCAGCCTTCTTAAATAAATTATTTTCTTTACATTCAAAAGAACATCTAATATTTTTTTTTGATAACTCGGAGGAATGAATGGCTGCAGGAATATTATCAGTGGATCCAGATTCCCCCTAGGTCAGCGTAGCTGTAGCATTTAATCGAACAAGGAGTTCAAGAAATGCAGACAAAGTATACAGAATCATTTAAAATAGAAGTTATTAAAAAGTATTTGAATTCATCTAGGACTGAAACCTATGATGATGTAGCAGAACCCCTTGCCCTCAATATATCTATTATTGGGTGTAGAAAAGCAAATTGGTTATTGTCGCCTTAAGATTATTTTTCCTCACCATCCAGAAACGTGAAAGGAAGAGTTGAAAAAAGGTGATAACAAGGATCAAAAAGATCTAAGCAAAGAAAAGGCATTAAAATCAGAGGAAATCGCTGCTGGGTTGAAAAAGCACTTGTTATATATTTTACTTTTATATACATTAATCTCTAAATTTAATTGATAATTAATTATATAAGTGGATTTGATAGTTATGCCTATTTCAACTTATAAAAGGCGGGAATTACCAGTTCCTTTCGAAGACGGCTCTGCAGTGGATGGAAGACTTTTTACTTCAAGTGCTCCTTCAACACCTTTAGAAGAAGAGCTCCTCAACCCTCAGCATTCTGGAGAGGATCAACTAGCCAATAGAGTTGCTCAGGCTAAATTAGAGGCTGCTGCAGGTTCTTTTATTTGTGAACCAGTTGCTGATAGAATGAATAACGGCGAAAATATTCTAGATATTATTCCTGATGAAGTTTTAGATATTATAAAAAATCAACTTGACATCACATCATATATTTCTTTTTCAACAACTTGTAAAAAAGCTTCAGCAAATTACAGAAATGATATCTTCTTGACGCAAAGGCGGTTTAGTAAGGGAAATGAAGACACAAGAAGTTCCAGAAGTCGATTCACTCAAGGTGCACTTAATATTAATCAAATACAAACGGAAACGAAACATTATGAAGGGTTAATTAAATTGCTTTGCGATGAAAATCCATTGCTTCCTAATGAGATTTTATATCCATTTAAAGTCGAGGATCGTCCATTCGGTAGGGAATCGACTTCGAATTCAGTTGTAAGTATATCAGATGCAATTATTAATGAATCTAGAAATCAAAGTAGGAATCTCGGGGTTTTTAATAATCTAGCAGTACTTCAAGAATACTCAGACGTATTATCGTTTCTGGCTATTATAAATAATCTACCAGAAGATCTTCTAGGCCTGTTAAAAACTGACCTTCCAGAGTATGATGATGAAGATAAACTAAGGTATATATTTAGATTAGAATCATTTTTTTTGGAGAAGTTGTGTGATGAAAGTACAAAAGAAGCGCGAGAAAAGATCACAGAACTAGCATTTAATAATTTAAATTTAACGACTGTTGCAAACGATGTTTTTTCATTTTTTCCAAACTTATTTCAGTTAGATTTATATAATAATAAAATCACAGAGCTTCCAGAAGGTATCTTTGATTCCCTTGCTCAGTTGCGTTGGCTCTTTCTCAAGAATAATGAAATCACAGACCTTCCAGAAGGTATCTTTGATTCCCTTGTTCATTTGCGTAGGCTCGATCTCAATAATAATGAAATCACAGACCTTCCAGAAGGTATCTTTGATTCCCTTGTTCAGTTGCAAAGTCTTGTTCTCAGTAATAATAAAATCACAGAACTTCCAGTAGGTATCTTTGATTCCCTTGCTCAGTTACAATGCCTCTACCTCTTTGACAATAAAATCACAGAACTTCCAGAAGGTATCTTTGATTCCCTTGCTGGCTTGCGACGACTCACCCTCAAATATAATCATATTACAGAGCTTCGAAATGATGTATATATGCGTCTTACTCAAGTTGAAGAACTTGACCTCAATATTAATGAAATGGCAATAGTAAATGGTCAGAATAGAATTGAGGACACAGCAGATGACTTACTAAATTTTGAAAGTATTTTTATGATGCTTACAAGCTCAATTGTAAGCTTTATTGAAAAAGTATTTCATTTTTTCACCTTTGGAATTTTTCGCTCTAATAATACGCAGTAAATCAATGAATCACTAACAGAGCAATCACAAGAAATCGAAGCCGAAGAATAAGGAATTGCTGCAACCAGTTTGCTCGAAGTAACTGATCAGACCACTGATAAAAATATACTCTTTGAAGCCTTCAAGCTTGCCTAAAGATAAAACCGCCAGCCTTCTTAAATAAATTATTTTCTTTACATTCAAAAGAATATCTAATATTTTTCTTGATGACTCGGAGGAATAAGTGGCTGCAGGAATATTATCAGTGGATCCAGATTTGCAACGCACCAAAACAATTGAAAACGCTCCAGCAGATTATGTCTACTCTGAAGGTAAATTTTCAGTAGTGATATTAAGCTCAACTTTTTACAAAAATGGTAGTTCCATCTCTCATGTACTAAATACACTCAAAGATGAGTTCCAACTTTTTAATCTGGAAAGTCCTTCTGCTCTTTTTTTGGCTCTAAAAATATCAAATGCGACAGATCCTGTACTTCATACCTGCTGCCCTCAGACACCTTATACAAGAGAGAATTGTGTAGGAAAAGATGTGATTTGTGTAGATTACACTCTAGAAAAAAGCAACAATTGGCAATTTGTTGAAATAGGTACTACAGAAAATATTTTATGGTTTGATGTGACTATTAAAGATTATTTAAAGTCAAAATTTCACTATTTTGAAACTACTTTTACTCGAAGATCTGTGTGATCACTCCTTTCTTGTCTTCATGTTCTAAATCAGGTATCCTGAGTATTTTCTAACCATGTAAAGTTCATCCTATATGTATAAATACGACTCCAAATATATCCGCAATTTTTCGATCATCGCTCACATTGATCACGGAAAATCCACTATTTCAGATAGGCTATTGGAACTTACAGGGACCGTTGCAAAAAGGGAGATGCAAGAGCAACTTCTAGACGATATGGAATTAGAAAGAGAGCGTGGCATTACTATTAAAGCCCACCCTGTCACAATGTATTATACAGCAAAGGATGGTAATACCTATCAAATGAATTTCATTGATACCCCAGGTCATGTAGATTTTACATACGAGGTATCAAGATCTCTTTCCGCATGTGAAGGCGCGCTTCTAATCGTTGATGCTGCCCAAGGCGTACAAGCGCAGACTCTTGCTAATGTTCATTTAGCGCTGGATCGCGATTTAGAAATTATACCAATACTTAATAAAATCGATCTTCCAGCAGCAAATGTAGATACTGTAAAATTAGAAATAGAAGATATTATTGGTTTAGATACATCCTCTGCTGTTTTATGCTCCGCAAAAACAGGAAAAGGGATTGATGAAATTTTAGAAAAAATTGTCTCCGATGTTCCACCTCCTGTCCCTCAAAATGATACTATACTTCGAGCTTTGGTATTCGATTCACATTATGATCCGTATAAGGGTGTTATGGTCTACGTTAGAGTAATCAGTGGATCTATTACAAAAAAAACAACCATCAAGATGATGGCATCGGGCAAAACCTTTGAAATCACAGAAATTGGCGTCTTTTCCCCCAAGGAAACCCCTGTAGGTCAGCTTCGCGAGGGAGAAGTTGGTTACCTTACTGGAAACATAAAAAATACAACTGATGTAAAAATCGGTGACACTGTAACTACTGCAAAAGATGGTTGCGAGAAAGCGCTTCCTGGATTCAAACTTATCAAACCCGTTGTTTACGCCGGTATCTATCCTGTAGATACATCTGATTACGAAGCGCTCAAAGAAGCGATTGTTAAACTGCAGCTCAATGACTCTGCTTTATCCGTTGAGCAGGAAAGCTCTCTCGCTCTTGGCTTTGGGTATAGATGTGGATTTCTCGGATTACTTCACTTAGAGATTACATTTGAGAGGCTTCAGCGAGAATTTGATCTAGATATCATTACTACAGCCCCAAGTGTAGTGTATAAAGTTACGCTTGCAAGTGGTAAGGAATTAGAAATCGATAACCCCGTGCATTATCCAGATCCAGCTACAATCAGTAGAGTAGAGGAGCCATATGTAACCTCTCAGATAATGACCCCATCTGATTACCTTGGCGCTATTATGGGCCTTGCAAATGAAAAACGTGGAAACCTTGAAAAGACTGAATCTATGAGTGGTGGTCGTCTTCTGCTCACGTTTTCATTTCCTATGAATGAAATCATTACAGATTTTAATGATAAATTAAAATCTGTGACGAAAGGATATGGTTCTTTTGACTATGAGTTCAGTAAATATGAGCTTGGAGAAATCATCAAGTTAGAAATCAAAGTCAACGCAGAAAGCGTAGATGCCTTTTCATGCCTTGTTCACAAATCTAAAGCAGAAGGAAAAGGGCGCGCTATTTGTAAAAAGCTACTCGATGTTATTCCAAAACAACAGTTTAAGGTGCCTATCCAAGCGGCAATTGGGGGTAAAATTGTTGCTAGAGAAACAATTTCAGCTCTTTCTAAAAATGTAACCGCAAAATGCTATGGTGGAGACATTTCCCGAAAACGAAAGCTTTGGGAAAAACAGAAAAAGGGAAAAAAGAAAATGAAAGAGTTTGGTAAAGTCACCATTCCCCAGTCTGCTTTCATGGCTGTTCTTAAAGCAGAAGAGTGATTAGCAAGCTTACAACAAGGCACTTAGGGTTTTATATAAAATACAACTTGTAATTGTTATTAAAAATAATTATACTCATATTAAGAATAGACTTAGTAATGAGGTATATAAAATGGACAAGATGCCAGATCAGTCAAAAGCATTAGAGATGATTAACTCAACTCTTCGCCATATGAAAAACGAACTTAGCAATATCGATAGCTTCCTGAAGAAAAATAATCTAAATCCCAAAAAGATCCATATGGAAAAGTCTAAGATTGACCATATGCATCATATCTATGAAGAAATTGACCATTTATGCAAAAAGTATGAAAAATCGAATGATGTCGCTGATTTGAACTTAGTGTGTATCAAGCTTGAAGAAATGGAGCCTGGATTTGAGTTAAACTATGGTGAGTTTATCACAAATGCGCAGGCGCAAGGCTATTCTTTTCCCTAAACGTTATAAGTAGAAGAAGAAACGTCTCCTCCCGTACCTGTCCAATTCGTGTGGAAAAACTTTCCGCGAGGCTTATCGATTCGCTCATAGGTATGTGCTCCAAAAAAGTCCCTTAGAGCTTGCAAAAGATTTGCTGGCAACGTTTTACTGCGATACCCGTCGTAGAAGGCAAGAGCAGCGTTAAAACATGGCGTTGGAACTCCAAATTCAGCAGATGCAGACACAATCTTTCTAAAACCTTTAATGCACTTATTCATTTCTTTTTGGAAGAAATCATCAAGAAGTAAATTCTCAAGGTTTGGATTCTTGTCATAAGCTTTTTTGATCATCCCTAAAAAGGCAGAACGTATGATACACCCACCTCTCCACATTAGAGCAATTGAACCGTACTGCAGATTCCAATTATTTACTTTGCCAGCCTCTCGCATCAACATAAATCCTTGGGCGTAGCTAATAATTTTTGCAGCGTAGAGTGCATGCTTTACGTAATCAATATACTCAGACTTATTACCTGTAAATGCAGGCATTTTTTCTGGATATTTTTCAGCAATTTTTTGACGTTCATCTTTAAGAGAAGAAAGACATCTTGCAAATACGGCTTCACCAATGAGTGTTACTGGAAGTCCAAAATCAAGCGCTGAAATAGCAGTCCATTTTCCAGTTCCCTTTTGTCCCGCTACATCTAAAATCTTATCGAGAAGCAGTTTTCCATCTGTATCTTTTTTAGCAAATACTTGGGCAGAGATCTCAATTAGATAGGAATCAAGCTCTTCTTTATTCCACTTTTCAAATATAGATTGAATCTCTTCTACACTGCACCCTAAATGAAAGCGAAGAAATTGATAAGCTTCACAAATGAGTTGCATATCACCATACTCAATGCCGTTATGCACCATTTTTACGTAGTGACCCGCTCCTCCATCACCAACCCAATCACAACAAGGTTCCCCTTCTTTCGATTTTGCAGCGATCCCTTGGAAAATATCTTTAACAGATGGCCACGCATCTTTATTACCACCTGGCATAATAGACGGACCATGTCTTGCTCCCTCTTCTCCCCCAGAAATGCCCGCTCCCATAAACAGAATGCCTTTCTCTTTCAGAGTAGAATATCTTCTTTCTGTATCTGGAAAATGAGAGTTTCCACCATCTATGATAATGTCTCCTTTTTCTAAAAAAGGCAGACACTCTTCGATTAAAGCATCAACAGCATCTCCAGCTCTAACCATAAACATCACTTTGCGAGGTCTTTTCAGAGTAGCAAAGAATTCTTCGAGTGAGTGGGATCCAACTACATTTGTTCCCTTTGCAGGCCCATCTAAGAATGCATCCACTTTAGCAACTGTTCTATTAAATACAGCTACAGTGTGTCCATGATCGTTCATATTTAATACTAGATTTTGTCCCATTACTGCTAAGCCTATGAGTCCAATATCTGCTATTGCATCCGTCATGTTATCCTCCAGATAATCCTTGAGTCAAAGAGCGCTTCTCGCTACAATTTTTTAATTATGTCCTCGTAGCTCAGCTGGATAGAGCAATTGCCTCCTAAGCAATAGGTCGTGTGTTCGAATCACGCCGAGGACAATTTTGGAAAGTGTTATTCTCCAAAGTATTTATTTACCCCTTCTGCAACACCTCTAGCTATCTTGTCGAGATATTTTTGATTGGTAAGTAATTTTTTCTCATCCTTATTCGTTAAAAAACCACCTTCTACTAAAATCGCAGGCATATTCGTCTCACGAATCACATGAAAGTTTCCAGATTTTACACCTCTGGAAGCTGCTCCAGTCGCGCTTAATAGATTTGATAAAACATCTTTCGCAACTTTTTTCGAAGAAGTCGCTCTCCATTTATTGCGAGATTCAAAATAATATACTTCAATCCCAGCTGCATCCGGTGATGGCGCTGAGTTGAAGTGAAGACTTACAAATAAGTGGCTTTTTGTTTTATTTGCTATTTCTGCTCGTTGCTTTAAAGGAATAAACACATCTCTACTTCTAGTAAGAAGGACTTTGTACCCCATATCGCTTAAGTGTTTTTTAGTAAGAATTGCAGTTGCTAAGGCAATATTTTTTTCATTGCATTGCTTAGAATTAGTTCCTAAGTCATAACCTCCGTGGCCTGGGTCCAGTACAATTAAATGATCTTTGGGAGTTGGTTTTGGCAAACTCAGTTGGATTGGAGTCATAGCTGTTTGAGATTTATGAGAGCTACAAGATGAAAGTGTCAAAAAACAAATTCCAGCAAACGCTATCGCAAATTTAGAAAGTTTCATATTGCTCGGCCTCGCTTTTGTTGGCTTTTTCATTGATTTCCTCATCTATCTTTTCTATTTCTTCCTTGTCATCGAAGGGATAATATTGACTGTGAATTAACTGAGTAGCTTCATGACCTTTTCCAGCAACAAGAACCACATCTTCAGGCTGCGCCATCTGCATAGCAGATCGGATTGCCTTTCTTCTATCTATTTCAATACTATATCTATTATTCTCATTAAAACCCAAAGCGATTTCTTCACAAATTTCTGTTGGATCTTCACTACGTGGATTGTCTGAGGTAATGATTGAAAAATCGGCAAGATTAGATGCAACACATCCCATTCGAGATCTTTTCTCTTTGTCCCTATCACCACCTGCTCCAAAAACAACATATAGCTTTCCGTTACAATGATTTTTTAATGTTTGCAACACATTTTCAAGTGCATTATCAGTATGAGCATAGTCTACAAATATGTGGGTACCCTTTACGCTTTTTATTTTTTCAAGCCTTCCAGGTATCGAGGAAAAACTGCGTATTTTTTTCTCTATTACTTCCATCTCCATTCCGTATTCTAAGCAACTTGCAATTGCTGCCAAAACATTATAGACATTGAATTTACCAACAAGTGGCGAGAACAATCTTTTTTCAGATTCGAAATATTTACAGTCGAATTTTGTTCCAGACATAGAATACTTGATATTTGTAGCTCTGATGTCAGCGTTATTTTCTATTCCATAAGTGATTTTGTGAAGCGCACCCACATTAAGTTTTTGTCCATAGATGCAATCTTGGTTGATAATTGCAGTTTTTGGATATTTTTTTTTAGATACAAACTGACTCATTTGATCAAACAATTTTTGTTTGCTCAAAGCATATTCTTCCATAGAAGAATGGTAATCGAGATGCTCAGCGGTTAGGTTCGTAAAAACTCCAATATCAAAGTCAATAAGCGATACTCTATTTTGAGATAATGCATGCGATGACACTTCCATGACGCAAGCATCTAACTCTTTATTAACCATTTCGCGGAGCAACTTTTGATTGGTAAGCAAATCAGGAGTTGTAAGAGTTGCAGGATATTGCTTTTCACCAATCTGATATAAAATAGTTCCAAGTAGCCCCTGTTTTTTTTGAGAGCTAGATAGCATATGGTGTAAAAGATAACTTGTTGTAGTTTTTCCATTTGTTCCTGTAACACCGATCATAAAAAGATCCTTCGAAGGATCTTTATAATATGTGGAAGAGAGAACTTTTTCAGCTAAGGAGATATCCTTCACTACCACTTGCGTCACCCCTTTTAAAAAAGGGTTAAGTCTTTCAATAACAATTGCAGAGGCGCCTGTCTGGATTGCTTCCTGTATATTGGAAAGTAGACTTGAAGAGCCTCTTCTAGCGATGAATACATTTCCAGGAAGACATAATTTAGAGTGGGAACAAATACCCGTAATTACAACGTCTTTCGATCCCTTGCACTCGATTACATTAATATCTTTTAATAGTCGCCTAAGTTTCATATTCTTATACGTAAGTTTTACAGGAGTATACCTTGTCATAACTTGGTAAATTGGGCAAGCAAATCTAGATAAGCAACAACGCGAAAATCCCAGGTCGGTTAAAAATCAATTTCCACGGGTAAATCAAGCTACTGATTCCAATACCGGAAAAGTTCTTCTAATTTTTTTGTCTCGTAGTAATAGTCTGCTTTTTCTGGATTAAACCTTGGGTCACCTATTGGATACCCATGAGGATCATCGGGTTTTTCTCCTAAAAATTGAAGGGTTCGTGTCATGATTTTTCGAAATACAGGTCCAGCGCAATTTCCACCAAGGTGTGCTTTTCCAACCCCTGGAATGTACCGATATTTGGGTTCATCAATTACAGCTAAACATATGTATTTGGGTTTTCCAGCAGGAACAAAACCTACGTAGCTTGAAATATGGTTACGATGTGAATATTTGCCATCTACAATTTTTTCTGAAGAACTTGATTTGCCACCTTCCGTAAACCCATAAATATCAGCTTTCGAAAACCGAGATTTAGTTACAAACTTCATGGCATCTCTGATTCGCTTGCAATGCCTTTCATCAAGCACTTTGTTTTTAATAATTTCGGTTTCTAAAATACTCCCGTCGGGCTTTTCCACTTTTTGAATAAAATGGGGTTTGATCTGATAACCACCATTTGCCAAAATGGCATGAGCTGTAATTACTTGCATACTATTGACAAGTATATTGTAACCCATAGCAAGCGAATAAGTGGTAGGCGTTGACCATTGCAGCCTCCCACTTTTATATCTTTTTCCAGGAGTTGGCAAAAAACCAGATGATTCTGATGGAAAATTAATCCCTGTTTTTTTTCCAAATCCAAATACCTCGTGCAGCTTTTCCCGATACCAATCGGCGCCAAAAGCATCCACGATTCTTTTGGTAAGTGTTGCCATATAAATATTCGAAGACTTTTGAATTGCCATATTCAGATTAATTTTCTTATTGTAAGAAATATCTCTAATGGGACGCGTTCTTCCCGGAAAGTTCCCATCGGAGCAATCAATGAATTCATCTGGATCAAATAGAGGCGCTTTTCCAAGAGCTGCTAATTTATCATTTGCAAGCAATGCAATTGCAACTGTGATGGGTTTCATTGTAGATCCCATTTCGTATGCATCTGTTATCGCTTTGAGTTTTGTATGTTCTAGAAGGTCGGGGTCATTATAGTATTTTTTGTATTTAGATGGATCAAGGCAGGGGTATTGCGCTAAAGCTAATATCTCTCCAGTATGTGGGTCCATGACAATCGCCCATCCCGATTTAGCATAGGCTTTTTTTACCCCTCTCTCAATTTCTTCTTCAGCAATGGCTTGCACATACTGATTGATAGTTAGGTATACATCTGAGCCGTTAACAGGCTCTTTAAGGTTTTGGTGAGGCTCAAAAGGATATTTAGGCGATCGAATTAATCTTTTTTTTCCAGGAATCCCCTCTAAAATATTTTGAAAAACATGCTCCAATCCCCCTGTTGGAATACTTTGATTTGTGGTGGCATCTGGATCATCACGGATTGTATGCAGCAGCGATCCTAGCATATTTTGATAGGGGTAAGATCTTTTGTAGTGCTTTACAAAATAAACTGCGTTACGAGCAATTTTATTTTTTTTAGCAAAAGAAAAAAACCACTGCTCGATTTCTTCTTTTGTGCGTTGATCTAAAAAAAGAGCAACCCTCCTACTACGAGACTTGCGAGCAATCTCCTTTTTAAGAGAAACTCTAATTTTTTCATTTGCTAGCAATTGCTTCAAGTTTGTAACTACTTCATTGTGATATCTAGTGGGTATTGCAATTGGATCTAAAAAAAGATGGAATTTAGGAACATCGATTACAATAGGGGCAGGTTTAGAGGGATGATCCTCTCTTATTGATCCACTAAAATAAAAAACACCTCGTCTAGCGGGTTCTTTAATCGTATGAAAGTGTTGCAAGTCAGCAAGATTATGCCACTTAGAGCCTTGAATGATCTGCAATTTGTAAAATGGCACACTAAGAGCTGCAAAAAGAAAGAACACAAAAAATGCAAGTATAAGTAGCCGAATAGAGGAAAAGTTACTTTTGCCATTTAGCATTTTATTTCGCGTATGTTGCTGCACCTATGAGGGTATTTGGAGAGGAATTTCCAATAATTTCAATTTTACGCTCATCCGGCACATGGATTGCTAAAGCTTCACCAAGCATAACAACATCTTCCATGATAGGGTGTTTTAATTCACTATATTCTGCAAGCTTCGCAAGTTTCATTAGATTGCGTGGATTTTCAAATGTGTCAATTTCGTATGTGATACGAGTATTCTCTTCTTCGATTTTCAGAAGCTCGTTCGTGAGTTTAGGAAGCTTAATTCGAAGCGTTGCTAGATCGTTTTGTTTTTCGACTTGAAGACACAGTAAATAACCTATGAAAAAAATGCCAAGCAGCACAAGTCCAGCAAATTGTTTTTTCATGTAGTGTTCCTATATCTTTTGAACAAATCTCATTTTAGCGCTTCTAGATCTCGGATTCTTTTTAACTTCGGACCGAGTAGCAACAATGGGTTTTTTGGTTAGATTTTCAATGATGGGTTGAACTGAAACTTCCCGACTTTCGAATATTTTTCGAAGCGGGGTTGATGACTCTCGAAAAAGATTTTTAACGATGCGGTCCTCTAAGGAATGAAAGCTAATTACGCCCATTTTCCCGCCAGGAGTTAACATCTTCATCGCATTTTTAATACCCTCTTGCACAGAATCCAACTCTCTATTCACACAAATACGAAGAGCTTGAAAAATAAGGGTTGCGGGATGAATTTTCTTCCCACCAATTCTTCCCAAGGAATTTTGAATGAAATCAGCCAGTTGCTTCGTAGTTTCAAATTTGCTTTTTTTTCTTTCTGTAACAATCGCTTTGGCAGCTTTTTTCCATCTAGGGTCTTCTCCGTATTCACGGATGACATCAGCAATCTCTTTTTCAGACCAAGTGTTCACAATTTCTTGCGCAGTGAGTCTCTGCCTTTTGTCCATACGCATATCTAACGGACCATCTTTCATGAAGCTAAAGCCTCTTTTCTTTTGATCTAGTTGCATAGATGACACCCCCAAGTCAAAAAAAAACCATCGACGTTTTGGATGTTTTTTTCTTTTAGCCTTTGATCTAAATTTGCGAAATTATCGCTAATGAAGATTGTTTTACTTTCAAAATCTTTCAGCCTTTCCATTGCAATTTCCATTGCAGACTCATCTCGATCAAAACCAACAAAGATTTTGATTTCAGGATGAGCATCTAAAATAGCTTTTGCATGCCCACCAGCGCCAAGTGTTCCATCTACAAATACTTCCAAAGATCGATCTGAAAATTGCTCTAAAAACTCTTCAACTAAGATGGAAATGTGTGGCTCATTCATAGATTTTCAAATTCCCTCTGATCAGATAATGATACATCAGGCGTTGTAGTTGGCGCAGAATCATCTATCATTGCAAATGCTTCCTCAGCAAGTTTTCCAAGATCTGTCTCCCCTTCACTATCTTCCAAAAATGCTTTAAGATTCTCTTCGTATTTTTGACGAGGCCAGATTTCGATTTTATTTAGAACACCAGCTACCACAATTTCATCTGAAATCCCCGTTGCACGCATGAGGATTGAAGGTAAACTCACCCGCCCTATTTTATCACAAGTTGTGTGGTGCAAGGTGGAAAAGAAAAGCGTAAAAAACTTTTGGAGCTTAACGTTGTGTTGCTTAGCTCTAAATTTTTCCACAATTTTTTCAATTTCACTTCTTCGATAAATGGTAAGACACCCTCCCATTCCAATTGCGATGGTAAACTCTAATTTGCCATCTTCAATCAGACCAAACCTCATAGACTGAGGCAACACAAAGCGATGCTTTTCATCCACTTTTGCTGTGCTTGATCCATTAAAAAAGAAGCGACTCATAAAACTTACACACTTTCGTTTTTCCACATAATTCCACATCCTAACACCGGTTTCAAAACTTGGCAATATTTTTTGATCAAAAGTCCCTTTTCTTGCGTTTATAATCGTCGCAAAAAACTTAACAACAAGAACTTGCAGCATGTGGGAAAATGTGGGAAACCTGTGGATAACTCTGAATTTGAAAGCTAATTTTTCAGTAATTTTCGATTCCTCTTTAAAAAAAAGAATTCGCGTATTACATCCAAACTAAAGACAAACTTATTCTAAAATCATAAATTAAAGGAATCACATGGAAACAATAGATAATCTTCCGATTGGCAGCTCACGTG
The DNA here is from genome assembly GCA_021772245.1 of Chlamydiota bacterium. Classification (GTDB taxonomy): domain Bacteria; phylum Chlamydiota; class Chlamydiia; order Chlamydiales; family Simkaniaceae; genus JAJFMG01. The sequence continues at coordinate 15,577 of JAJFMH010000005.1, read as the reverse complement.
ATTATGCTACTCATGAAAAAGATTCTACCTATATTACAGATGGAGCTCAGATTTCAAACGCTACGACAAAAGAAACCTTAGCACCATCCTTTAATCCAGAGTTAGAAGCATTTTTAGGAACAAAAGGACCTAATTCTATCGCAGCATTTAATCCTCCAAACGACTATAATACAGGAGGAAGATCGATTTTTACCTATGTTGCAGCTGAATCAATTGGACCAAATGAAAAAATTGATACTTGTATATCTCATATACAATCAGGATATGAGCAGCTTAGTAAAGATGTGTCCACTGCTAAAGGCGCATATAGCTGGGAAGAGAATGCTGCAATTGAGAATAAAAAAAAAGAATCTGAATCGCTTCTTTTAGTGTTAAAGAGTCTACATGAAATTAATACAGATGTAGAAACAGTAAATGGCAGAAGAATGCAATTCACAAAGGGTTAGATATGAGTGATATTAATTGGTTAGATATGCTTGGTTGGGGCGAAGATGAAATTGAAGATCTTCGTTTTGTAGGTTACTCATATATTAAACAGGGTCACTATGAAACAGCCCTTCCATTTTTTGAGGCACTTGTTATTCTATCAAAAGAAGCAGAATATGATTTGCAAACACTTGGTGCATTGCATCTGCAGCTTGGTAATAATTTATCTGCACTTAACTATTTAGAGAAGTCGCTTAAAAAAAATCCGAACCATTCCTCTACTCTTATTAATAAAGTTAAAGCCCTTTATCTACTTGGATATAAAAGACAAGCCGATATGCAATCACTGCGACTTGAGCAGGAAAGCCCTGATGAAAAGGTCAGAGACGAAGTATCTGCTCTTAGAGAAGCTTACAGCTAACTTTCCCTCTATTAAGGCTTTACAATTTGCTCTCCAAATTCTAATCAAAATCACTTGCGAGCATTGAAACCAGATGTTACTGTCTGGATGAAAATCGTTTCTAAATCTCTTTAGAAATGCATTCTGAATTGAATTTCAAGGAAAGCTATGCTAACCATCGAGGGAAAAGACACCTGGAATAAGTTCTTAGATTTTATCCAAGAGCGATGCAGCCCTATTGAATATAAAAACTGGTTTTTACCCATTAAATGGATTAGCTTTTCTGAAAGCACTCACACACTTGAAGTTCCAAATATCTTTGTGCAAGAGTATCTACTTAACAACTACAAAGAGGATCTTCTTCTTTTTTTTCCGTCAGAAAATAGCGAAGATCCAAATCTTAAATTTATTGTTGCAGAACTTGAAACAAGCACCTCTAATACTCCTTCCTCTAAACCCAAAGAAGAAAAAGAACTTTTTTTTCTAAACGAACGATACACCTTCACAAGCTTCATTGAAGGTCCCTCTAACCAATTTATCAAGTCAGCAGCGCTAGGTGTTGCAAAGCATCCTGGGAAGTCTTATAACCCTCTATTCATTCATGGAGGTGTTGGCCTTGGTAAAACGCATTTACTCCACGGGATAGCTCACTACCTAAAACAAAATCACAAAAAACTTCGCCTACATTCGATTACAACGGAAGGCTTCATCAATGATTTAGTGGATCATTTGAAAAACAAAAAAATCGACAAGATGAAGAAATTCTACCGCAACTTAGACATCTTACTTGTCGACGATATTCAGTTTCTGCAAAACCGCATGAACTTTGAAGAAGAGTTCTGCAACACCTTTGAAAGCCTTATCAATCAAAATAAGCAGATTGTAATCACAAGTGATAAACCTCCAGGTCAACTCAAACTATCTGAGCGTATGATTGCTCGTATGGAATGGGGCTTAGTGGCGCACATCGCTATGCCTGATTTAGAAACTAGAGTTGCTATTTTACAATACAAAGCAGAGCTAAAAGGCATCCACCTCAATGACTCAGTTGCTTTCTATATCGCCGAAAATATTGTATCAAATGTTAGGCAGTTAGAAGGCGCTATTAATCGTCTTGGTGCATATTGCAAACTCCTTGCGCAAGATGTCACATTAGACATTGCAAAACAGACTCTAGGCGAGATGTTCTCTACTCCCAAAGAAGCTAAGATAACTGTTGATAATATCTTAAAAAGTGTATCTGCAATGTACGATGTAAAAGTAAGTGATCTACGTGGGTCTTCTCGAACTAAGGAAGTCGCCTTTCCAAGACAGATTGCGATGTACTTAGCTAAAGAGCTAATAAAAGATCCTATTATTAAACTTGCTTCAGCATTCGGTGGAAAAACGCACTCCACACTTCTACACTCTTGGAAAAAAATCAGTAAGCAACTTGAAAAAGATGAAGCGTTGCGTGAGCAGATTCAAATGACTAAACAAAATATTCATTCTTAAATTTAACGATTAAATATACCATGTGCAGCCTCCAGCATATCACCTTGATATCCTTCAGCTCTGTATATTTCGATAAACCTTGCTTCCAATGCAGCCCTGTCTGCCGTGGAGAGCCCAACAATATCAATTGCCATAAGAATAGCGATTTGACGTCTTGACTCTGCGCTAAATGTTCTTTGAGCCTCTTGAATATCACGCAACTGTGAAGGTGTAAGTTCCCCTTGTGAGAGATCATCTTCCTCTGCCCTATTAAAAAAATAATTAATTGGATAAGAGCAAACAGAAAATACCATCAAATAAAACACCCTTCAAGATCGAAGCGCATAAATAAAAATTAACTTTATATTGAAATAAACAATGACATTTTCTATTATTATACTAATAAAAAATAAATTACGGAATTTAATTATGGCTAGCAACGTAACTTCAACTGATTCCTTTTGGGATGAAATTGAGACAACTCCAACAACCTATTCACCTAAAGATAAAGTGGTTCTGCAGGGGGAAATAATTGCAGAAAATGCAGAAGAGCACCAGATGGAGATGTTTTCTTCATGTAATCAACAGAGCGAATATATATATGAACTTTTTGATTCTCTGCCAAGTAGAATCCTCGATCTTGGAGCCGGAATTGGTGCAAATACATTGCCAATGGCAATAGCCGGAGCTCATGTAACCGCAATTGAAAAATCACGTGAGTTACTTTTGACACTTGCTAACGAAAGTGTAAAAATAGGTTGTCCTAAAGAGAACCTTCGTTTACGCCGTGGAGACATAACAACTATGGAGTCTTATGATGGACCTTTCGATCTTGTAATGGCCATTGATATCTTTCCATATTTGCCACCATCAGCCCTACGCGCCACAATGGAGAAAATTCACACATGCTTAGTTGACCGGGGTATTCTAGTTGGCACTATTTTTACTACAGATTTACATCCTCTAGCACGCGAACTTATGGGACAACTTGGTGGGCATTTCTATGAACATTCAAATGATCTTGTTCCCCAATTACTCGAACATTCTGGATTTAATATGCTTGAACAAACTGAGCTCAAATCAACAGGTGGTTTTCAATTCAAAGCTGAAAAAATTTCTTTTAAAGAAGAAATAATTTAATTAGCTGGGAATCTTTCTGCTAGATTGTTTGTCAGCTCTACATCTGTGTATTTAATAAAAATCCATCTGTAACTCAAGACCTGGCTTCTTTCAAGCTTGTAAAAGGATTAGTTAGGTATTTCGGGTAGTATTTCAATGTTCTAAATAATGATTCTGTGTACTTTGTCTGCATTTCTTAAACTCCTTTGTTCAATTAAATGCGACAACTACGCTGACATAAGGGGGAAGTTCTACACACAAAAGTTTAGAGATTATGTGACATAGACAATTAACATCTTGCCTATCATTCCAAATAAAAATCCAACAACAGCTCCAAATGAAGGAGCCCAGTGCTTTTTTAAGACAGCTTGAGGAGCAATATCTTGAAAGACCAAGTACAGTATACCACCTGATGCAAATAGCATGAACCCTGAAGTAATTTCAGGATTTTCAGAAAGAAAAAAATAACCTGTAAGCCCAGCAATTGGTCCTATTATTGACATAGCTAAAAATATACAAATAATAAACCATCCTTGATGCTTAGATGATGATCGGATTTCAAGAAAAGCATTGAACCCTTCTGGGATATTTTGAAAAACAATTAATAGTCCAAGTAACAACGCATAAGGCTTATCTAACAAATAAATAGCGCCAAGAGCGATTACTTCTGGTATAAAATCAAGAAGCATTGCTGCAAGCTGCGAAACATGCTCACGTTTTTTTGTTAGCACTTTGTCAATTGCCATTACAATAAAACCGCCAATACCAAAACTCAAAACTACAGGAATAAAACTTAAATTTTTCATACCTTCGTGAACCAGTACAAATGAGACAGCAGAGAGCAATACACCGCCACCAAATGCTATTACTGCATGTCTAAGCTCAGTTTCTATCCAGCGACTGCCAATATGTTCGATCGCTGCAATAGCTGCTCCTAAAGCCATTGCAAGACCTGCAGATAGAGTTAAAATCGAAATAACAATCCAATCACTCATATTTTCTAATGCCTCTCCCTCATTTAAAAATTCTTGTTATTATTAACATCATCCATCTAAAACGTACAACTCAAAGACTTGTTTGAAGCAGGTTCCCTTAAGCATCTGATACAATTGCTTTCTTTTTTTACTCGATAAGTATTCGTCGACGATGAGTACTGTTTTTTGATGACCATAGAGTTTTTTAACCTTGATTTTGTAAGGAGCCTCATCAAATTTGTAAAATAACTCCTCATAATTTGTAGACAAAGTCCTAGCTATGTGTTTTGCAAACCCCTCTAAAAAAAAATTCTTTTGCAAAGGACTTTGAGGAGCAAAACATACGATATCAGGAATGACATTCTCTTTTTTTAAGAATTGTATACACATATAGGATGCAAAAAGAGAAATAATATCCATTGGATCTTGCTTAGACACCTTGGAAAGCAACGTCAAAATCGGCCCTTCTTTCTCAAAGGCTATAGTAGTGTTTTGTAAAGACATCTGAGATCGACATGATGCGCAGCTGATTTGGTCGAAATGCTCTTTGGGTAAAAAACAATTCTTGCATCGAAGGCCGCTTTCTATCAGTTGAATATGGCACTGGCAGTGAGAGCAAAAAAAGGCATTCTTTTTTTCAATTAGATTTTGACAATGAATACAGATCTTTGGATAGAAAAAATAGGAAAGAGCATCAAGTATTTTTGATGCTCTTTTCCGCAACTTATCTAAGCGCAAAATAAGGTTTTGAAAGACTACCCTGCATAGAAAGAGTAAACGGCTCTGTAAGTTTCAGAAGCACATATTGCTTCATCTTAATCTTTACATTGAGGGTTCCATCTAAATCAACATAAGAACGATGATTAGATGACAGATAAAATCTAGATCTTTTACCTTCGCTATAGGCATCTTTTAGGTCCTCGAGAACTACCTTTCCATCCTCAATTTTATACTCTAATTTTCCACATACTGGAACTAAAATTCCAAGATCTAAGCCAAGCCTCGAAATAATTTCGATTGGAATATCAATCAGATGATAATCCTTCTTAAAGGTATTAATGAACGTCAGATCTCCGCTACCAGAAAAACTCTCTTTGTGACCAAGAGTTCCACTGACATCTTTAAAAGTTAGATCAGAAATAACAAAAGGTTTGAGCTGACTTCTTTTCTTGCCAATTACAGATATTAAACTCGGTCTAAAATCTTGGATTTGCAAACTAGGAACTGTCAAATCCCAAAGAGTATTTTTTTGACCATCTTCAGCCTTATCTATACGTGATCGAATAGATATACTCGGGATGTTCAAATGCCCAGCCTCATCTGTAATAGAAAATCGATCTAAGTTAATTTTTTTAGAGTTTACTGAAAGCTCACTAAAGAGAATCCCCATATTTGATCCCATTAGCTCAAAATTCTTACCTTTAAGGTATCCTTTAAATTCTGAAAGCTTTGGATTTGCTTTATGAAGCGAAAGCTCTCCTAAGATAGTATATCCATCTCCAAGCTCTATTTTTGTAAATATATCTCTATAAGGTTTGGGAAGAACTTGCGCTAAATCATTTCCATCGACTTTTAAAAATCCGGTCAGACTCACAAAATCTTGACGTTCAATTTTAGGATTTTTATTAAAGGCAAAATCTAAACCACAAAGTTCTCCTTCAATACTCTGAATCGAAAATCCATCATTTTCTCTCCATGAACTATGGATAGTAAGATCTCTACTTGAGAGGTCTACCTCTTCTTTTTTAGCGCAGACTGATGTGACTAAAGAAATCTCATCAGAGAAGTAGGCTTTGGATTTCAGTTCAAATGGATGTTCATTAAAACTCGTCTGCGCAAAAACTTGCATTTGATTATCACAAACTTCAAAACCAATGTTTTCTAAATTCCATGATTTATTTCCTATCCAATAATAGCCTTCTCTCAGCTCACCCTTTGCAGTAAATGATTCATCCGACTTATTGAGCTCGTATTGCATATCGATTTGATTTTCCCATTTCAATGGGAAATCAAAAAAAGTAATTTCATCATCATTATGAGAAATAAAGGGAACCATGTCAGCTTTACCCATAAATCGCAAAAATTCTGGAGACACTGATAAAGTGCCTTTTGCCTCTATTTCTTTTTCAAATAGGACAAATTGATCTAATTTAAATTTAGACCAATGATTTTTCATGTCATTTAAATCTAAATTAAAATCAATATCACTGATATTTAGACCCAATTTTTTTGAATAATTAATAGCTAGAGGTGTTTGACATTGAAGCGTAACTTTTCCACCACCAAAATCATCAGATCCCAATTGTATTACAGATTTTATATCAAAATCTTTAATCCCACTCGTAATATCTACCTCTACATTTCCAGAAGAATAAACATTACCTCTGAGGTATGAAAGTTGGGTGTTATTTTCCAGAGAAAGTCCAGGTATAATTTCATCAAAGCAAAGGTTTAAATGTCTAATTTTAAAGCTAAGAATATCTTCAAAAAAATCACCATGCAAAATTTCAATGTAGGATTTATTCCAAGTTGCTTCGAGTAATGGAATATTGATTCTTCCCTCGTAATTTCTCTCCACTGTTCCAAAAAGTGTAAAGTCATCTAATTTACAATGCATAAGGGAAATTCGATCTGAAGTTATTTCAGCCTTAAGCAAAAATTCCTCAAAAATATTTTTATTAATTGAAGGCTTATTACTCAACATAGATACATAAAAAGGCTTAAAATAAGCCTCTCGTTGAATATCAATGGAAATTGAGCCATCAACCTCTGCATATTTCAAATCCTCAAGCAAATTTCCTTTGATAGGATAGATTCCCATGTTTGCAAAAAACTCGCAGTGATTGATGAAATCATGTAGTGAGAGGTTTAGATTCAAGTCACAAATATCAACATTAAAGTCTCGAGTAAGATGAATTTTATTAAACTCAAGTTTAGAACTAAAAAAATGCGAAAGAGATTGATCGAATCTGATTGCAAATCCATGTTCAAGGCTTTCCATTTTGCCACAGAGTCTAAATAAATCATGCGTCTGATTTTCTAACCTGATATCGAATTGAAACTCTTCATCAACCTCATACCTCAAATTATGTCCTTTCAATGTGTATCCATTTGACACCGCATCAGAAACAACAGTTACATCCCCCGTAATTTCTCCAATAAGACATTCACTTTTGAGCGAATCAAACGAAAAATCGCAAGCGATTTGGTGGATTGAAACTTCATCTGAAAGTGGATACGAGCCATTGTTTATTCGGATATTACTGCTCCAGGTAGTACTCGCATTTGACTGTTCAAACACGCCGTCTAAAATGAAACTACCCTCTTCACCTATGATGCTTCCAGTTAAAGGAAAATAAGAATTCGAAAAGGAATCAAATTTCTGAAGAATTTTCTGCGCATTTTGAATATTACCATCAATTTCATCTGCAACAAGATGAAGCTGCGTCTCTCCAGTATCAAAAAATTTTAAATCCGCGATTCCTTTAAAGAAAATATCTTCACACTTTGTCGACAACTTGCTAAATTGCATATCATCCCCTTTTAGGAAGACTAAGCTATCCATCTCTTTAAAAATCAGCCCTGTTGCTTTTTCTGTGAGCTTTGCATTTTGCAAAGGAATCAACCCATTCCATTTTTCACTCATAAAGTCGAAGGAAATAGTTTGATCTCCATCTTCTTTCGCTTCAAACTCTAGAGTTATAAAATTTGTATCTAGCAGTACATTTGGTGTGTTAAACACCATTTTAGCCCCGTCTCTATCAACTTCACCTTTAAAAGCCACATCACCATCTACCCTCCAATTTTTTCCAGCTAGCTGGAAAAACAGATTTATAGATGTATCTGAGAGTGGGAATGATTCAAATTCTAACTTTTGAAATGAATCCATTACTTGTGGAATGCTTATGCCGTCTGATACATCAAAATCAGAAAGGGCCAATGTGAAAACAGTAGGGTCTACTTTCTGCGAATTTGAAATAAGATCCCATTTGCCTACAATACTCCACCCTGCATTTGATTTCGCAATAGAAGCCTCAATATCTGACTGCAAAAGTACAGGAAAATCAAAACTTTGCTCTTTATCAAACAAAGTAAGCAAATGGTTTGTAGGCGTTTTTATATTTGCACTAATATTTAAATTTGAAATGTTCCCATCGAAATTTACCTTCCAATCAAATCCATTGATTTCCCCCCAGGCAAACGATGGGCAGAATTTATTGTTTTTCATGGAAAGCTTAAAATCTAGCTTTTCAAGAGGTAAGAACGCTTGGTTTTCCTTACTACTTTGTATCAAAAATTTATGCGCATCTAACTCCCAAGTACTTTTTTCAAAGTTACTTGTAAAAGGGTCTGTGCTTGCAAAGTGCCCATATACCTCATCGCCTATGCATTTAACTTCAAAGGCAGCAAGTTCGATATCTAAGTCTTTCAGTACTAAATCATCAATCACGAGTGATTCCCACTTTTTTCCGTGGCAAATTCCACGTACATGTGCGCTTAAAAGCGCTTCATTAATATACACATCTTTGGTAAGAGCTTGTGGAAGAAAGGTTTGAATAAGTTTGATATGATCAATATCTAAGTTAGTAAATGTCGCATCGATAATATATTTTTCCATTCCTTCTGAAGAAAAAGAAAAGCGAGTTTCCATTTCTGAATTTTCTTTCTTATCCCAATCTAAATTGCAATCTAATTTCCATTTTTCTTTATCTTTAAAACTTGCTAGCCCATCCAGTGCGAAATTTGACTTTTTATTACCCCTTCGAAATTCACCAACTAGCTTCATTTCTTGAGACATATCCACGTCTCCATTTAACTCAATTTCAGCAAAAAATCCGCTAGATGAAACATCTTCAATACAAAGTACACCATTTTTTAAAGAACCCTCTCCGAGCAGTGCATGGAACATTGTTTCTTCTAAACTATAACTACCAAGCAGTAAATTCCGATTAGTCCAAGAAATCTCCTCGAGTTTTGCGCAAACTCCAATTCCAGGGTTTTGAATTTCCATTTGGTTTGCAGTAAGATCATAGGAAATTTCAACAGATGATACGTAAGCATCTCCATCTAAAAAACCTGATTTGACATTCCACTTTGAAGAAAATTTTGCAAATATTCCATCAAGAAAGGGAGAAATTTTTGACAAATTTAGATGGGAAAAATGAAATGTTGAACCTTTACGACTTAAATCTGGTGTGATTGAAACAAAAGATTGATCAGGTGTTTCTTTCTGGGTTGAAAAGACAAGTGGCTTTCCTTTTTCCATAGATGCATAAATAGATGATACATTATTTCCATCTTCTACTAAACGAATCTCCCCTTCTTCAACAAAGGTTGTAATTGTTTTATTTTTAGAATCTGTTTTAAAACTGAGGGCGGTGTTTGTTATTTGCTCTTTTGTCATAGAAAGAACAGGTTTTTTTAGCAATAAATCAACCGAGATATCAAAAGGAAACCCATTCCAATGAATCTTTAAGCAGCTTTCATCAATAACAAGAGTTTTGGCTTTCGTTTTTTTCTCAGTAAGAGTTGCATTTTTAAGGATGAGCTTTTTATCTAAGATATACATTCCATCATAAGAAAAAGAATAATCTTTAATATTGGGATATTTTTTAGTAAGAGCCGTCTCAACAGTCTTGCAAACAACCCTTTCATGAAAAGTAAAAACCGAAACAATAATGGAGATTCCAAGAATTAGAGAAAGAATTTTTTTTCTCTTTACACTAGCTTTTTTCAATGCCTTAAATAAACCCATTATAAACCCTTATTGCTACAATTTTGTTCACACTAACGTATGTCAAAAAACACCTATTTTTCCAAGTGAATAGATCGCTCGGAAAGTAAACTTTTTAGTAAAATCAAAATCTATTCTAAGGAATGCTCTATTCAATTTCCATAAATACCTCCATGTTATAAGATTTTCACGCAACTCTACAAATCGAATGTTGACCTTGATATGCTTCGAAAAATATTACAATTCTCTCTCCGTCAAACAGACGTTGGAAAACCACTTGCTAAGGTAAAGCCCCTCATCACTGCAATTGATTCTTTTTTTTACGAAGTATCGGATGAAACAAGATCTGGGCCTCATATTCGAGATATAATTGATCTCAAGCGTTGGATGATCCTTGTAGTTGTCTCTCTTGTTCCATGTATTATCATGTCGATTTGGAACTCTGGCATGCAAAAATTTGTTTATGGAAGCGCTCGATACGATTTTCTAAGCGAATATATGCATGCATCGACAAGTTTTTCGGCCTATATTAAATTCGCATTTTCAGATTTTCGCTTTTTAACGATTCTAAAGTATGGGCTTTTTACTTTTGTCCCAATTACTGCTGTTTCATACATGGTCGGTGGCTTTTGGGAGGTGCTCTTTGCAAGTGTTAGAAAACATGAAATTTCTGAAGGATTTCTAGTAACTGGAATTCTTTATGCTTTGATCCTTCCATCTACGATTCCCTATTGGATGGTAGCTGTCGGTGTTTCTTTAGGAACAATCCTTGGAAAGGAACTGTTTGGTGGCACTGGAATGAACATCTTTAATCCCGCCCTGATTTGTAGATGCATACTATTTTTTTCTTTTCCCGCCCAAATGACAGGAGATATTTGGGTCGGAACCAACCCAACAAAAATCAAAGAAAGTGTCACTGTTATTAACACCCAGTCTCATCTTCCCATGATTGATAATGTATCGACTGCATCCCCATTAAATCTTTTCAATATTTCAACAGACATAAAGAGAGTACATGTTGATGCAATAGCAAGTAATTTTGAAACTTCTCTAAAAACGCTTCCCATCTTGCAAAGGCAGTTCTATAAATGGACTCGCTTTAATCCATCAACAAATCACCTTGGGAATTTAGATGCAAAAGAGATTAAAAGTTTTGTAACTGCCCCGCCAAAATCGGGGGGCCTTGGTTTATCACAAGAAAATTACAGCGCAGCCTATCACTTTGCAAATTTAAAATATGGAAAGGGTAAACTTACAAATTCCAACTTTTTCTTTGGTAATCAAATAGGATCTCTTGGAGAAACATCTACCTTTGCTTGCCTGCTCGGAGCAATTTTTTTGATTTGGGTTGGAATAGGCTCCTGGAGAACCATGTTATCCATTATTATTGGGGCTCTTTTTACAGCGTGTTTATTCCAGTTAGGTTCTACATACCTTGGATTTGAGCTTGGATTTTGGAATCCAGCTAAATATGACCTTCCCGCATATAAACATTTGCTTCTTGGTGGTTTAGCATTTGGACTCGTATTCATGGCGACCGATCCTGTATCATCGCCTGGTCTCGAAATGGGGAAATGGATTTATGGATTTTTAATTGGATCACTCACGATTATAATCCGTGTAATTAATCCAGCTTTTCCAGAGGGCGTGATGCTTGCAATTTTATTTGGTAATGCATTTGCACCTCTAATCGATCATATATCGATTAAAGCAATGAGAAAAAGAAAATGGAAGAGGGCTCCATAGTGGATCAAAAAAAAAGTAATCTAAAAACCATTTTATTTGTTTGCTGCATTTGTTTTGTAGCAGCCCTTACCCTTTCAATTCTCGCTGCTATATTAAAAAAGCCGCAAAAAGAAGCTGTTACGCTTTACAAAAGCAAACAACTACTGCTCGCAGCCAAAATTCTAACCTTTGATAACACCTTCCAAGTCCAAAATGCAGATTGCAAATACACTGGCGCTAACTTTAATGCAAATAGTGGCCGCCTGATCATTTCAAGTAGTCCCACACAAGCTTTACAAACAGATATCTTACAACTTTACGAAAATCGCATTATTCCAATGCTCACTGATATAGATGGAAATCTCTATACATTCGAAGAATTGCAAATCAATCAAAATGAATATTTTGAACAAAATGAAAAAATGGGATTTGCTCACCTTCAATATAAACTTGTCTACTTTGTACTTCCAAATTTACCCCTACCATCGCTCATTACCATTAAGCAAAACCCAAAAGAGGCTCTTAATTTGCAGCATGAAAATTGTCTGCAAAGCGACCTTTGCTTTGTGATTCCTATTAATGGGTTCGGCCTTTGGGATGCAATATACGGGTATTTATGTGTTGCAAATGATGGTAATACAGTTATTGGAACAACATGGTACGATCAAAAGGAAACTCCGGGACTTGGTGGTGACATTTCTCTTCCAAAATGGCAAAAGCAATTTTATGATAAAGTTATCTTTCAACCGGATCTTGATGGGAAAACCAATTTTTCAAATGCCCCACTTGGCATCAATGTGGTAAAATCTACAGTTACAAGTGAGGTAAAAAGCAAAGAGATTGCTAAAAACAGTGTTGATGGGCTTACAGGCGCTACTATAACAACGATCGGTGTTGCAGAAAGCTATCGAAAATCTCTTGCTCCATATCGATCTTTTCTTATAAAAATGCATCAAAACTATCTAAAGAGCGCATCATGAAAAAATCTGCACTTACTTCCTACTATACAGATCAGGTTTGGAATAATAATCAAATCCTAGTATCAGTTCTTGGAATCTGCTCAGCCTTAGCAGTGACTATCAAAGTAGAAGTTGCAATCACAATGAGTTTAGCCGTTATTTTCGTTACTGCCTTTTCAAGTCTCTTTGTATCTCTTATTCGAAAAATTACTCCAGATAGCGTACGAATGATTGCGCAACTTGCTATCATTTCCCTATTTGTAATTACAGTGGATCAATTCTTAAAAGCATACTCATATGAAATGTCTCGAACGCTATCGGTCTTTGTGGGTCTTATTATTACCAACTGCATCGTAATGGGAAGAGCAGAAGCTATGGCAAGACATGTCTCCCCACTCCCTGCCTTCTTTGATGGGGCAGGCGCTGCATCTGGCTATGCCTTTGTTCTATTAATTGTAGGAACCATCAGAGAAATCTTTGGATTCGGAACTTTTTTGGGATACCAGATCATTCCTCATAGTTGGTATATTAGCGAGGCTCATCCTAACGCATATCAGAACTCCACTTTGATGGCGCTTGCGCCATCTGCCTTTTTTATAATCGGTGGATTAATCGGTATTGCCAATATGATTAAACAAAAAAACGAGACGTGAGAGTATTATGTGGATTGGAGATTATACTACGATCAATTTACTAGGCCTTAGTATTCAGTCTGTTTTTATACAAAACATTCTCCTTTTTAATTTCTTAGGAATGTGTTCTTACTTAGCCTGTTCTACTACGATTAAAACAGCACAGGGGCTCGGGTTAGCGGTCTTTGTTGTGACAACCATATCAGGTACCATCAACTGGTTCGTACATCATTTTATTACAAAAGAAGGAGCTGTTTATTGGCTTTCTTTTTTAGGTATAGACGCAGAACAGATAAACCTAAACTTTTTGGAATTTTTGATTTTTATCTCTGTAATTGCAGCTTTTGTACAAATTTTAGAGATTGTCATCGATAAATTTGCGCCAGCGCTTTATATGGCCCTTGGAATGTACTTACCTCTGATCACAGTCAATTGCGCAATACTTGGAGCGTGTTTATTTGCAGTTGTGAGAGACTACCCCTTAATCGCAAACATGGTATATGTTGCAGGAGCAGGGCTTGGATGGTGGCTTGCCATCGTTATTATAGCGTCCATAAGAGAAAAGCTTACATATTCAGATACCTTGCCCGGACTCAAAGGGATGGGAATTACCTTTATAACAACAGGCCTTATCTCACTATCATTTATGGGATTTACTGGAATTTCACTGGATGAAATTAAAGAAGAAGATACATATCCAGAGCAGATTATAGCTCCGTTTGGGAGCGATACAGCTTTTCATCTTGAAGAGCATCAAGATCAGCCATATCCTTAATTTCAATTTTATATAGCCACCCAGAGCTCTCAGGACTTGTATTTAGTAGAGAGATATCCTGTTTTAATACTTCATTTACCTCGATTACTTTACCAGTAACGCATGCATAACTATCAGCTGCAGCTTTAGTAGATTCTAGAATGACAGCCTCATCCCCTTTAGTAAGATCGGCTCCAACTTTTGGAAGCTCAACATAAACAATCTCGCCTAGCTCTTTTTGCGCAAATGTAGAAATTCCACATATACCTATGCTGCCATTTACCTCAATCCATTCATGCGTATCACTATATTTTTTCATTTAACTACCTTTTATTAAGTCAACACTTGCCCAAAGATTTGGATTTTTTTCGAGATTCAAGTCACTCGATGTTGTAAAATTCTGCGCAGCTTCCCCTTTCCGGTTAATTCGATACGAGAAACCAAGTTTAGAAAGAGAGCTATCGAAGCCAGTTAATACTTGCTTTGGCAAGAAGATATTATATTCATAAGAATTTCTATTAAATAGAATATTGACATCTAAAAGACTTGGATCACAATTTTGATGCATATCATCAATTCTACCTTTTGTGATTTCCATACCGTAATACTCTTCTACTTCTTTTGGAAAAAACACAAAGTGATGACAGAATTTTGTAAAACTTGCTGTCTTGTTATCTCGAGTGTCAATAAAGATCTCAAACGAATCTCCTTTTCGATAATTGGGAAAGGAAACATCTGTAAATGAGCCTTTTACTTTCGCAAAGAACCCTAGCCCATCTCCGCTCCAACAAGCTGCTACCTCTGCAAACGAATCTTCATAGATAAGCTCAGATGAACTTGGTAGCAAAAAGGGCGATTTATAAGGTTTAGTAACCTCCTCAAAGTCTGAGAATGCAAATTGCGCTTTCATTTCAAAAAAATGAATGGGCTCAACAGATGGAATATCTCGAAAAATACTCAAGATTTCTCCATCACAATTTGCATAGATCCATCTGCTTTTGAAAACTCTTCTAAAAGAGCTTTCATCACCTCTTTTTTTGCATCTTTTGAGAGACTAGATCGACCATCTTCTACAAGATTTGCAACATCTAAATTTTCATCTTTAAACACTTTATTTAATCGATAGAAAAATGCCTGGTTATCACTTACTTCTACACTTGAAAGAAAATTTTTCTTCTTGGAAAAGACTTCTTTCCCAATTAATTGATGAGTTTTGCTGCGCTCTACTACTACATTTTCTTTTTCAAGAAGCCATTGTGAAGTAAGATCATCTCTCACAAATACACTCTCCTCATCTAGAGCAGTTTTAAATACATCAAAATTTTCATCTGCGCGAACCTTTGATAGAACCTCAGAAATATAAGGGCTAAAGCAATTCGAG
>JAJFMH010000040.1 GCA_021772245.1 Chlamydiota bacterium | reverse complement strand
ATTTTCATAACTTAAGAGAGTACCAAATAATAGGCACAATCCGCATTGCAGAGCAGGATATTTACGAAAATAGGAGGCAAAATCTCCAAGTCTTTTAGCTGAAATTGTAAAAAACAGAACTGATGTCCGGTGTATCATTTTTTATGCAAGATAGAGTGTAGCAGAGAAAAGTTTCAAAATGGAGAGTATTTCATTTGAGTTTGTTAAATAATGCTACTTGCTCTATTTTTTCGAGGAAATGTCTTTCTTAGGTAGCTCTTCATCAATGGATTTATAGACAAGCCTTGCACCTCTGATTCCTGTTACGTAATGAAAGATCCAGTTAAGCATCACTGTAAAACGATTTCGATAGCCAATGAGATATGCGACGTGGATGAGCCCCCATCCGAGCCATGCAACAAGGCCAGTAAGCCTTAATTTCCCCATAAACCCAACGGCTTTTCCTGTCCCAATTGTTGCAAGTGAGCCTTTATCAAAGTATCGAAAAGGCCTTCTTTTTTCTTTTGGAATGTCTTTTTTGATAACCCTTCCTACATATCCAGCCATTTGGATGGCGACAGGCGCAATGCCCGGAAGAGGCCCTTTTTTAGATTCAAGATGAGCTGCATCACCAATCACAAAGATCTCAGGATTGTTAGGAATAGAGAGATCTTTTTCAACAATGATTCGACCTTGACGATCTCTTTCTACTTCGAGATCTTTTAGTAATGGAGAAACTTGATTTCCAGCGGCCCATATGATATTTTTTGCATGAATTTTTTCAGTGCCGATCTCAATTCCTTCAGCTGTAACATTTGTAACGATTTTACTTGTAATTACTTCAACCCCCATCTTTTCTAAGTCTTTTTTTGCTCGTTTAGACAAAGATTTAGGAAAGGGGGGTAGGACTCGATCAGCGCCCTCAATTAGATAGATTTTAGACTTTTCAGGATGGATCTTTCGGAAGTTTTTAAAAAGTGTCTTATGCGCAATTTCTGCAATGGCTCCTGCCATTTCCACGCCAGTTGGACCACCACCAATCACAACAAAGTTTAAATGCTTTTCGATTTCTTTTGGATCGTCAAGACGTTCTGCCGTCTCGAAGGAAAGTAGGACTTTTTCTCTGATTGTAAGTGCGTCTCTTAGGGTTTTTAGACCTGGGGCAAATTGTTCCCACTCATCTTTTCCAAAATAGGAGTGGCGAGCTCCAATTCCAATTACTAGGTAATCATAGGTCTCAATTGCTCCATCTTTAAGAGTGATTTCTTTTTTGTTTTTATCGATGTGAACCACATCTCCCATCATAACTGTTACATTTTTGCAGGAGCGGAAAATTTCTCGGAGCGGAGTTGCGATATCTGCAGGTGAAAGAGCAGCGCTTGCAACTTGATAAAGTAACGGCTGAAATAGATGATGATTCTTTTTATCAATCAGAAGAATCTTTTTTTTGGATTTTCGAAGGGTGGAAACTACGTTTAATCCCCCAAACCCACCGCCAATGACAATTACTTTGTTTTTTTCGTTTTCTATCATGTTTATTTTAAGCAATTTAATTGTTTAAGAATTATAATTAACGAATATCAAATTTTATAATTAATATAAATATTTATTTAATAATTATTTGAATTTGCTTTTTTTCAAATAAATTTGAACGTAATTGATTTTAGGGAAGTATCATGACTTGAAACAAAATTTCTTGCTCATCAAACAAGGAAGAGTTATCTTGTCCCGCAAAAAATTGCTCGTTTGGCAACTTTGAGCTCGAAATAATGCGAGTAGATTTAGAATCGAAAGATATTGTTTCAGGTTGAATCGCAAAAAAAAGGAGGGGAATGAATTGAAACTCACTCACACTGTTCAAGTAACAAATTCCTTGGGGCTCCATATTAGACCAGCCTCTTTACTTGCAAAATTGCTTCAAAACTACACCTCGTCAGTCTTTATTAGTTTTAATGGTCAAACAGTGGACGCTAGATCTGTGATGAGTCTTCTCGTGCTTTCCATTAAACAAGATTCTACAATCGACCTTATAATCGAAGGAATTGATGCAGAAGAAACCCTTGAAGCTTTAAAAGACGCATTCGAAAATCAATTTGAGGAAACTGTGTCGGATGAAGCGCAATAGCGAAGAAAAAGAGTATCGAGGTGTTAGTGTCTGCTCAGGTATTGCAATAGGGTTAGCTCATTTTCTGATTGAACGAAACTGGATGCCTGATACAGGAAGACCTATTGATTCGGGCGAGGTTGACGCAGAAATTGGTAGATATAAAGCAGCTGTAACCTCTTCTAAAGGTGATCTAAAACAGCTCCAAAAAAATCTAGAAGAAGATTGATCGAAAGATGCTAGCAATATCATTGATGGACATATTCAAATGCTGGATGATCCTGTTCTTACGACAAATGTCGTTGATCGGATTAAAGAAACATTAAAAAGTACCGAAACAGTCTTTCACTCTGTCATGAGTGAATACGAAAAGCAATTTGCGAGCATTGATGATGCTTATCTTAAAGAAAGACTCATAGATGTAAAAGATGTAAAATCAAGGGTTCTTGAGAATTTAAGGCCCAAAAGACAAAAACGAATTTTTCCAAGGGGGTCGATTTTATTTGCAAAAGAACTTACACCCTCTGATGTTCTTGACGCCATTTCGTGTGGTGTACTAGCTCTTCTGTCACTTAAAGGTGGACACACTTGCCACGCTGCATTAATTGCAAAGGCGAAAGGAATTCCCTATCTTACATGTGTTTCTATGCCAAATGTTTCTAACGAAACATTAAAAGGAGATATAATCTTAGACAGTATAAATGGAAAGTTGATAGTGAATCCTACAAAGAAAACAAAATTGTCATATCTGAAGAAACAAAAAGAGCATAAGCTTTTAGAGAAAATCCTAGAAAAGGATGCATCTAAAAATGCCCAGACAAAAGATGGTCAAAGCATTGACATGCAAGCAAATATGGGAAAAAATCCCAATTTTTCGGCTCTTCAAAAAATGGGTATTTGCAGAGTTGGTTTACTTAGAACAGAGTTGTTATACCTAGATCAAGATTTGCAAATTTTAAGTTATGAAAAGCAGCTCTCTGATTACAGAGAAATAAAGGCTCAATCAAATGATATGTCCATCGTGTATCGCCTTTTTGACACAGGTGGCGATAAAGCAGAAACTGGGGAAGCAAACCCTGCTCTTGGGAAAAGAGGTATCAGATATCTGCTTAAAAATCCCGTTGTTTTAGAGAGGCAGTTGAAAGCTCTTCTTTGCTCGTATTCAGGCTCATGCGTATCAATTATGATTCCGATGGTATCTGATATCTCTGAAATTAAACTTGTAAAGAGTTGTATCCAAAAAATTTACTCTAATGAAAAAAGAGAAAGCTTAGCAAATGAAATTCGTATTGGAGCAATGATTGAGGTTCCATCTGCCGCGCTCATGATTAATGAAATTTTAAAAGAAGTTGATTTTGTTTCTATTGGATGTAACGATTTAACCCAATATGTGTTGGCAACAGATCGTACTGAGCTGGATCCAAATGATCAATTCAAATGGATGCATCCAAGTGTGCTTAGATTAATACAGAGTATTACAGAGGCAGCAAATAAAACAAATCAGGGTGTGACCGTTTGCGGAGATCTAGCTTCAAATCCTGTTTCCATGATTATACTTATAGGTCTTGGTCTGAGGTCTTTTTCATCAATTCCAAGAAATATTCCACTAATTAAGAAAGTGATTGCAAAGTACTCCTTAAAGCAATGTGAAAAACTTGCAAAAGAAGCCTTAGATACATTTCATGCAGCTAAGGCTATTGAATCTATAGAAAAGAAAATCAAAAAGGTATTAGAATCCGAATGGAAGTGAGGGCATAGAGCTATTTTCTTCTACTTTAGAAGAAGCATTCTCAAAAGCTGCTATGATCAAATCTTGTAACCCTTCGATATCATCTTGATCAACGCAGTCTTTTTTGATGGAAATAGATTTCATTTTTTTGTCACCACTAAGTGTAATGGTTACTAGTCCATTGCCAGCAGATCCAACCACCTCAGTATTTTTTAACTCTTCTTGCATTTTACCAAGCTGCTCTTCCATAAGTTTCGCTTGTTTTTTCATTTTAGAAAAACCAGATCCCATTATTAAGCTCCTTTTTATCAAAGGTCTTATAATAATATACATAGGTAATAATTGCAACCGTAACTAAAGGTTAGTAAGGCTTCCATTTAATTCTATACTTGCAAATCGCATAAGTGTTTCATCAATAGGTGTTCGAGTAATGTCACTCATCATTTGAGCTGACTTTTCGTTGGGGGTTGATTTTCTTGATTTTGGGGTTTCTTCTTGCAAAGTAGATTTTTGAATAGGGGGGGGCGTCTTTTGAGGAGGCGCAACATTTGGTATAGGGGTTGGAGCCATAGGTGCAGGTTTTTCTTTTTTAGGCTTAATGGTAAGAGACTCTATAGAGGATTGATCTCGAATTGGGGGAGTGGGGGATTTTTCAACAGGACCAGAAGAGGGAGTAGCATTATCATTAGGAACCAAGTTTTGTGTTGGCTTAGGCGATATTGTATCTGAAGAAAGTTTCGATTCTAGCTCAAGAAGCTTTTTGGAAATTGTTTCTAAATCGAGTCTTTTTTTAGATCGAATAAGATGAAGAAGGATCATTTCTAAATGGATCTTTTTAAAGGGAGCTTTAGCAAACCTTTCTAAGCAAGAGGTGAGGTAGTCGAGTATACGAAAAAGATGAGCCTGTGAATAAGAGCTAGAAATTGCTTGATATTTGCTTAATTGCAAAATATTGGTTTTTCCAAGTGAGCATAAGAGGATATTTCGAAAATGTTCTGCGCAATTTTCGATGAAAAAATAGAGGTCTTTACCAAGGGTAAAAAGCTTTTGGGCTGCATCAAAAGCAAAATTTATATCTTCTTTTTCCATTGCATAGTGGAGAGTAAAGAAAAAATCAGGATCTGCCGCTCCAAGTGAAGTTGTGACCATCTGAAGAGAAATATTGCCATCTGCAAAGCAGATGAGTTGATCGAGCATTGATTCACCATCTCGCATACTACCATCTGCAATTTGTGCAAGATAGGAAAGAGCGTCTTGTTCAATAGTTGTGTTTGCAAGTTTTGTAATTTGTAAAAGCTTTTCTGCAATGGACTTAGTTGAAATTCTCTGTAGATCTAGTCTTTGACATCTACTGAGTACAGTTGGAAGGATCTTATTGGGCTCTGTTGTTGCAAAGAAAAATTTAACATGAGGAGGAGGTTCTTCGAGTGTTTTTAGAAGAGCATTAAATGCTTCTTTGGTTAGCATATGAACTTCGTCAATAATGTAGATTTTATATTTTCCACAAGTAGGGGCATACATTGCTGTTTCATTGATTTTTCGAATATCATCAATGCCACGGCTTGAAGCGCCATCAATTTCTAGAACATCTAGAGATGTTCCAGATGCAATTTCTTGGCAAGAAGTACACGTATTACAAGGTTCTATATTCTCTTGGAGATTTTGGCAATTGAGAGATTTGGCAAATAGTCTGGCAAGTGTTGTTTTTCCGGTTCCTCTAAGGCCAGAAAAAAGATACGCATTGGAAATTCTCCCAAGAGAAATTGAGTTTTTCAAAGTAGTTACAATAGATTGTTGTTCTTTTACCTTTGCAAAAGTTGTGGGGCGGTACTTTCTTGAAATCGGGGGAGTTTTTTCCATAGGAGCTTCCTTGTAAACAATTACGCTTTAGCTTTTTGTTTTAACATAAAAGAAAGGATCTTTTCGAGAAAATTTTTAAGTGAATTTTGGATCAAATTATTTATAGTTAGAGTTAATTTGGTCTAAATAGAATCCTCTGCTACAATCTGCTAAAAAGTCTTAATTTGAAGGGGCGGAGAATTTTACATGGCTTTTAGTAACGAAAAAAAAATCAGTCGTTTGCGTAATTGGCTTACAGAAGGGCAAAGAGGTGCGCAGCTCCTTATTGGTTTTATTATTCTTTTTGCACTCGCAGTATTTCTTCACTTTAGAGAAGTAAGAGTAGAGATTCTAGATGTAGATACAACTGCCAAAAATTACATTGTAGCTCAAGTTGATTTTGAATTTCCAGATGAAGAAAGAACGGTTCTTCTTAAACAGGAGTCAATTCGGGATATTGGTCCTATTTATCGAATTTCTCAAAGAGAAATTCGACAAAAGAGATATGATTTTGAAAAACTATTAATTGGTGATCATGATTGGAGAGAAGATCTTCCAGGAGTGACTTTTGAAGAAATGTATGACGCTGGAGATGATGTTCAGAATGCACTTCTTCAGGCAAGGTTTGCAGATGCAAGAACAATTAAAAAAATGGATTCAATCGGACTTTCAACAGCTTACTATATAAGTTATGTTCCTGCAGATGCTACTAAAACAAATGAGTTGCCAGAAGCATTTTGGTCTTCAATAGTTAAAACTCTTGTAAAAACAAAAGACTTTCAAAAATCGACAGCGATTTATGTAGTTAATTTCTTTAAGAAATACTACTACGGAATGTTTCTAGCCTCAGAGGATCAAAGAGATGTAAGACAGGCTGTTGAAGAAGGAATTCCTGAGAAATTTACCAAGATACAAGCTGGTAGTCGAATCATTGATAAAGGCGAAACAGTTACTCCAAGACATGTTGCTCTTCTTCAAGCAATGAAAAAATCACTTGGGGAAAAAAGAATGCTCTGGGAACCCCTTACTATTTTGGGAAGTTTTCTCTTTGCAACGCTCATTACACTCATTGGTGGATTTTATTTTTACTACAAGGAAAAAGAGTTTTTTCGATCTATAAAAAAACTCTCTCTTTATGCTGTAATTATTATCACCACTTTAATTCTAGCCAAAATTACAGAATATTTTCTTCTATCTGAGAACAATAATCTGATGGATTCTGCCATGTATCCGCTGATTATTCCTTTTACAGCGATCTTAATATGTTCTCTTCTTGGGTCAAATATTGCTATTTTTACCACATGCTTTTTATCAGTTATTTTAGGTTTAACACTTGCTGTTGATCATAGTCGATTTTTAATTGTAAATTTAGTGGGTGGATTTGTTGCCATATTAGCTTCAAGGCAGCTTAAAAAAAGAAAAGAAGTATTTGTTATTTGCGGCAAGGTTTGGGTATGTATTATTCCCATTTTCTTCGTATATAGTTTTGCCCAAAATACCTTCTGGAATTTTTCTCTAATTTCAGATTTAACCTCAACATTTACCTTTTTATTAATTACAGCAATACTCGTTGTTGGACTCTTGCCCATTTTAGAATCGATATTCCATATTATGACAGATATAACACTGATGGAGTATATGGATCCAAGTAATGAGTTGCTCCGAAGATTGAGTATTGAAGCTCCTGGAACATATCAACATTGTTTGGTTGTAGGAAGTTTAGCGGAGTCTGCAGCGCAAGCAATTGGTGCAAATGGACTTTTTTGTAGAGTTTCCACGTTGTATCACGATATTGGAAAGCTTTTTAATCCTCACTACTTTACAGAAAATCAAATGGGTGGATTTAACATCCATCAGCTTTTGACTCCAATTGAATCTGCGCAAGTAATCATTGCCCATGTTGTAGAGGGAGAGATGCTTGCTCGAAAACATGGCTTGCCTAAGACATTTATCGATGTAATTAGAGAGCATCATGGAACAACGCTTGTTTATTATTTTTATCGCAAGCAATTACAGCAAATGGATGAAGACGAGACTAAAGTAGATAAGAGTCAATTTCAATATCCTGGCCCAAAACCCAAATCAAGAGAGTCTGCCATAATAATGATAGCAGATACAATCGAGGCTGCCTCAAGATCTCTTGAAGAAGTTTCTGAAGAAGCAATTATGAAACTTGTCAATCGCCTTTTAAAGGATAAGATGGAAGATGGGCAATTTCAGGAGTGCAAACTTACCTTTGAAGAGTTCGAGACGGTAAAAACAGTAATTGTAAAGACTTTAGCTGTTACTCGCCATCTTCGTGTGAAATACCCTGAGAAAAAATCTCAAGGTAATGGATCTACGCCACCTTTATGAAAAGGGTGACACTTTGCAAGTCTTTTTAGCATTAAGTAGAGCCCTTTAATGGCTCCATATTTCTTAAATGCTTCCATTGAATATTTCGAGCAGCTTGGATAAAATCGACATGTATTTCCAAGCATGGGACTTATGCACTTCTGATAGATATAGATAAGAGCTATAAATGGGTATTTCATAAGGAAAATTCTTGCTAAATGGAGACAATATTATTATGATAATCGTCTAAATTTTCAAGTTTTTTGCGGAAGTGGCGGAACTGGCAGACGCGCTACCTTGAGGTGGTAGTGAGGGTTATTCTTCTTGGGGGTTCGAGTCCCCCCTTTCGCAATATCTAGATATTGCTAAATAATATTTCAATTTTTTTTCTAAGTGTTTCAGCGATATCTAGTCCATCGAGCAGACTAAATTTTGTTGTGTAGGTTAGAGCGTAGAGAGTTTGCCACTCTTCTGTTGTAAAACGTAATGAGTGCTCAGGAGCGCATGTAATGCAAAGGCTTTCTCCATAAAAAAGACAAGATGCCGCTTGTTTGCACTTAGAGCAATTTTGAAGAGGAATGACGATACCATCGTGTAACAAGAGCTTCAAATAAAAACTACATAATAGATTTTGCGGCTTTTTGACCTCGGGTAATTTTTGTAGATAACGCTTTAGAAGAATAAAGAGTTTTGGAGCGCTATTTCCATGCATTTGAGTTTTACTCACAGATCGAATTAGGTTTGCTCCTACTACTATTTTGTCATAAGAATCCCGGTATTTTGAGTGGGTATCTATAAGGCTTCCGTCAAGTAGGGAGTAAAGATCAGACTTTCCTTTTCGAAAGGCGTATTCTCCAATGGAAAGGGGAGTAAGTAGTTGTATGAGGGATACATTCTTGGAGCTGATTTTTTTTGTAATAAGTGTAATGATTCCAAAATCTAAGCTAAATAGAGTAATGATTTTTTTCGAATCTTGAAAAGGAAGCGATTTTAGAACAATTCCTTCAGTTTTTTCATGTGACATTGGACTCCTAGGTAAGTTTAGATTCTACAAAAACACAATATTCTTAGATATAATTGTTGTTTTTTTGTAAAATGATCGCAACTGAGCACCGATAGCTCAACTGGATAGAGCACCCGGTTTCGGCCCGGGAGGTTTGGGGTTCGAATCCTCTTCGGTGCAATTTCATCTCTTCAACTAAGAGAAATTTTTGACTCTAATCAAAAAAAAATCTACACTGCAACTCTTAACCAAGTAGATTAATATGAGGAAAATATGACAAAGCCAAATGAAGATAATACTCCAAGAATCAATGTAGTTGGAAGACATATTGAAATCACCCAACCTATACGTGACTATATTGAAGAAAAAATTGGGAAAATAGAGAAATTAGCGCCACAAATTTTAGAGGTTTCTGTTCGTTTGGATGTTGAAAAGAAAATTCATCATATTGTTCATGTAATTATGAAATTTTCTCATTTCAAAATTGTTGTACATGCTGAAACAACGGATATGTATGCAACAATTGATAAAGCATTTGAAAAACTTCGAGCTAAGATCAAGAAATGGAAAGATAAAATTCAATCTCACCATGCCAAGGGCGTCTCTTTTGTTGATATGCAAGTCAATATCTTAGAAAATACCCAGAGCTCTAGTGAAGAAATCGAAGAAGAAATTACTGATGCGAATAATGACTCTTTACCAGATCCTTTTGAGATGCCAAAAGTAATGAAAACAAAAACCCGTCCTCTTAAGTCTTTGACATTTGATGAAGCTGTTATGAAAATGCAACTTTCTCATGACAATTTTCTTGTTTTTAGATCTGAAGAAGACCAAGGCCTAAAGGTTCTTTACCGTAGAACTGATGGTAATTTTGGGATGATGGCTCCTGAATAAAAAATTGAGTGAAACTTTTTTTGACTCTTTTAGATCGAAAGAAATTAAATCTGATCCAGAAGAGATTGTAAGGCACTCTATTGTTGAAAAAATGATTCACTCTCTTGGATATCCTAAAAATTATCTTGTGGTCGAAAGAGATTTGGCATCCTTGCCTCATCTGCAAAATGCAAAAAATCTTCCTAAGCGAAGGGTTGATATAGCTTGCTATGCCAAGGGGGATTTTTCTCTGCACCCACTTCTTGTTATTGAGTGCAAGGCGGAAAAGATCAACCAAAAAACCTTAGACCAAGTCCTTGGATACAACTACTATATCCAAGCGACTTTTATTGGACTTGTTGGTAAAACGCAAGAAGCTGTTGGGTATTTTGATGCAAAGGAAGATAAATATCTTTTTATGGATTCTATTCCAACCTATCAAGAATTATTGGATGCTACCAAATGACAATCGATGTGTATTCTTATTTAGAAAAGAAAAATCCCCTTCTTGCTTTTCAACTCTCTCACCATCAGTTTTTAGCTGATAAGTCTTATCCTTTGCGAACTCTTGAGAGGCAGTTAGAATTTGATGCTATCGACACATTGTATATCTTCGGTGTGAGTTTTCTCCATGATGAAGTATTTGCCTGGCTTTATGAAAAAAAACTTCGCAGTATCATCTTCTTTGAGGATGATCTTGATAGATTAGCTTCATTTTTACAAAAAATGGAAGCCCAAAAATACTTAGAAGAGAATCAAATTACATTTTGCTATTTAGATACCCTTGAAAAAGCAAAACAAATTCTTTGGGAAAGAGTGTTTACAAGCTCTCACTATATTTCTAATAATCAAACAGAGTGGAAAGGTTTAGTGCAAAATCTAGAGGTTGGAATTTTTCTTACCGCTTCGAACTATTCTGATTTTGGAATACAAAGTTATCAAAATCTGAGAAAGAATTTCCAGGTAACTGATAGTAAATATATTTCTCAAAACAAACCTTTTAAGGGTGTGCCTGCAATAATTTTGGGAGCTGGGCCCTCTCTTTCAAAAGATCTTGGGGGTCTCAAAAAACATACAGATAGAGCATTATTTTTTTCAGGAGGCGCGGCGCTATCCTTACTTGATTTAGAATGTATCCCTCTTGACTTTGTTGCTGCAATAGATCCATTTCCTCCAAAAAGTAGACTATATGAACACATGTATACAAATCATCCTTTGTTTTATTTGAATCGAGTTCACCATGACCTACTTACTAAATATAACGCAGATCAAATTTTAGCGGGGATTACAGGCGGAATCCCATTAGAAAAGTACTTGCTTGAACAGCCTGTAATAGATGCAGGATGGACAGTTGTAAATTTTCAGATTCAAATTGCAAAAACTCTTGGTTGTAGTCCCATTATCTTAGTGGGATGCGACTTTTGTTATCCCAAAGATAAAAGGTATGCAGATGGTGTTACGCCATCTAATGATACTAAAGTTCAATTAGAGTGTGTTAAAAACATCAATGGGGAAGATGTTGTTACTACGGCTGATTTTAAAATGAGCGCTTACTGGATAGAGGAGCAAATTGAGCAAGGATTGCATGTAGTAAATACCTCTTCAGGGTTAAAAAT
The DNA here is from genome assembly GCA_021772245.1 of Chlamydiota bacterium. GTDB lineage: Bacteria > Chlamydiota > Chlamydiia > Chlamydiales > Simkaniaceae > JAJFMG01. The sequence continues at coordinate 27,793 of JAJFMH010000040.1, read as the reverse complement.
TGAAGGCGCAGAGCATATAGCTTTAAATAAAGCTTCAAATAAGTATCTATTGGAGACATTTGATTTTTCTAAAAACTTTTTAGAAAAAGCTTTTGAGAAATCAAACAAAAAGAAAGAATACGTGCAAATAACTCTTAAGAAGATAGATACAGAATTAATGCGACTTTCAAAGATTCTGAAAGAGGGCATTGCTTGCACAAATTCTCAAAATATGGATACCTCGCTTCTGGACTTTGAAGTTGAAACATCATTCTTATTTGAAGAATTACTACAACCGATTTGGGAGGTTTGGAAGTATCCAATTTTTAGAGAGAAACAAGCAGAATTGCCTAAGAAGATTGCAAGAGCTGTTTTTTTTAAAGATGTAATCAATAGATTTATGGAGGTAGGATGCAAGAGTTAAAAAGCTCTAACTGGCAAGACTTGTTGCAAGAAAAATATCCAGAAATTGCATTTGCACTATTGACAACGCTAAGTGAAAAAAAAGAACTAGATGACATCGAAGTATCCTATCCAAATTCTCTAGTAGATGTAGATGTTCTATATCTTCTAGGCATTTCTACCCATTGGATTCCATTTATTGCATCTACATTAGATACATATCCTAAATTAGAGATTGTTTTTATCGAGGAGGATCTAGGGAAGATTGTCACGATGATAGAAATAGAGTCTTTTGGAGAATTAGTTAACCTGCCAAATGTTCATTTAGAATATCTACCAGATGGTTTTGATGAAGCCATTGCAGAGAAACTAGCTAGTAAATACCCAGAAAATACAATTGAATTTGGTGAGAGCCTTCACTTTGCTGCGAGCAATCTCAAAGAGCTTATTTTGAGAAAAACTACGCTTTCCAACGCTCTTTTTAAAGAAAGCCTCCACTATCCCAAGTTATGTAAAAATCTTAGTAAAAATATTTTGCAGATAGGAAATGCGTTTGTGGGAAATCGATGGAAAGATGCATTTAAAGGAGTTCCGGCTGTTATTTGTGGAGCTGGTCCATCTCTTAGTGATAGTCTATCAGCAATTAAAGATATGAAAGACTATGGCCTTGTATTTGGATGTGGCTCTGCTATTACCGCCCTTACTCAAAATGAGATTAAACCAAGTTTTGCAGTAGCAATTGACCCAAATGAGGAAGAGCTGACTCGTTTAAAAAATGGGAAATATTTTGACATTCCATTGTTATACAGCAATCGTTTGCATCCAGAAGTGCTCAATTTATTCAAGGGACCAAAAGGATATTTACAAACCTTCACAGGTGGCTTATTTGAAATGTGGCTTGATGAAAAGCTTGGTCTTAAAGAAGAACTCTTTGGTAAACACCTGTCTCAGGAAGCATTATCAGTTACAACCACTGCAGTGGCTTTTGCGACTTTTTTAGGATGTAGCCCCATATGCCTTGTGGGTTGCGACTTAGCATATACAGGTAATAAAAGTTATATTGATGGAGTTACTTTTGCAAATGATAAAGAGGATACACAAGACTTTGTTTCAGACTATCATTTAGATCGTGATGACCATAGAGGCGAAAAGACAACCTCAAATGTCAAATGGGTCATGGAGTCAGATGTAATTGCCTCTTTTGCCAAAATGTATCCAGATACTTTTATTAATGCCACAACTGGTGGACTTGGTTTTGAAGGAATGAAATTTAGCCCCTTATCAGATGTAATTAAATCACTTCCAAAAAAAGATATTTTATCACTTATGAAAACAAAGATAGAAAATGCAAAAAGTGGTGTGTCTAGAGAAAAAGCAGAAAAAGCATTACTTGAGATGCGCTTAAGCATAACGTATTGTCAAGAGATTGCAAAAAAAATTACAGAATCTCTGCAAGGAATAAGAATGGAAGAGGGGTATAAAGAACCTCCCCAGATGATTGTTTTAAAAATGGATTTTTATGAGCAGCTTGCATCGGATATCTTAATGCATGGTATTGAAAATACATTGGGATACTTTGCAAAAAAAATGCATCCAATCTCAAAGCTAAATCAGCAAAGGTATGTATGGGATGGGATCTATAAGACCTGCATCCATTTTCTAGATAATATTGAGCTGCCATATTCTAAAATTGAATAGTTATATTATCATGTTTCAATAATTCTTCTCGTGAAACTTTTTTTTTGCTAATGTGAAAAAAAAGGAGTCATACATGAATAGACTTTGGTATTACTTTACAGAGAAAAGCAAAGAAGGGCCTTTTTCCTTTCATGAGATAAAAGACAAAATCCATGAGGGAATAATTGATTGGAGTACGGAGGTTTACTCTGATTGTTTAGCTCATAAGCAAAAATTAATGGATATAGAAATGTTTCAAGTATCAGATGAAGATCAACCAGCGCCGGTTGTAAGAAGTAACTTTCCGGAAAAAGAAGAAGAACTTAGCAAGCATAAAGTAAGACCTGTTCTTCGCTTTATTGGAAGGTTTTTTGACTATTTTATTTTTACAATATTTGTAGTTTGCATAATGGCTCTTATTGGAATTCCAATTCCATTGCAAAACCCACTATTTTTTGCTTTAGGTATATATTTCGTTTGGAATTTTATCGAAGCTCTATTGATCTCATCTTTTGGAACAACCCCTGGAAAATTTCTAATTCATATGAAAATCCTAAATTCTGAGCGTAAACACTTGTCCTATACTCAGTCTCTTAAACGTTCTTTTGGGGCTTATGTATTGGGCTTCGGTCTAGGAATTCCATTTTTATCTCTTGCTACTATGTTACTCTCTCTTTTTTGGCTAAGCATTAAAAAAGAGACATTTTGGGATAAAGGTCATAAACACGTCATTGTGTATAAAAAAATTGGAATATTTAGAGCGATTTGTATTTTGCTTTTTATTTTGGTGGTCTTATATTACGCTTTTATTGGCATTCAAATACTAAGAGCACAAAGTGCATAGCTTTGAGTTTGGAATCAATAAGACTTTATATATTTTGAAAGCATTAGCAGATAATTATATCTATGTTCTTACAAATAAAGAGTCTGCAATCGTGATTGATCCAGGCGAAACAAGTGTTGTTTTTTCTCTTCTTAAGGAGAAAAATCTTCAATTAAAGGCAATTTTTCTAACTCATTTTCATGAAGATCACATTGCTGGAGCAAAGGATCTAAAAGAAAAAACGGGCTGCAAAGTCTTTGCAGCAGATGATAAACGAATAAAAATAGCAGATAGCTATATTTCCAATGAAAAGGAATTTACTGTAGAGGGATTGACCTTTGTGCCACTACAAACACCAGGTCATACTAAAGAGCATTTGGTGTTTTTTGAAAAGGAGCATAAGTTATTATTTTCGGGAGATCTGCTATTTTCACTCGGATGTGGCAGGCTTTTTGAAGGAACTCCTCAGCAGATGTATACCTCACTTGCCAAGCTAAATATTCTTCCTGAGGATACAAAAGTATTTCCAGGACATGAATACACTTTGCAAAATGCTCGCTTTGCCAAATCAATAGAAAGTAGCGAAAAAATAGATGCAAAGATTGATCAGGTTGAAAAAAATTTATCCAAAAATGGAATTGCCATTCCTTCTACTCTAAAAGAGGAGCGTATGCTCAATCCTTTTTTGAGAGTAGATGATCCAAGTTTTAAAGCCCGAGTTGGAAAAAATATAAGTGCAATAGAGGCTTTTGCAAAATTGCGTAGCTTAAAGGATCAGTTCTAGTCCTTTTTATATTCATTTAGCTTGTTGCGGAGTGTTCTAACAGAAATTCCAAGCGCGCTTGCCGTTTTTGTTCGATTATTTTGCATGTTTTGAAGGGTTTGTAAAAGGTGGATTTTTTCCAATTGCTTAAGAGTCATTCCACTCTTAAAAGGCAGATTCTTTTGAAATGTAAGAGAGCTAAATAAAGAAAAATCGATTTCGTCTGCATCACTTAGAGCAACTGCATGTTCCATGCTGTTGGCTAGTTGCCGAATATTTCCTGGCCATGAGTAGCTTTGTAAAAGCTCTTTTGCTTTTTCAGTAAGAATTTTTGGTTTCTTATTTTCCTTTTGGCAAAAGGAAAATAGAAAGTGCTCCGCGAGAGGTAAAATATCTTCCTTTCTATCTCGCAATGGAGGAATAGAAAGAGGGATAACATTCAATCTATAATACAGATCTTCGCGAAAGGTCTTATTAGAGATTGCATCTAGCATATTCTGATTAGATGTTGCGATGAATCGTACATCTACCTTTAAGGTACTAGTTCCTCCAACTCTTTCAAATTCCATTTCTTGAACAGCACGTAGAAGCTTTGCTTGGAATGAAAGCGGGACCTCTGAAATTTCATCGAGTAAAAGAGTCCCTTTATCGGCAAGTTCTAAACGTCCGATTCTTTGTTTGATGGCGCCTGTGAAAGATCCTTTTTCGTGACCAAAAAATTCTGATTCTACTAAGTTTTCTACAAGAGCTGCGCAATTGACTTTGATAAATGGACGGTGAGCTCTATTTGAATAGTAATGGATTAAAGAAGAGATAACTTCCTTCCCTGTTCCAGACTCTCCTGTGATAAAAATATTAGCATTGGATTTGGCAATTTTTTCAACATCACAAAGAAGCTTTTTCATAGAAGGGCTTTCTGCAATCATGTTAGGCTTCTTTTGATCATCAAGAAGATGTTGAAGTCTAGACTCTGATATTGGAAGTTGCAGAGATGACTCGATGGGTATTTGTCTTTTTTGCAAATTGGGTTGTAATCCAACATAGATAAGTTTTGTGGTATTTAAGTATTTGGATATTTCTTCTTGGGAAAAAAATGCAGTTTGCACATCGCATAGGATTATATCAAAGTCTCTTTTAACTAAATGCTGTAAGCCACTTTCCTTTGAGCAAACCGAGCATAAAAAGTGATTGTTTGTAGAGAGCATCTTCAATAGTTGTTCGCTTTGAGTTGGGTTGGAATCGATAATAAGTATTTGCATGAAAAGCCTCTTTTTCTTTTGCATATACCGCCTCGAATTAATTTTCAATGACTGATAGAATAGGTGATATCAGAAAATGGAGAAGATCGTTGAAATATCTGCCTTATATTATGCTTTTGGTTTTATTTGGTTGCAGCGAGACTTTCGATAAGGATAATTGGCAGAAAAATAGATCTGTAAAGAAGAAAATTTCACGAAAAAATTGTGACATTACAATCGAATATTCCCAATGTATCCCAGTCACTCGGGAACCCTATTCCTGGGAAAAGGGGTATATCGGAAAAATTCCCGTGATTACTAAGGAATTTTTTCGTTGCAAGGGTAATTCCCTTCGAGAAATAAAAACGGTAGAAAAAGAGGATAAACCTCCATCTTATTATTTTGATTGTGGTGGATATCATGACCATAGCCTTCCTATAAGAGATGGTCGTGAATTTATTTACCCTGTATTAATTGAGCTTTTAAACTTTGTTCAAATTGAAACTCAAAAGGAAGTTGTCATTTCATCAGGGCATAGGTGTCCTAAACATAATAGTTATCTGGATGAATCTTTTTCGAATCAATATTCGAAGCACCTTATCGGAGCAGAGGTTGATTTTTATGTAAAGGGGATGGAGCAAGATCCTGAAGGAGTAATAGAACTCTTGATGAAATATTATCAAGAGACTGAGCCTTTTAAAGAGGATGAGCATTATAGAGTCTTTCATAGATATGATGGTTCGACGAATGTATCAACAAAGCCTTGGTTCAATCGGGAAGTTTTTATTAAATTTGCCAGGGAAGATGAAGGAAGAAATTTAGATAATCAGCACTTATATCCATATATTACTATTCAAGTAAGGTATGATAGAGACTTAGAAAAAAGAGTCCTTGTTGAATGGGACAAGGCGAATCATAATTATAAGTTTTGGTAAGAGCTGTCTAAAAAGTGATGAAAGGTATTGAATTGATCTAATCCTTTTGCATCAGGTGAGGAAAGTTGTGGGTGGTCTGAAGAGCATATAAGCACAGGGTGGATATTTGCACCTTGTAGCGATTTAATACCTCTCATTGCATCTTCAAATCCAATCATGCGATCAGATTTTTGACCAAAGAGTTCAATTGCTTTTAAGTATCCGTCAGGGCTTGGTTTTGGATTTAGATAATCCTCTCTTGTAATGAAAGTCGGAATTTTTTTTAGTCTTGGCAGTGACTCTTTAATGACATCAATTTGGGCTTTGGTAGAGTTTGTAACAACTAAGTGTCTTTTGTCTTGTACTAGGTCGAGGACTTCTTCTGCGCCATCCATGAAATTTAGTTTTTGACTTGTTAAAAGTGCTTCATACAGTTGCTTTTTTTCCCTATAAAGTGCCTCCCAAGGAAATTGATTTAGGGGGGGGTATTTTTCACAGATGGCACGCTTAAGGCCATCGGAGCTTGTGTGTGCTATCAGTGCAAAATCATGAAAATTCCAGTGCATTTCAAAATCATGATTTTCAATCAAGGCTTTGTAGGCTTGATAATGCAGTTGCTCTGTATTCACAAGAAGACCATCAAAATCAAAGAAGAAGATATCGTATTGTTGTAGAAAATTCACAAGGCCCCTTGAAAAATTTAAAAATTGCCGATGACCGGACTCGAACCAGCACCCTACAAGTAGGAGTAGATTTTGAGTCTACCGCGTCTACCAATTTCACCACATCGGCAATGTCATTTATGTTAGCTTCAATTAGGGTTTACTGCAAAGAGTTTTCGTGGAGTTCTCATAGACAACCCTTACTAAAAAAAGTCCTTTTGCAGGAACGGCAGCACTTGAAGCAGATCGATTTTTTTTATCAAAAATTTTTGAAATATCTTCTACATAGAGCTTTTGAGAGGCAACATCTATTAAACACCCCACAATATTGCGAACCATTTTATATAAAAAGCCATTTCCAATGAATTCAAGTATCAAATGAGAGCCATTTTCAATGACATTAAGCGCATATATGGTGCGTACTGGATTGTGCTTACATGATCCAAGGTGTGATTCATTTGCAAAACTTGTAAAATCATGTGTTCCAATAAATTCTTTACAGGCTTCCTTAAGCAAATCAAGGTTGATTTTTCTTCGTAGATGAAGAGAGAATCTTCTTTGGAAGGGATCTTGATATAGGCCTGTATCGATCTGGTAGTGATATATTTTTTGTGTTGCAGAAAATCGAGCATGGAAGTCTGTGTCAACAGACTCAATTTGTAAAATCCTGATCTCAGGATCTAAGATTCCATTTAAGGAGTACTGTAGTTTTTTAAGTATAAAAGATTGATTTGTTGAAAAATGGGCAACTTGGGCTTTTGCGTGGACACCTGCATCTGTTCTACCGGAACCATGTAGTTTGATTTTTTCTTTAAGAGCAATAAAAAGTGCTTTTTCGATTAACTCTTGTATGGAGGTATGATTTGGTTGCACTTGCCAACCGCAGTAAGAAGTGCCATCATAGGAAATTATAAGTTTATATTTATTCATGAGTTTGTAGAAGCAGTTTGGCAAGGGACAAGTCTTGTTTATTTGTGATTTTGATATTGGACGTTGAGCCCATTACAAGTTTTACAGGCTTTTCCAAAATTTCTGCAAAAGAGACATCATCAGTTACAGTAAGGTCAAGCTTTTTGGCGAGCTCAATACCCTCAATCAATACCTCTTTTGAGATAAGTTGAGGGGTTTGAATCTCATACAGAAACTCTCTTTGCAACGTGGAATGGACGTAGTTGTTTTGCACAGCTGTCTTGATAGTACTAGTAGCTTTTGTAGAAAGAGTGCATGCATCGTGATTTACTCCTTCATACAAAAGAGAAAGTAGATCTTTTTTTTGAATAAGAGGCCTTGCTGCATCATGAGTAAGAACAAAGTCAATATTTTTTGAAAGTAATTTTAAGCCGTTTTCAACAGAATCTTGCCGACGGTTTCCAGGGAGTGCAAATTTCACTTTTCTTTGATTTTCAAATATTGATTGATGTTTTTTTTCTGCTACAACGATAACTTCTTCTATGATGGATAGGCTGCAAAAAAGGGAAAAGCTATGAAGTGCAATAGGTTTGCCGCAAAGAGGATGATATTGTTTAGGTAGATCGCTACTAAACCTCGAACCTTTGCCACCAGAAAGTAATATAACGGCTATTTTTTTCATGCTGATAATTGTACATGATTAAGAAAAAATGAGCAAAATAATTGGGAATAAAGAAGCGCTATAAAATAGATTTTATAACGCTATAGAAAAAATCTATTAAGAAAGGTGGTTGTTAATAAGCTTTGTCATTTCAAACATATTTACTTTTTTCTTTTTTGGACCAAAAACTTTGGCAAGCTTTTCATCTGCAATTATATCCCTCATATTTTCAGGATCTTGCCTTTTATGTTTTTTGATATATACCCAGATTTTTTTAGTTACTTCTGTTCTAGGCATAGGACCTTTTCCGACCACTTCTGCAAGCTCGGGGCTGATTTTCATCGGCTGCATAAATTTTGAATTAGATTTCGCTTTCGCCATAGGGTTTTACTCCTTATATGATTTCAGTTTAAAGAGGTTAATACAAGCATTTACCTTCTCGACAAGTTGTAGCGCTCTTCTGATTTAATAGTCAAAAAAAATCGTTGTCATTGTTATTTTTTTTTAATTTTTTGATTTCAAATGTTGTTTTGTTCGTTACGAAGCCATGATATCAAGGCTAAGTAGTGTTCTAAAAAACTAAAATCCTTTATAAGTATAATATAGAGATATATATGAAAAAAATTTGCGTTAAATGTCAGTAATAACAGCTCAAGAAATAGATCATATTTTATTAAAAGTAGAAAGTGCATCCAGTGTATTTGAAAAAATTGATATTCTTAATAGATTAAAGAGAGTCACTTCTTATTTTGATAAGCTAACATTGCAATCATCTTTTTTTTCATCCCTTAGTCCAGAATGTGAATATGTAATCAAAGCTTTGATTACAATTGGTCAGGAGCATGTATTTGAGGCGCAGTCAAATATTGAAGATTTTAGAAATCTTCTTTTAGAACTGAACCAATTTGAATCTGATTATAATTCTTACGGAGGAATTCTCGGTTATCAAAAAGAAATTTTTGCAGTTCTTACATCTAGTGAGAACAAAATTACTCCACACATTGAGCCACCAAAGGGAATAGATTTAACAAAGTCAAATACTGATGTTGATAATTATATTCATAAAGGTATTGCTCACCTGGATAAAATTGCAGAAGTGTATGTTCTCGGTGGTGTCGCAGATAGGCTTTCCTATAAAGAAAATCAGATGGGTCCCAATCTTCCTGCCGCCATTCTTCCTCTTATGGGTAAAGAGCTTCTTTCTTTACTGATTCGAGATTTAGAGGCAAGGGAATATCTCTTTCAAAAATTATTTGGGAAAAAAATCATAACACCTATTGTTATGATGACTTCGAATGATAAAAAAAACCATGATTGTATTTTTGCATTTTGTGAAAAAAAAAAATGGTTTAATCGACCAAAAAGCTCTTTTTATTTTATTAAGCAACCCTTGATTCCAGCGTTTGATAAACAAGGAAAATGGGCCTTAGAAAAGCCATCAAAGCTTCTTTTAAAACCGGGGGGGCACGGAGAAATTTGGCATCTAGCTTATCAGGAAAAAATTCTTTCTATTTTATCGCTCCAGTCCATCGAAACGCTCTTATTTCGTCAGGTTAATAATCCCGTTGCAAGTAGTGACTATGGATTACTTGGATTTATTGGATATGGAGCGAATAAGAATAAAAAATTTGGTTTCTTATCATGTAAAAGAAAGTTGCATACAAAAGAGGGAGTTAATGTCTTTGTAAAAAATGGATTACAAGAAGGGATTGCTTCTATTGAATATTGTCACTTCTCTAAATATGGAATGGAAGATGCACTTTCGCCAGAAGATCAATATTCCAAGTACCCATCTAATACGAACATTCTTTTTGTTGATATCAAAAAACTTATTGAGATTTTTGATGCAAAAACGCTTTATCAACCTATTGCAAATTTTAAGACCCATACTATTTTTGATCGAGGAAAGGAGATACAAGCGGAAATTGCAAGGCTTGAAACTTTAGCTCAAGATTTAGCAGTTGAGCTTCATGAAAACAAGCAAACATTTATTTCGTATTATCAAAGACAAAAAACCATCTCTACTACCAAGCAGTTAAGTTCTAATACCCAGTTAGAGACACCTGTTAGCTGCCTTTATGATATTGCAACAAATCATGCAGAGATTCTCTCAACTCATTGTAAGCTTCATATTCCAAAACTTCCATCTAGAAATGATTTTGAGAAAAATGGGCCGAGTTTTTTATTCGATTTTCACCCGGCTCTTGGGCCGATTTACTCTATTATTGGTCATAAAATTCAAAGAGGATCTATTGATTTTGGAGCGGAACTTTACTTAGAGATAGTAGATGTGAGTATTCGAGATTTACAATTGCAGGGAAGTTTGCGAATTTGTGGTGACAAGTCAGCTATCTGCTGCATTTCTAATTTTACGATTAGAAATGCAAGTTTCCAAAGCCCTCTGCCCACAAATTTTTGGCAATCTAGTATAAATCGAGTAGAATCATGTCACATTGTATTACATGAAGGTGCTCAGCTTATTGCAAAAAATGTAACGATCCAGGGGGATTTTTTTCTAGAAGTTATGCCTTTTGAGAGAGTGACTTTAGAGAACGATGGGCTTGAAATCAAAGTCAACAGAGAGATCAAATGCCAAAATAGTCCCTATTGGACTTATTACTTTGATAATAATAAAATCCAATTAAAAAATCCTCTATATTAGTAGAGGATTTTTCTGTTTAGACCAATACAACTTGTTATTATACAGTTTGTGCTTTACTAGTACTTTAGCCTTCCACCTCTGTCCCTGCCTCAACCGATTGACCGTAGAAAAAATAAGCTGCAATAGCAGAAAGAGCAAGACCTGCTCCAGCAATGCCAACAACCCATGCAGCACTTTCGGAATCGCCGCAAAAAAGTTCCCCTAGACTCTGAAAATATGGAGCGGCAAGCTCTGAAATATAGCTTGTTGTATCGCAAGTCATCACCCAACCACTTGATGCTGTATTTGCTAAAAAACCTGCAGCATACTCTCCATATTCATATGTGGTCTTTGCTGCATTAGTTAATCCTTCTATAGCCTGTGTCATGAAACTGCTGTCAGGTGTGTCAATAATAGGTGTAGTTGCCATTTTTTTTTCTCCTTACAATCAATAAACTAGTGAATAGGGAATAGCTTCCCTTAATAAATTTTCTTGGGCAAATTATAGTCTATACTTTTTTTATGTAAAGGAATCTCTGAGTTAATCAGAAGTTAAGTAACGATAGCTGCATAAAAAGAGAAAATTTAAGCTGGATTTTCATTGTTATTTCCTTTTTATTGGGGTATCTTTAGTGGTTGAATTAAACTTTATTGGATGAAAAATGAAAGAGGATCTTGCAACGCAATTAAAAGATATGGATCAAAGAATTCTTCATATGTGGAGGTATCTTTGACATTGCTTGCAAAGAAAAGGAAATTAAAACTCTTCAATCTCAAATGGAGGATGCTTCCTTTTGGGAAAATACAGACGCTGCAAATCAAGTTATTAAAAGCTGCAACGCATTAAAGGCGTGGACAGTACCTTTTAATGAAGTAAAAACTCGTTTTTTAGCAGCAAAAGAGTTTTTAGAAGAAATAGAAGAAGAGGAAGATAAAGAGCTTTATCAAGAACTTCTTTTAGAACTTAAAGCAGTTTTGAAAGAATTAGAAGAACTTGAAATCAAAAAGATGCTCTCTCATGAACTAGATCCAAACTCATGTTACTTAAGTATCAATGCTGGAGCTGGTGGAACAGAATCTTGCGATTGGGCACATATGCTCTCACGTATGTATCTTCGGTGGGCTGAAAAAAGAGGCTGGAAAACAGAAGTTGTAGAATCTGTAGACGGAGACGTTGCAGGAATTAAAAGCATCACTCTTAAAATAGATGGCCCCTTTAGTTTTGGTTACGCAAAAGCAGAGCGTGGTGTACATAGACTTGTTCGGATCTCTCCGTTTGATAGCAATGCAAAAAGACACACAAGTTTTGCCTCCGTGGATGTTACACCTGAGATTGAGGATGGAATTGAAATCCAAATTGAACCAGAAGATCTTCGCATCGACACTTTTAGGTCCTCTGGAGCTGGTGGACAGCATGTAAATACAACTGACTCAGCTGTACGTATCACGCATATTCCATCAGGTATCGTTGTGTCCTGCCAAGGACAAAGATCCCAATTACAAAACAAAGAAACCTGCTTAAAAATGCTTAAATCAAAGCTTTATGAAAAAGAGCTTTTAGAAAGAGAGGAATCTCTTTCTAAAATTTCTGGTGAAAAGAAAAAAATTGAGTGGGGATCTCAGATTAGAAGTTATGTTTTTCAACCTTATACTCTTGTAAAGGATACAAGAACCAAAGCAGAGACGGGAAATATTCAAAGTGTTATGGATGGAGATATTGACTTGTTTATTAATGCTTATTTAAAAGAATTTGGTGGAGCATGATCAAAAAAATTACAGATGAAAAAGCATTTGATATTCGTTATTCTGAAAATAGTGATATAACCCACATTAGAAAGTGGCTTCAAACTAAAGGGATGCTTTCCAATTTTCCCATGGGAAATGAAAAAGAAATCGAAATGAATCTTCGGTATTGGTCTGGTTTTTTTCGTTATCATAGTAGCCTTACCTCTACATATAATGGCGTTCCAAATGGTGTAGCAACTCTTTTTTTAATGCCTTTTCGTAAAGTTATGCATTTTGGGATGATGCAATTTATTGTTGACCCCAAATGGCAAAGAAGAGGAATAGGAACTGCACTAATTAAAAACATCAAACACCTAGCAGTAACAAAATTCAAATTAGAAAGGCTGTATTTTGATGTTATTGAGGGAAGTTTTTCTCACTCATTTCTTTTAAAAAATGGCTTTGTAGAGATATGCAAGCAAGAAAAGTTTGTAAAAGAGAATGGAAAATATAAAAGTCGAATCATTATGGATATAACGTTATGACAGAATTTCATGTCCGAGAAACAGTAGCATCTGATGGTCCTCTTATAGAAAAGTGGCTTCTTCAAAAAGGGGTGTTAGAGGGATTTCCAATGACTGATGAGAAAGAGGTAAAAGAAGCTGTTAGATTGTGGCTCAGCTATATAAAGCTCGGTGCTTCAATTACTTTAGAAGAACATGGAAAAGTCATTGGATCAGCCCTTATCTACGTACAAGGCTATGAGAAACATAGACATCAAGCGTTATTTGTGATTGCGATTGATGAGGCTCATCGAGGTAAAGGCGCTGGAACATTTCTTATGAAAGAATTGATGAAGCTTGGAAAAGAAAAATTCCATATCGAGTTTTTTCATCTAGAAGTTTATGAGGGAAATCCAGCAATTAGGCTCTATAAAAGACTGGGGTTCAAAGAGTATGGTAGACATCCTAAATTCTTAAAGGATGGAGACAAATATTTAACTAAAATATTAATGCAAAAGGATCTGTAGGTTATGGCGGGACATAGTAAGTGGGCAAATATTAAACACAGAAAAGGAAGAGCTGATGCTGCTCGTGGTAAAGTTTTTTCTCGGGTTACTAAAGAGATTATCTCAGCTGTAAAGCAAGGCGGCCCTGATGTTAAGTCCAATGCTAAACTCAAACTTGCATTGCAAAAGGCTAAAGCCTGCAATATGCCCAATGATAACATCGAACGAAATATCAAAAAGGCCTCTAGCGCTGATCAAGCAGACTTCATTGAAATGACTTATGAGCTTTATGGTTATAACGGTGTTGGAATCATAGCAGAAGTTATGACTGACAACAAAAACAGAATATCATCTGATATGCGTATTGCCACCAATAAAAATGGAGGCTCTGTAGCAACACCAGGATCTGTAAGTTTTAACTTCGAAAAAAAAGGCATTATTGAAGTAGATAAATCTATTGTAGATGAAGATACAGCTTTTCAAATGGCCTCTGATGCTGGGGCTGAAGATTTTGATGTAACAGATGATTCATATATTATAGTCACAGACCCAGCAGAGCTTTATGAAGTGAAAGATAGGCTTACATGCGGGGTCAAAGATGAAAAACTTACTATGATACCCAAGGTATTTGTAACGTGTGACGAAGAGACCCGAAAATCAAATTTTGCTTTAATTGATTATTTGGAAGATCTGGAAGATGTAGACGCCGTCTATCACAATATGGAATAGGTTTTGTTTTAACTTTTTTGAAATTGATAAATTCTAATAAAGGTTGTTAGCAGTACAAGAGTTATATATGAAATTGAAAGCAAATGAAATATTCTTGGATATAATATCATAAATGCAAAAAATATAAAAGCTTCCCCTCGCTCAATGATTCCTGGACTGTAATAGAAACTTTTTTCTGATTTGGTTGAGGTAAATATTCCCACAACTAGAAATGTTGTCACACATAAATAAGAGGCGCCAAGCATCCCAAAACATACTAACCCTCTTGTTTCCAAATTAAATAGAAAGAGCCCTAAAATAATAAATGTTTCAACAAACCGATCTGAAACAATATCAAGCATTGCTCCTTCATCGGATGTTTTGTTAAACATTCTTGCTATTGATCCATCTAAGGTATCCAAAAAGCCAGAGACAATAAGAGCGCAGCATGCAAGAAGATTTAGGTGACAATAAAGAAAAAATGGAATCAAGAGTCCCGATAAACATGCACAAATGGTAAGAGTTGAAGGATGTATCTTTTGTAAGAGAGGTAGCTGTAACAGAGGATTAATGAAAAGTTTTTGGTAAGGCTTCCTATAGAAGGAGTCAAGCATCTTTTTTTCCTGAGTATTTTTTGATGAGGATGGGCACTAGTGCAAAAAGCGCCAAGATAACAAGGGCTAGTTTAACTTGAAAATTAAAAACAGTTTCCAAGGAAAATTCTTTACCCTGGTCGAAAATCGTGCCTAGACTTCTTCCTGCATTTGCATATACGAATACTCCTGGTAATATCCCTACAAAAGTGGTCCAAAGAAATGTTCTTGTTTTGATGTTAAAAAAGGCGGGTGCAATATTCACAAACCAAAATGGAAACAGAGGAATTAGTCGTAGAAAAAGTAAATAACTTGCGCCATTTTCTTGAAACCCTTTTTCAAATTTTTTGAGAAGGGGTTTTGCTTTATCTTGCATGAGACTAGAAAAAGCATATTTAGCGATTAAAAATATAATATATGCTCCAAGAGTTGCTGAAATGGCTACATAAAAGATGCTAAGGGGTAAATAAAAGATAAACCCGGAGACTATGGTTAGAATAAAAGCGCCAGGTATGGAAAGACTTACAGCAACTGCATAGAGTAACATGAAGATGAGGGGGGTTATAATAGGACGCTGCTTTGCAAAAAGTAGTAACTGATTTCTATTTTCTTTGATTTTGTCAAAAGATAGATAGGACGCTACATCCAAAAAATATCCAACTACAATAATGGTAATAAGCAGCAAAAAAGGAAGATATCGAAGAAGGTTTTTTTTCATTAAGGTAACCATTTTGATAGTGTTTTTAAGATGACATCTTTTAAGTATAGATCAGAGGTTTGCCTGATAGCTCTAGAGTATGTGGGGTAAGGGTGAATCTGATTTTTGAGTTTTCTAAAGGTGATGTTACTTTCTTTTGCTAAGATGAGCTCTTGGATCATTTCTCCAGCTCTTGGAGCCACAATTGTTGCTCCAATAATTTTTGAAGACCACTTTTTGGTAATGACTTTTACAAAACCTTCTTCAGATGAATCTGTAATAGCTCTATCTAAATCGCACAAGGAAAAATGATAGATTTGGAGTTTTTTCTCGGAGTATTTTTCGATTGCGTCTCTTTCATTAAAACCAAATGAGGCTATTTCTGGCTCCGTAAAGGTGACTCTTGGATATGGGCCTTTTGGGATTTTTGTTTTAAAAGGTAAAATTAGATTTTGAAGCACAACTCTGCCATGCGTTTCTGCTAGGTGGGTGAAAAAAGGTGGGCCTATTGAGTCACCAATTGCATAAATACTTTTGATGTTTGTTCTTCCAAAGGAATCAACACTGATTCCTTTGTCTGAGTGGATAATGCCTCCATTGTCTAGCTGGAGTTTATCAAGAGAGGGCATGCGACCTGTTCCAATAAAGAGAGCCTCGCTGATGTGCTTATTTGATTTGTTTGTCTCTTTATTAAAGAGTTCAAGTTCGAATTGATTATTTTGGTATGAGACAGACTTTAGAGAAGTATTTTTACAGATGGTAATACCTTCTTGCATAAAGACATGTTCAATGATTTCACGTGCACAGGGATCTTCACGATTTAGAATATGCTTTGAGGATTGAATAACGGTGACTTTAGAACCAAGCTTGGATAGGGCTAAGGCAAGCTCAATAGATATGGGGCCTCCTCCTAAAAAATGAATCGAGGATGGGATTTTTTCTAAAGAAAAAATGGATTCATTATTAAGAAAAGGAGTGCTCTTGAGACCTGGTATGTCAGGTGTAATTGGATGAGATCCAGTTGAAATGACAATTTTCTTAGCAGAAAATTGCTTTTCATCGCCAGATGCAGAAATAGCTTTAATTGTATTTTTATCGATAAAAGAAGCTACGCCTTTAAATGTATGAACCCCTTTTTTATTAAGCGCTTTTTCATCTTCATGAGATCGGACTGATGATACAATTTGCTGAGTTCGAATAAAAGCTTCATCAGCCGTAAATGATATGTCCTTGAGCGAAAGGCCAAATTTTTTGGCAGATTTCACTGAGTGAGCTACTTTAGAAGAGGCAATAAGCGCTTTGCTGGGTATACACCCATAGTTTGTGCAGTCACCACCGAAGAGTCCTTTTTCAATCATTAGGACTTTTTTTTTAGCAGCAGCAAGTCCATTAGATACTACAAGTCCCGCGGCGCCAGCACCAATTACAATTACATCGTACATCTTTTCTCCTATAAGTGTTCATTCTTCATAGGAATTTTGAAATGTCAATAAATTGTTTGAAAACATATGGTGAAGAAAAAGGGGATTATGATGTCAGAGAAAAAAAGGTTGCAAGAGAATATTGAGAGAAAAAAACATTGGAAAAGATGGGGCCCTTATTTAAGTGAGCGTCAATGGGGCGTTGTTCGAGAAGACTACTCAGAAAATCAAGATGCATGGAATTTCCTCACATTCAAGAAATCCCACTCGCAGGTTTACAGATGGGGAGAAGATGGAATTGGGGGTATATGTGATAATCACCAGAGGCTTTGTTTTTCTTTTTGTTTTTGGAATGGAAAAGATCCTTTCATAAAAGAAAAACTATTTGGTCTTTCGAATATGGAAGGCAACCATGGCGAAGATGTGAAGGAGATGTATTATTATTTAGATAATACTCCAACGCACTCCTATATGAAATATCTTTATAAATATCCTCAGATGGAATTTCCTTATCAAAGGCTTCTAGATGAGAATAAAAAAAGAGGGTTTGATGATCGTGAATTTGAGTTGATGGATACTGGCGCTTTTAAGGAAGACGCCTATTTTGATATTTTCATTGAATATGCTAAGCAGGATGCCGAAGATCTGTTTATCTCGGTAACTATCCATAACAGGGGAAACGCCTCTGCAAGTATACATCTTTTACCGACCCTTACCTTTAGAAATACATGGAAGTGGGATAGCAAAGATGTAAAGCCTAATATGAAGAAGACTTATGATTCTATTGAAGTTACTCACGAGACCCTTGGCAATTTTGTGTTTTGTGGAGAGTCACCAGATGAGATTTTATTCACAGAAAATGAAACCAATGAAAAGATGATTTGCAACCTGGATGATTTTGAAGGTTTTTCTAAAGATGCATTTTCTAGATACGTGGTGGATGGGGAAAAAAATGCAATTAACCCCAGTTGCCAGGGGACTAAAGCGGCTTTCCATTATGAATTAAACATTAATGGCAAAAGTTCAAAGCAACTTTTTTTTCGATTGAAAAAGGAAGAAAAAGGAAGAAAAACTTCTTCCAATAATTTAGAAAAAGAGGGCAAAAAACTAATTCTAAAAAGAAGAAAAGAGACCGACAAGTTTTTTGAGAGTTATCTTCCCAAACAGTGTCAAACTGAATACTACAGAATTGCCAAACAAGCGTTTTCAGGGATGCTTTGGAATAAACAGTTTTACCACTACGTTGTTGAAAGGTGGCTTGCTGGGGAAGAAAATACCTGCCCTCATATGCCTAAAAGAGAAGAAATTCGAAATTTTGATTGGCAACATCTCTACAATGATGACGTTTTATCTGTTCCAGATAAATGGGAGTACCCAGCTTTTTATTCTTGGGATACAGCTTTTCATACACTGCCACTTGCTGTTGTTGATCCTGAATATGCTAAAAGGCAACTTATTTTACTTACTAGAGAGTGGTATATGCATCCAAGTGGTCAAATTCCCGCCTATGAATGGAATTTTGATGATGTAAATCCCCCCGTTCATGCTTGGGCACTTTGGAGAATTTATAAAATAGAAAAAAAAGTGCATGGGGTCTCTGATACACTCTTTTTAGAAAGAGTGTATCAAAAGCTGATTATGAACTTTACCTGGTGGGTAAATAGAGAAGATTCAGAGGGCAGAAATATCTTCAAAGGCGGCTTTCTGGGGCTCGATAATATTTCTGTGTTTAATAGATCTGAGACTTTGCCAAAGGGATCGTCACTGTTTCAGTCAGATGCCACATCATGGATGGGAATGTATTGCTTAAATATGCTGACGATTTCACTCGAGCTTGCCAAAGAAAATATCGCATATGAAGATATGGCAAGTAAATTTTATGAGCATTTTTTGCATATTTCGGGCGCAATTAATTTTGAAGGGAGTCTCTCTGAGTCACTTTGGAATGAAGAAGATGGCTTTTATTATGATATGATTCAAACGAGTGAAGGAAATTTTCCTATTAAAGTACGATCTCTAGTAGGTCTTATCCCTCTGTTTGCTGTGATGACAATTGATCCAGCCATTTTTGATCAGTTAAAAGGATTCAAGCGAAGAATGGATTGGTTTTTAACCAATAGAAAGGATCTTTGTGATCGGGTTTCGTGTATGAAGACACCAGGGGTTAATGGAAGAAGAATTCTAGCTTTTCTGAGCCGTGAAAAGCTTACAAAAATACTTGTCATTATGCTCGATGAAGAGGAGTTTTTAAGCCCATCTGGTATTAGATCTTTGTCAAAAAAATATGGGGATAATCCCTATACATTACAACTCAATGGAGATGAACATTCCATCAATTATGAGCCGGCGGAGTCCACATCAAGTTTATTTGGTGGTAATTCGAATTGGAGAGGCCCCGTTTGGTTCCCGATCAATATGTTAATTATTGAGTCGTTGCAAAAATTCCATCATTACTATGGAGATGAATTTCAAATTGAGTGTCCAACAGGGTCTGGCAATATGATGAATCTTTGGGATGTATCTATCGAGTTGTCGAAGCGCTTAGTGTCGATCTATAAGGAAGATGCAAGTGGGAATAAGAAAGTTTTTGGATCAGATAAAAAAATGCAAAACGATCCTTATTTTAAAGATTACCTGCATTTCCATGAATATTTTCATGGAAATACAGGTGAGGGACTAGGCGCATCACACCAAACTGGTTGGAGCGGCCTTATTGCAAAGCTTGTCCGCCAATTGGCGGAGTTTGAGAAATAGGATTGTCTTTCCAAGACACATACTTTCCCATATCCCGGATTTCTTTTTTTGAAATAAGTTCGTATTCGAGAGATTTATTATCTTTGGAAGATCCTTGTATAAGAACAGCAAGCCTCTTGGAGTTGCGTCTTGAAATAAACTCTTTTGCGTCTAGAATAAAATCTTCATAGTTAAGTTCTTCTAATGCTGCTATTTTTTTCTCGATGAGATCAAAATCACCGTTGTATGTAAATGCCAAAGTATTAAGAAGATCGCTATATTCAAAAATATTGGTTAGTGGAGTTTTTAACGTAGTTAGAAGCGACTTTTTAATCTGAGAGAATCGATCTATTGAAATATGCGTATGGATATCTTTTGCATATTCTTCTAGAAATAATTCAAATCTTGGAAGAAGTTCACTGGATGAATGAGTCGTAGACTGCACTGCAAAAAACTGCATCATTTCAGACTCGACAACTCTAGAAAAAGCGCGGACTAAGTATCCAGTTTGTTGCTTGGTTCTTAGCGTATCAAAAAAGGCTTCGCTAAGAGAACTAGCGAGCACTTCACGAGAAGCATTTTTAGAAAGTGAAAAGCTACCTTCTTGAATAAGTAGAAGGGCTGCATTTCCAAGCATTGGACTATTTTCTTCAATCAGATAGGGACCAGAGCTACCAGGTAATGCAAGGACTTGTAATCCTTTTTGGAGCTCGACTGGATAAGGCGCTTCAGAGATAATGCTTAGGGCCTTTTCAAAGATGTTTTTTGCATTTTCACTGGAGATATTTCCTGTGAGCATTGCTTCAGTATAGCTTTCATCAAAAAGATTTTTTGTAAATGTAATGAATTCTTCATAGGAAACAAGACTTAAGGCAATAAGAAGAGTTTTTGGGAGATGAGAATTACTATAAATAACATTACTCATGATTCGATTTGCAATGGAAATAGGCGAGGCTTTTGCTGCATTTTCAAGATCAATTCGCAATGAATTTTTATAAATTTCAAACTCTTCTCGAGAAGTAGTTTGATTTTTGAGAGTAAATAATGCTTTGCTAAGAAGTAAATCAGCCTTTTCATTGAAACCTGTTACGGATAGCGATAATTTAAAATCAGAAAATGAGATAGATGCTCCAAGGCCGGCTTTGGATGCATAGGTAAGTGTTGATGATAAATTATCATCGAACGTTTTTGCAAATAGGTCACTTAAGATATAGGCTTTAGGAGAACCATCCAGAAGTGGGGTTTTAATATGAAAAGTCCAATCGATTTCAGGGACCAAATATTGGTTGTCAATTGCACGATATGCTAAGCCATTTTCAGCGGAATAAATTACCTTTGGCTTTTCTTTTTCATTTGGGAATGTGGTTACAGTCAAGTTATCAGGAATGAATGGGTTCCTTTGAGGAAGAGCTAAATCTTTAGTAGGTTTTACTTTTGACCAAGCGGTGAGTTTATTTTGATTCATTTCGACTGTTGTATACTCACCCCCCATCCATTTTTCCCTTTGGTCCGCTTCAAGCCCTATGATGGCAGGGTTTGCAAGAAGGGTAAATAGACAGTTCTGAGGGGTTAATACGCTTAAGATAGATTCAATTTGTTCTCGATCATAGATATGCGGCATATTCGTTTTCATGGGGTATGTTGCAATATCTTCCTTGATTAAGTTTCGTGCATGGTTTTTAACGGTTGCAAATGCATCGAATCTGGATTGATGCTCATAGGAAATTTTTGCCATTTTTTGGGCTTCATCAAAAAGATATGGCGGAATATTTGTCTTCTGTAAAAGAGCAATAGTTTGAAAAAATCTTTCTATAACAGCATCGATATCATTGATTCCTTTTTCTGTTAATTCAAACTCTACTTGAAAAAGGGTTATATTTTTTCCCATCGCCCCGGATGAGGCATCTATTGATTCAATTAGCTGCTCTTTTTTTAAAATGTCATATAGGCTTCCCTTAGTTTGAGAAGAAAGAACCGATGCAATGAGATTTGCAGATTTAGTTTCTTGCATCTCTGATGCAAAAATTGGTAGCTCAAAGGAGAGTTCTAAGATTTTTAAATCTTGTATCGGTTTTACCACAACCATATGATTTTTAAGCTCACTTGATAAGAGTGTATCAGTTTGTGGGACATAAGCCACCTCGTTTTGAGAAACCGACTCAAAATCTTCAGTTACGTGTTTTACAAGTGTTTCCATTGGTTGAGAGGAATAGACAACTAGGTGCATGTTTTTTGCAACGTAGTAGGTCTCAAACCAATTGCGTAGCTCAGATAATGGAATTTTCCCAAGCGTTTCAGCCGAGCCAATTGAAAACTGAGAATTGGGGTGATTTTGATTTCCCAGTTTTTTAAAAATCATATGAGCTCGCCAAAAATCATGTTCTTTATTTTTGTCATACTCCTGATCAACTGCTTTTAATTCTCGACTAACAGATGATGCATCTAGTAGTGGGTCAATAAAAAAGTGTGCAAACTGATCTAGGCAAGGAGCAAAATTTTCATTGTTGATAGAGAACATATAGACGGTTTCTTCAGAGCTTGTATAAGCATTCATTGTTCCCCCATGATCAGAGACATATTTTTGGAACATAGCTTCTTCTGGATAGGGTTTAGTTCCCATAAAGAGCATGTGTTCTAGAAAGTGTGCCATTCCGGGATATTCTTTCGGGTCTGCCCACGATCCAACTCCAACCGCCATGGCGCAAGCTGATTTATCAATACTTGGATCTGAAATAAGAAGCGCTTCTAATCCGTTGGAGAGTCGAATTTTTAACGTTTCTTGTTGTTGAAGTGAAGGCGTTGCAATTTCTAAAGTATTTTGATCTGGAATAACCTCATATGATTGCGGTAGAGGATCAGCAAATAGGCATGATGATAAAACAGTAAAAGTAATTGAGGCTTGTTTCCAAATGTTCATAAGATCCCTTTTAGTTGTTATAAGGATCTTAGTACATTGAGCAAACCTTTTTCCAGATAGAGTTAGCTCTTGAGATCCTTCTTTCGCTTTTTTCCTTTATATCACTACCTTCGAAATTTTCCATATCAATTTCTGTGCCGAATGATATATGGATTGCGCCACCCTTTGTTGTTCGCGTTTCACCAAGCTCAATTTGGATTGTTTCAGGCGGAGGGAGAATAGTGTGTGTGTCAAGAGCAAGAGGAAAAAAATGCGTTGGCATATCAGCTTTTTGTGTCATTAGGTAAAACAGCTCAATACTTTTAGGGTCAAAAGCTGCTATTTCTACAACCCCTTCTTTATTTGTTCGATCTCTTCCACCACTCGGAGCAACATAAATGCAATGACCACCTTCACTCAAAAGATTTTTCATATGTTGCATTGTAATTTTATTGTGTTGTTGTTTTGTAGCTTTTTGCTCCGGTGGATTATCGATATAATTTTTTGAATAAATACAAAGAAGGTTCCTGCCCATGCTAAATGGAATGGCAAGTGGATCAGTTACGACTCTATCGCCAGCTACAAAAATCATTTCTTCAGCAAGCTCGGGGTAATCTTTTTCAAGCATCAAGCTGATAGCTTGTGGGTCT
Source organism: Chlamydiota bacterium (assembly GCA_021772245.1). GTDB lineage: Bacteria > Chlamydiota > Chlamydiia > Chlamydiales > Simkaniaceae > JAJFMG01. Next base: position 4,692 of record JAJFMH010000040.1, on the reverse strand, counting down.
GCTTCAGTTTGATGATTTGCAAACAAAACAACATTATGTTTTTTTTTGATGTATTCATCAATCTTGTCAATTTGAGCTATACCATTAAGAGTTGACTTTTCTCGATCGATTAAGGGATCAATAAAGTCATTTCCAAATTTGTAATAGTCGTATGGGCTTCTGATTTTTTTGTGATAGGGTTCAAAAGAAAAGGGAGTTTTGCACTGCCGTTTTACATTTTCCAAATATCCGAGAAATAGGGGAGTGAATTTATCTGGAGAAATGTTTTTTTTCTGGAGTACCTTTGCATGACTTGTATAGAAACCATGCAGGGTTAATCCTATTTTTTCAGGAAGGCTGCCATTAGCAATATCAGCAAATAATTTTTCTTCAAAAACAGTTTTTGCCATAACTTAGAACTCTATTTTTTTCTTGCTTGTCGTAGAATGAAACTCAAACTCATTTAAATGCAGATTGTCATCTGTATGGTATTCAAGGTGAGCATTGTGTTTCGCTGCAATCGAGCATAAATGATCTTTAGAGTCAGCATCTAAATATTTATCAAGCTCTGGATGAGAGACTAACTGGAGAGCAAATTGACTTTTTCTTAGAATTAAGCTTTTAAGGACTCTTTCAATCTCAATGGAAGAGCTTTCAAAATTTTTGATCATTCCCTTGCCACTGCAATAAGGACACATGGTAAAAAGTGTTTGATGCAATGATTCTCTATTTCTCTGCCGAGTCATTTCAATGAGGCCAAACTCACTCATGCCAAGAACTGTGCACTTTGCAGAGTCGTCTTTCATTGCCTCTTTTAGAAATTCTAAAACTCTACGTTGGTTTTTTCTAAAACGCATATCAATAAAATCACAGATAACAAGTCCACCGATATTTCTGATGCGAAGTTGGCGCGCTATTTCTTTGGCAGCTTCCATATTGATTTTTACAAGTGATTCTTCGACGTTTGTGCCGACATTTTTTTTAGCACTACGGCCTGAGTTTACATCGATGGTATACATCGCCTCTGTTCGATCAAAATAGAGATATCCACCACTTGGAAGCCAAATTTTTCTTCGAAGGGCTTTTTCGATTTCATTTTCAATATTAAATCTCTCGAACATGGGAGTAAGGTCTCTATACATTTCCAGTTTGAGGGGAGATTCGCTATAGTTTTTATCAAAGAGGCGTTTACAAGTTTTATAAACTGAAAAATCATCGATAAGAAGTCTATCGTACTTTTTATCAACTGCATCTAGAAGAGCTTTTTTAGCAAGATTTGACTCGTGGAATAAACAGGTTGGTTTGGAAGCCTTTTCAAATTTCTCGATAATAACGCTCCACTCATCGAGTAACTCTCTTGTTTCTTCGATAAGTTTTTCAGTAGAAACATCAATGCTTGCTGTTCGACAGATTAGGCCCATATCTTGGGGTAATTCAAAAGCATTAATTGTTTTTTTGAGGCGATCTCTTTCATGTCGATCTTGGATTTTTTTGGATACGCCTCTATGTGATGTGTTGGGGACAAGAACCAAGTATCTACCTGCAATGGATACATTGGATGTTAGTCTAGCGCCTTTTGATCCTATAGGCTCTTTCACAACTTGTACAAGTACCGTTTGACCTGTTCTCAAGATCTTGGTAATATCAGTTTCTTCTTGTTTTGTTTTTTTCTTGTTTTCATCTAATTTTAGATCAAAGTCCATATCGAACATCTCTTGAAATTTCTGGGTGTTTTCTAAGATGTCTGAGATGTGAATAAATCCGTTTTCACCTTCTCCAATGTCAATGAATGCTGATTGGATGTTGTGTAGGATATTTGTGACTTTACCAAGGTAAATGTTACCCGTCATAGGCTCAGAGCTTTTTCGCTCCAAGATGATATCATTGAGTTGGCCATCTTTCAAAAAGGCTAAGCGTTTTTCTTTTGGTTCGATGTTTAAAAGTATTTCTTTCATTCGTATTTCCTAAAATAGTATTAGCAAGGCCCAAAGGTTTGTGGAATTTGATATAAATTGAAAAGAGCCTTAAGAGGCGTATCTTAAGGGAAAAGGAGTTGTTTTGCTAGTAAAATGTAATTTACTCTAAGGCAGAGATATAAGTTCTTTTTGAAGTGCTGTTATAAACTCCTTTTCGACTAAGTAGCAAGATTCAAGCACGGCGTTCAAAAGATTTTTTGCCGAAGATCCACCATGACATTTGATTACAATGGAATTAGATCCAAGAAGAAGCGCCCCTGGGTAAGTATCATCTTGAAATTTTTTCTTGATTGATGCAGATTCCTCATTATCTAGATTTTTGAGACTGTCCAGAATCAATGACGCAATTCCCTCTGCCGTTTTTAAAAAAATATTTCCAGAAAAACCATCAGTTACAAGTACATCAATTTCACCATCAAAAGCTTGTGTTCCTTCTATATTTCCCAAAAAGGTGATATCAGAACCTGTGCTTTTTGCATATTTTTGCAACTCTAGATAAGTCTCTTGAAATTCAACTCTTCCTTTACCCTTTTCTTCACCAATATTAAGAAGAGCTACCTTTGGGTTCTCTATTCCTTGCATTTTTTGAAACGTAGCGCCAAGTTTTGCATATTGAATCAGATGAGTAGTTTTGCAATTAATATTCGCTCCTACATCTAGAACAACCATCGATTTTAGCTTGGTTGGCAGCGTTGCCATAAGACAAGGCTTTGCATCCTGTTGCAGCGGAGATAAATAAAGAGTCGCATTTGCAACTAAGGCGCCTGTGTTTCCCATAGAAATAAAGGCATCTAGTTTTTTAGCTTTGAGCTTTTTCATCCCAATACTCATGGACGAATTTTTCTTATGTCGCGCAGCTGTTAGAGGATGATCATCCATTGTAACTACGTCTGAAATCTCTTCCAAGACAATATTTTGATAGACTTTTGGAAAATCCTTTTCAAGAGCATTGAATTTTTTAAGAAAATGACTTGTTGCAAGAATGCATAGATTAAACCTAGACAGGTTTTTTTCTGCTAATTCTAGCAAAGGCTTTATAAATTCAAGAGGCGAACTATCGCCTCCCATAAGATCAACCCCAATCAGAGGAAGTCTTTTAGCCATCTAGATCTTAAGCTTCGTCTTTACTGAAAACTTGCTTTCCATTGTAGAATCCACAATGAGAACAAGCTCTATGAGGAATTCTTGGTTTATGGCAATTTTTGCACGAGTTGAACTGCAGCGCATCTTTTGCCATGTGAGATCTTTTAGTGTGCTTTCTCGAATTTGATTTGCGATTACGTGGTACTGCCATTGTTTTCTCCTAAAATCTTACTCTTCCAAATGCATATCTAAATTGGAAAAGGGGAATTGAGTATCGGACTCTTGTTTTTTAGAATCCTCTGTCTTTTGCCCTAAATATTGCTTTAACTCTTTTCTTTGGGGGCAATCACCTCCGCACTCTATAAACTGAGGCACTTCTAAAATAATTGCTTCCCGTAATTTTTCCCTATAATCATATACAGATCCTGATATTTTGGCTATTTCTTCTGTTAAATAGAAGTTCTTTACATTGATATTGATCTGAGCTTGTTCATTACAGATGCAACAAGGCTGCCTTGCAACTAGGTTTATACGTAGTTGGATGATTAAATGGGTATTTGAAATGTAAGTCTTTCCAGAAATCTGAATCGGTTCCTCAAAAGTAAGCTCATCTGCTGCTAAATCTAGAAATGAGATATCTGGAGAAATTTCTATTTTCTCTTCCTTTCCTTCATCCAGCCTATCAACATATATTTTGAATTGATCTGTTGTCATCATAAATCCTTCTATTTGCAGGGAATTCTATCCAATTTCAAGCATTATATCCAGAAAAAAAACAATTTAGTTTAAATATAAGTTGATAGTTTAATTAAATTCAATTATAATTACATTATCTTAATATTAATAATAGGTTTTATTATGGCTGCAATTAATCCAGGAGCTCCTGCAAACACTCCAGTAGATAATAATAACTTTCCAGAAAATCCTGTGGGTCCAGCATATTTGCTAGCGCTTCCTGTGGTTATAGGTGGCAGAGAGCTACTATTTCAACATATGCCTAGCCCAGAAGCTATGGATAATGTTAATTTTCCAGCAGATCCCCCAGTACCTAATTTAGCTATACTTGCTGAAAATGTGCAGCAAGCTTTCGTAAATCAGATGGGTACAGGTTCTGAGAAGTCAGGAGATGAATATGGCTATTAGAATAAATTCGGATGCAGTAGTACCAGATATTGAAGATCTTATACCAGGTATTTTAGCCGTATCTCCCGAAGCTCTTGTTCCAAATTTCCCTGGAAATGTTGTAGAGGATACAATACCTACATTTCCTTTGAATAATTATGAATTTGTGAGTTTGGCTGGTCCAGAGCTAGATGGATTTGTACACTCTGCCGTTTCATCTCTGGGTGATTCTTAACAAAAGCAGTTCTTACAAGTCTTTTCGCTGGCAATCTCTATCCTAAAATAAATTCAGTGTTTGGATTTTAAGTGCTTACCGTGAATATTAACTAGTGTTTGAAATTACTTAACGATTTGCAATAAGCATCAGCTTGTGAGATTTGAGGCTAATTTCAACCGCTCAACAAAAGTTAATCAAACTTATACAAAACACGATTAACTAGTGCTCAGAAGCTACCACGCTTCTGATTTAATTTCTTGATAGTTGCAATTACTGCTGTTTTGCCCCCGATTGACCATTTCTAGTCCTCTAGGC
>JAJFMH010000039.1 GCA_021772245.1 Chlamydiota bacterium | reverse complement strand
GTTTTTCATATTATCTCTTTGGAGGGAAATGAATGGGATTGCCTTCCGCAATATGAGCAGCTTCTAGCCACGCTTCACTAAGCGTTGGATGCGCATGAATTGTTTCTGTAATACATTCAAGGGTAAGCTCATTTGCAACAGCTACCGTCATTTCAGAAATCATAATGGAGGCTTCATGACCAATCATTTGCGCTCCAAGAATTTGTCCTGTTTCTTTATCGGCAACTATCTCAACGAAACCATCTGTTTCCATGGAAGCCTGTGATTTGCCAAGCGCCATAAGAGGAAATTTACCAACCGATACCTGGTATCCTTTTTCTTCAGCCGCTTGCTTGTCCAAACCAACCATAGCAATTTCAGGGGAGGTAAAGATCACAGCTGGAATAGCCTCATAATGAATGTGAGAAGTGTGCATACATGCGTTATTTGCAGCAATAACACCTTGGTGCGAGGCAACGTGGGCTAGCATTGCAATCCCTGTAACATCACCAATTGCATATATGCCTTTGACACTTGTTTCCATTTGATCGTTTACTTCAATTGCTCCTCGATCAGTTGTACTAAGACCAGCTTTATTCAGATTAAGACCGTCTGTGTTAAGCCTTCTGCCAACAGATATAAGAGCCATTTCTGCATCGACCGTTTCTCCACCTTTAAGATGAACTTTAACTCCAGATGGATCTTTATCAATTTTTTCTACAAAAACTTCTGTTTTTATTTCTATGCCTTGCTTTTCAAATGATTTTGAAAGAAAGGAACTTAGAGAGGGGCCTTGCGCTTGGATGATAGATGGAAGCGCTTCTAAGATAGTAACTTTAACACCAAGCTCTGCAAATAAAGATGCAAATTCGCAACCAATATAACCACCACCAACAACAGCTAGCGATTTTGGAAGTGTAGTGATGTCTAGAATAGAACTTGAGTTCATGATTTGTTTATGATCACAGGGGAAAGCTTTGATATCTAGAACTTCAGATCCTGTTGCAATGATGATTTTATCTGCTTTGATAAGTTCAGTTTTTTCACCTTTAACTTTTAATTCTTTCGGAGATGTAAACTCAGCCTGTCCATAAATGATTTCAATCTGATTAGACTTGATCAGGCCTTCAAGACTTGATCGAATGCCACTTACTACTTGATCTTTTCTCTCTTTCATTTTGTCATAGGATATAGAGATGTTTTCTACATCAATTCCAAATAAAGACGCTTCTTTAATTTTTTTGAGAACAGAGGAATTTGCAAGCAGTGTCTTTGTTGGAATACATCCAACATTTAAACAAGTTCCACCAAGATGGCCTTTTTCAATAAGTGCAACTTTTTTTCCATATTGCGTCGCTTTAATAGCAGCTACGTAACCACCAGGTCCAGCTCCAATTACAGCTATATCAAATTCTTTTTTACTTGCCATTACTAAGGCTCCTTATCTAGGCTATAATAATTGCCCATCTTAACCGAAGTTTCTAAATCTTGCCATTTTTTTATCTGAAATCCTATCATTTCAAATGCGTAGAGGTAAGAAAGAATATATAAGTAAAGCAGTTTCGAGTAGCTGTAAATTTATTTTTTTTAAAAATAATTTTGATAATAAAAAAATGTTGATTAAAGAGTCTTTGTAAATTGAGTAATTTTCTTCTTATGCTTGTGGTGCAACATTTAACCTTTGTAGCAAACGCCATATTTATTTAGTTTTGGTTGATATGCAGGTCTTTTCCTATCAGGAAAAGTCTCTTGTTTACTGGTGAATTCGAGAAGAGTGTTTTGTACATGCTTTTTTGTTAGATAATATGTGGCGTCATGGGATCCAATAGGATTCCAACTATCATTATTTAACTGACAAATTTTTTTAACATCAGATGGACTTAAAATATTTGCAACAACAGAAGAAACAGGATCGCCGTTCATTTTGAAATTGCATACTCTATTTGCAAGCTTGTTTGGAATAGAAACCATTCCACCGATGGTTATAACCGCGATGCGGTCTTTGAAGGATCTAAGGAGTGGAAGAGCTCTAAGGCCAATATCTGCTCCTTGCGAATGAAATACGAGTGTTGCTTTTCTTGTTGAATCTACCTCTAGATATCGAGTTACTCTATTAGCTAGTTTTTCAGCAGATTCATTCTTGTCATTTTGTAACTGAGCTAGGTCATAAAGTCCAGATCCTATCAGCATAGCTCCACCCAAACCAATAGCAGTATCCAAAAGAACCTTTTCATCAGACTCCTTTTCATTGCTTACTGCAATAGCTAGTAAAATTGTTCCGCCGACAAGTTTGACAGAGATGTCTATGACTCTTTCCGAAGAAGTAGTATCGTTGTAATGAAGACTAACAGGTTGACCAGTTATGTCCTCTATTGTTTTGCAGCATTTTTTAGCTTCTTTTTTAGATGTAATGATGCCATTTGTGTAAAAAATTTGTGTATTATTTGTGCTTTGGATACTTGACATTATAGCTCTCCTAGATTGAATGAACTGCAGCTGGGAGGATTTTAACATGCTGAAATAATTTTAACAACCAGTGCTCTTATTTTGGTGCAGCTTCAAATGGGCTCTAAAAATTAGAATGATGCATTTGGGAAGAATATTTTAAGATATGATAACACTTTTTCTTTGTATTCTTTTCCTAAGTTTGTAAACTAAAAATAGGTGTATTTCAAGGCAGATTATGAGACAAAAAGAGAAAAAAAAAGCTTGTTGGAGTTGTGACTCCGATGTATCGATCCATGCAACTTACTGCCCTTTTTGTGGTACAGATTTGCTGCAAATGCAGCAAGAAACACAAGAGGGAGAGGTCCCAGCATCTCCTCAAGAGTCACTTGCTTCTCTATATACACCTCCATATCCCTCTAGAAATAGAGTAGGAGTCGGTATTCCGGATGAGAGAAAAGAATCTAACTCTTTTACACCTGTGCAACCAAGTGCCCAGCAGCATTTTTATCAGGATCAACATGACTCTGACGAAGCTACGAACGCTGCTGAGGAGCCAGCAGACATTGAAGTTGATAACAGTAGTGGTATCTGGCCGATTTTGCTTCTTTGTTTAGGTACAAACCTTTTTACACTTGGTTTGCTTTTATTTTTTCTTTCAGATGATGGAGTGCTCACTTTACAGTGGAACTCGTATGCTTGGTTTTTATACTGCATCTGCGCATTGCCGCTGCTGTTTTTTGGATTTAAAATGCTTAAACCGAAAAAAGAGAATTCTAATAATTTCTAGCATATAATTAAAATTTTACTTAACATTCTCTTATTGCTACAACTTTTTGAGGTGTTTATGGTAAATCCACTAGGCCTTCGTCAATTTTCTTCTTCTTCCTCAGGTATCAGTCTTGAGTCATCTTTTAATAGGGATGGGTTTATAGAAATAGTTGCAACAAGGTTTGAGCTGGAGGTGTATTGTGGAATGGTGAAAGGTAAGAATGGTCTTCATCCGTATCTAGATGAATCCTTGGCGCAGCAATCTTTTAGGAAGTCATTATACGCTATCTTGAAGGAAGTTATGACATATGACATCTGCACCGCAGATTTGAATGTGGTCAAAGTGTGTATTCAAAATAGGGACGCGGCGTATGTTGGAGGTGCGGCTGATGAGCAAACACTTATAAATCAATTAGAAAATCTTGAAAAAGAGGTTCATGTGGAATCTCTTTTCGATTTAGTTTTAATTGCCTATACCTTGAACTTTACACATGTTTTAGAATCAAAAAAAATTGAGACGGATGTTTATGTTAAAAATGCACAGTTGATTGTTGAGAAACTGACATCACTTCCATGTAACATTGGTGATGAACTAGATAAACATATTGTTTTATTGCAAACAGTTGCAAATCTTATCGTGCCGCAAGTTTCTTACTTTCAGACAACCTTTTTGTTGGAAGCATTGGTGCAAAATGAACCCACAAATTTTTTTTTACAAGAATTTAACAGGCTTTTACTTTTAACAAATGACAACATAAATATTGATGTTATAACAAGGGCCGATCACTTAAACATCATTTTTTCAGCTTTTCCAATTCTATTAGAAAATAAAGAAAAACTTTTTCATGTATTTCCGTGCTCTCCAAATATGGATAACCTCTATTCAGGCCTTGTAAATAGTTATTTCATGCTTTTACAAGAGCTTTGGTGTGAAACACTTATTGAGTCCAGGGATGAGCTGCATCCATTTATAGAAGAGACGATAAAAGATGTATTTCTAGAGTTTCCATTTCATGAAAAAGTTTTAAAAGATAGAGCGCTGGAAGAGCTCAATGTTACAAGAACTCTCGATACATACTTGCGATTTGCTTTTTGGAAGGAAGAACTTGGGATGAAGGTGTGATAAATGTTTTTTCCATTAAGCTAATAAGATCAAGATGGATCTAATTGATGGTAGCATGTTGCTTTATCCATGCATATAGTCCAGGGAAATTGCATGAAGAAAAGATTTGACAGTAGAAAGATATTTTGAAATCTTTACCTCCTTTTAAAAGGAGGTTATAATGTCAGCTCAAAATATCATCAAAGAAACGTCAATCATGTGTAGTTTTTCCGTATTGCCA
>JAJFMH010000038.1 GCA_021772245.1 Chlamydiota bacterium | reverse complement strand
CAGATGAGGAACTTCAAATAGTAGAGGATCTTCTTAACAATAGACCCCGAAAAGTGTTAGAATATAGGACTCCGATAGAGGTATTTGACCACCTTTCAAAAAAGTCTTATATTCGTGCACTTCAGAGTTGAAACGGCGTTTATAAAGCCTGTACCTTTTTTAATACTAATTTTGATAATGCCACATTGATTTCTGGTATATTATTTAATTGCAATTTTATTAGTTGTAGTTTTGTTAATGCAAGTTTTTCTGAGCATATTCATTTTCCAGAATTGGGTTCGTATTTTTCGTCGAATTTCTTGGGTGCAAAATTTAATAATCCATGGGTTCTCGGCGGGAAGCTTAAGAATGGTAACTTTTATGAGCTGTTCAAGTCACTTTGGGCTGTAAATACATATATGCCTGAAACTTTGACTCAAAATCTAGTAGATGCTACAGAGGATATAATTGATGTCGTGGATGAAATCGAACCTGAGCTTGATTTAGAAGAGCCTGAAACTTTGACTCAAAATCTAGTAGATGCTACAGAGGATATAATTGATGTCGTGGATGAAATTGAATTTGATCCACGTCTAGCAGAGATCAGAAGTGATTTGCCAGATTCTTCTGAAGATGTTCGCAGAAATAATCAATTGGAAGGGGCGCAAAATGGAATTACAGCTTATTTTACATATATCTATGGCTTAGTGTTGAGTTTTCTAAATCAAATTTTTGAGAAGATTACCTTACTCTTCACTTCCAATTAAATCTGTAGCAATCCGTTTCATTTTTCACGAAGTTTTTTTCAATCGTCCTTTCAACTTCAAAGTCCACATGTATTCTATTCTCAACATTGTGAATCAATTGTCTCAAATTCAAAAGAGATGAAAAAACAAGCTCTCACAAAGTCTGAACTTGCTGAAAGATGCAAACAAATCGATTATTGGATCCCAGTCAACCATCAAATTTAAAGACTCTATTTGGAGAGCTCGAGCGATAGGAAACATCTAAGAATGAATATGGTATAGAACTACAATACTTTTATTGCTTTAAGCTAATGGCTTAATAACATCTATTCCTACATACTTTTGCAAAGGTTTTGGAATAAGTACAGACCCGTCTTTTTGTTGTCCATTTTCTAAAATGGCTACCATAAGCCTCGATGTTGCAAGTCCAGATCCATTCAGGGTATGTAAGAATGTATTTTTACCATCATTATTCTTATATCTGATTTTAGATCTACGAGCTTGAAAATCTGTGCAGTTAGATATGGAGGAAACTTCGTAGTATCTATCTTGTCCTGGTAAAAACACCTCTATGTCTACTGTTTTTGCAGCTTGGAAGGACATGTCTCCAGTAACAAGTAGCATATTGCGATAATGCAATCCAAGTCCCTGCAGAATCATTTCTGCGCTTTTCATCATCATGTCAAAGGTTGTGTTACTTTCTTCTGGGGTTGTTAAGCAAAACATCTCTACTTTATTGAACTGGTGAACTCTGATGAGCCCTCTTTCTTGTGAACCTGCTGCGCCAGCTTCTCTTCGGAAGCAAGGCGTGTAACAGACGTATTTGAGAGGAAGTTCATCTTCTTTGAGAATCTCATCCATATGAAGCCCATTGAGCACCGTTTCTGAAGTTGGAATCATATACAGATCATAGTGCTCATCTTTGATCTTAAATTGTTGATCATCAAATTTGGGAAGCTGGCCTGAGCCATACATCGTTTCAGGTTTAGTAAGGTGTGGAACCATCCATTGCATAAATCCGTTATTGATGTGTGTTTCAAGCATATATTGGATAAGCGCAAATTCAAGCCTTGCGCCAAGATTTTTATAGATAGGGAATCCACTTCCAGAAATTTTTGAGCCCCTTTTAAAATCAAAGAGATCTAGTTTTTCATTGAGCTCTAAGTGGTTTAGAAAAGGAAAATCAAACTCTCGTTTTTTTCCAAAAGAGGAGATTTCTACATTATCTGCTGGATCTAAAGAGACTTTGATCCCATCAAAAGGAATGTTAGGAAGGTAGGATAGTTTGTCTTTGAGCTCATGCTCAATTTTTGTAACTTCATGATCTATTTGCGTAATGTGTTCTGAGACATCGGTCATTTCTTCCATAAGAGCCGAAACATCTTCTTGATTTCTCTTTTTTAGGCCGATTTCTTTAGAAACTTTATTGCGTTTAGCTTTGAGTTCCTCAACCTCAGTTAGATGAGCACGGTGTTTAGAATCGAGCTCTACAATTGCAGAAAGAGATACCTTTGGATCTTTCGTTTGTAGTTTTTTTTCTATTTCTTTTTGATTTTCTCTTATGAGTCGGATGTCTAGCATGTTTTTCTCCCTAATCAAGCATGGAAGAAGAATAACAAAATAAAAAGAAAAATGGGATCGTTTTTCGTATTTTAATTTTTGGAATTGAGTTAAAAAACGTAAAATATTTTTTTAACAACATCAGTATATAATCTGAAGGAGCTCTGATTTTTGGTTAGCTTGTAAGTTGATTAATTATAATCGACTGCGTCTCTGATGCAATTAATGTACCACCATGAGCGTATCCTTCGACTGTGTGGGAAGAATTTGCCTCAGGCACGTGGACAGAGCCAGCTGGTACAATACCATCTCTACTACCTCTTATGGTAACCAAATGTGTTTGATTTGGAAATAACTCTATTCTTTCATAAATATGGTGAATTTCATCTCGGATGTCATTGCAAAAGAAATGAAATGGATTGTCTAGGTATTTAATCCGCCCTGCAATATTTATAAACGAACTGATATCAACATTAGGATCTAGCTCTCGACTCCAAATATATTTAGCGGCGCAAATAGCTCCTGAAGAATGCCCAATCAGTGTTACATCTATTCCTTGCGCTCCCATTGCCATACATTGCTCTTTAATTAAGGTGATTTTATCTTCAATTTCATGTGTGGGGAGTGGATCGTTTTCAGTACTCGTAAGTCCTATGCTATATACGTTGTTGATGCCAGCTCCTCTGAGACTTTGAGCTATGTTCAAGAAACAGAAGGGGCCTCCACCGTCGCCCGGCAGCATAAGCACAATACGAGCTCTATTTGATTCTAACTCTAGTGTTGGAAGTTCAGGGTTTAGGTCATAAATATTTGGATTCCACTTATAATAGAGGTAGTTTAGTGCTGAGGTTATGACAAAGGAGATGTCCTTAATGAATATCTCATAAATTACTTGGCATGTCTGATATAACCTTGTGAAAAGACCACTTTCTCTAATTCCTTCATTTTGAGGAATTTGGGTGGATGGTAGACGGTTTGGAACCTGAGATGACATGCAATTTTCCTTAAATCAATCTTATTTCGTTCCTTAATTATATCTGAAAATTATTATTTTATCAATTATTAGGACAAATAATTAATTTAATTAATGTCTGGTAATTTAATAAGTTATATTGCTGGAAACAAGTAGTTTAGAGAAATTTATCGATTTGATTAATAAATAAATGAGTATCGTCAGTAGAGATTAACCTCAGGAGAATGTCCTATGTGATATCACTTTTTTTAAAAGAAAAAATATGCTACTTCTTAACGTTTGATTTTGTTAAAATAGGTGGCAATCACCTCATGCGTAAGGAAATAATTAACTATGAAGAATACTACCCCTGTAGCTCAAAACCCCCTAATCTTGAAATTTCACCGACTTTTGGAAGCTTTTGCAAAATCGGACGATGAAAGAGACTTTTATTTTGATCGTGTTGAAGGCTTTTTGCTTTTTGCAGATCTAGATAAATCAGAAGAAGATTTAGCGAATCTAGAAAAAGAACTTACCTCCTCGAAAGAGAGGTATTGTCTGATTCCTAAAATGACATTTTACGAAACCAAAAAATTTATGGAAGGTTTCGTAAATGAAAAAGTCTATGATATTGATACCAAAGAAAAATTGCTCGATATCATCCATTCGAAAGATGCTAGAGAGAATTTTGTTGAGTTTATCTACGACAACTTAACGGAACTTGAAAAATGGCAAGCTTACTATCAAGAGCGTTCTAGAATTCGTATCATCGAATGGCTTCGAAATCAAGAGATTCGGTTTGTTTTTGAGGAGGATTTAGATTTAGCAACATCAGCTGTTGAAAAACTGAAACGTTATCTTTTTGATGAAAACATTCCAAAAGATGTAATGACTTCAAGAAACGCGGTTGTTACTAAGTCAAAAACGTATTACTCCAACGAAGCGCTGAATCCTAGACCTAAAAGAGGAAGACCTCCAAAGCAAGTTGCTAAAGTCGAAGCAGAGCCGCAACTAACGGTAGATATATATGTGACAATACCTGCATCAATCAGGCTCTTTCTATTCATACCTGAGTATTCTGCTGGACCTGTTACATTCTCAGCAAAATTTGATACAGAAGCGCAGTTAATTGCAAGTCTTCGTGGATCATCAAGGATGAAAATTGATCCAAAACTTGAAGGCTTATCAAGAAGGCTTGAATCGCTTAGTCAATTATCAGAGCGTCTCAAAGGGGCTGAAGGATTAGGGCGAGCAGATGAGAGTTTGGTTCGCGCAGTAAGTGATCGAAAAGTAAGTTCAAATGAAGATGAAACTACTAAAGAAAAGGGTGGAAAGGTTACCGCGATTGCAAAAGGATTTATGCCTGGTAAAAAGTCTGAAAAGATGGAAATGCAAAAAATGATCAAAGAGAAGAAAAAGGCAGGAATTAAAAGAGTCACTCAAATTAAATCTACGGATAAAGGAAAGAAAAAATAGGCTAAATTATGGCAACAAGTACAATTCAGTTAGAATCTCTTCTAAAGTTATCGAAAGAAAAATCTTTCGATAAAGAGTTTTGTAAAAAGACTTTCGAAGCAATGATGATGACGCGTCTTTTAGATGAAAAGATGATGAAACTTGTTCGCCAGAATAAAGGTGGAACTTTTCATTTAAATACAATGGGTCATGAACTCATTGGTGTAATGTCTGGTTTATCTCTCCAAGCAGGTAAAGATTGGGCCTTCCCTTACTATCGTGATAGAGCTTTTGCTGTGGGTCTTGGATGCAGTCCCAAGGATATGATTGGCGCTTTCCTCGCAAGAGATATTGGTAATCATTCTTCAGGTAGGATGATGCCAGAGCATTTTTCTCAAAAGGATCTACGTATACCTTGCCAGTCAAGTGTGGTTGGATCTCAATTTTTACAAGCTGTCGGCGTCGCTGCATCTTCCAAACTTCGCGACACAGATGAAGTTGTATATGTATCTGGAGGTGATGGATCAACGTCTCAAGGTGATTTCCACGAAGCGCTTAACTTTGCGTGTATCCATAAATTGCCTGTGATATTTGTGATTCAAGACAATGGTTGGGCAATTTCTGTCCCCGTAAAAGATCAAACAGCTGGTGGTTCGATAGCAAAACTTGCTTCTGGTTATGAAGGCCTCTCCATCTATGACATTGATGGTTGTGATTATCACGAGTGTCAAGTTGCATTAGAAGATGCAATCAAAAAAGGTAGAGGTGGCATTGGACCGTCACTTGTTGTTGCTAAGATTCCAAGAATTGGACCTCATAGTAGCTCTGATAACCAAGCTAAATATAAGTCTGAGAAGAACCTTCAAGATGAAAAAGACAAAGATCCTATTCCTCGTATGGAAGCATTTTTGCAAGAGAAGGAAATTTTAACTCTAGATGAGATTACATCTATAAAAGAGCGAATCAAACAAGAGATAGACGAAGCGACAGTTGAAGCTGACAAAGTTCCTTTCCCAGATCCTGATACGATTTTAGATCATGTTTTCAAAGACGCAGTAGTCGAAGAAAAAAATGATGACTTGCAAGGCGAGACTGTAGTTATGGTAGACGCTCTAAACCACGCAATCGATGAAGAAATGGCAAGAGATGACAAAGTCATCGT
The DNA here is from genome assembly GCA_021772245.1 of Chlamydiota bacterium. Lineage (GTDB taxonomy): Bacteria > Chlamydiota > Chlamydiia > Chlamydiales > Simkaniaceae > JAJFMG01. The sequence continues at coordinate 9,516 of JAJFMH010000038.1, read as the reverse complement.
TTTTGGACAAGACGTGGCTTTTGGAAAGGGCGGCGTATTTGGAATTACAGCAGGTTTAACAGATAAGTATGGAAAAAGAAGGTGTTTCAATACTCCCTTAGCAGAATCTACGATCGTTGGGTTGAGTATTGGACTATCCATGAGTGGCTTTATACCCGTTGCAGAGATTCAATTTGCAGATTACATGTGGACATCGGTTAATCAGATTGTAAATGAGCTATCAAGTATCCACTATCGATCTAATGGTGTGTGGAATTGTCCTGTGGTTCTACGTATGCCCTATGGTGGATACATTCAAGGGGGCCCGTATCATTCTCAGAGCGTAGAGGCATACCTTTGCCATACACCCGGAATCAAAGTGGTTATTCCAAGTAACGCATCCGATGCAAAGCGTTTATTAAAAGCTGCCATTCGTGATCCAAATCCAGTGATCTTTTTAGAGCATAAAGGGCTTTATCGACAAAGAGTGTACTGCGCATCTAAGGAGCCATCTGAGGATTCAATCTTACCACTTGGAAAAGCAAATATTGTAAAGGAAGGTACAGATGTAACTTTAATCTCTTGGGGTATGATGGCTTATATGGGATCTGAGGTTGCTGATAAACTTTCTAAAGAAGGGATTAGCATCGAAGTTATTGACCTTCGAACTCTAAACCCGCTTGATATGGATACTATTCTAACATCCGTGCAAAAGACTGGTAAGTGCCTTATTGCACATGAAGCTGCTTTATTTGGTGGTTTTGGAGCGGAGGTAGCGGCAAGTATAGCCAAAGATGGATTCGAGTATTTAGATGCGCCTATCGAGCGTCTTGGTGGAGAAAATTGTCCTGTTTCGTACTGTAAGGTATTAGAGGATAGAGGGCTTCCACAAAGAGATGATCTCTACAAAAGACTCAAAGCGTTGAGCGAATACTAATTCTATTGCATTGATATTTTTTCCATGGTAAAACCCTGCATAAATTTGCAGGAGTTTTTTTCATGTATGGATTCTGTCCACTCGCGTCTGGTTCCAAAGGGAATGCTATTTATATTGGCACTAAAAAAACAAAACTCTTAATTGATGCTGGTATTAGTTTCACAAGGCTTAAGGAACGCCTTGATGAAATCAATGTAAATATTGCTGAGATTGACGCTGTAATTGTAACACATGAACATAGCGATCATATTAAAGGGCTGGATGTACTTTGTAGAAGGCATTCGATTCCTGTTTTTGCAAACGCCGAAACTGCAAAAGCAATTACGGATGTCATTGATCAAAATATTGCATTTAAGATTTTCTCTACTGGAGAGGATTTTGAATACAAGGATGTATTGATTCATCCATTCAGCGTACAACATGATACGCTCGATCCTGTAGGTTTTACATTTGAGTTTGATGGAATAAAGCTTGGAATTTGCGCAGATCTTGGATTTGTATCTACATCAATTCAAAAAAAACTGCAAAATTGTAACTATCTATATTTAGAGTCGAATCATGAACCATCAATGGTGTATGCAAGCTCTAGACCTCATGTGTATAAACAAAGAGTTTTAGGAAGGCAAGGACATCTATCCAATGAAGAGTGCGCAAAACTGATCTCAGATCTTCATCATGACAAGTTGCAACATGTTTATTTGGCGCATTTATCAGATGAGTGTAACCACCCTGATAAAGCTCTTATGATTACAAAGGAACTTCTTTCTAGAAAGAGCTCTATGCCGACTGTATCAATTGCATATCAAGAAAAGGTAAGTGATCCTATTTATTTTTAAATTGGAATGATTAGCCCATCATACGCAAGTTGAAAAAGGCAGTCGATATTGCATTCCTTTAAGACATCTTGATGCACTTGATTTTTGACTTGGAGATCATAATCTTTATGAGCTGGATCATGATGGGTAACGATCCATTCTTTGCAAGATAGATGTTTGATTAGAGCTGTTGCATTTGGAATAGATGAGTGCCCCCAACCGACTTTTGTGTGATACTCACTAGGGAAGTATTGGGCTTCATGAATAACGGTATCACAATCTTTTAAAAATTCGATGAGATCCAAATGTGGTTTTAATTTTGGATGATCAAGAGTGATTTCATTGGGGTTTCCATGGAATCCAATCAACATTTCATTATCGGTAATGTATCCAATTTTTTTACTTGGCGTTGTAATTTTAAACCCAAAGGTTGGACCTGGGTGATTCGTGTAGTGCGTCTCAATAGTAATTTTTCCAATATGGATAGGTTTGGAGTCACGAAGCTCCTTAAAAGATAGCTTGGAATGCATTTCATCAAGCCTTACAGGAAAATAAGCATAGGCGAGCATGTTGGAAAAAAGTTTTTTGGTGCTTTGCTCAAATCCTACCGGTGACCAAATGGTTACATCACAGTTTTTCTGATATAGAGGTTTAAAGAACGGGATTCCGGTAATGTGATCCCAATGCGTGTGACCAATGAAAAGATTGATTTTATCTTTTTCACCTAGGGTTTCTCCAAGCTGCCTAATTCCTGTACCAGCATCAATAATCACTGTTTCACCTTCATAGGTAACCTCCAGCGAACATGTGTTGCCACCATGTTTGACATATTCTGGGCCGGAAACGGGGTTAGAACCTCTTGTTCCCCAAAATCTGATGTATGAGCTATGTGTTGATGCAATAGGGTTGTAGCAGCTTAAAATATCAGATTCAGAGGCATGATGCAGAGCAAATGGCACCGGTTCAAGTGCTTTATCGAAAAATTTTTCTACTAAAGAAAAAAAGAAGTCGGGATCAAAGGGCTTTTCTAAAAAGTAATCGGCGCCATTGTCGATTACAGAGTGGTAGTTTTGGATCATTATTTGAAAGGATCCAATAATCACTCCAATTTTACTAAGTTCCGGTTCTTCCTTGATTTTTTTTAAAATCTCAATCGAATGCATTTGTGGAAGCATCATATCCATGTAGATTAGATCTGGCTTAAACTCATGTATCTTAGAAAGGCACTCTGGTCCTGTTCGCACAGTCTCAATTTGGTATTTAGTTGCAAGTGGGGCGTTTGTAATAGTTTGTAAAATTTCAATCGAGTGATCTGCGAGAAGAAGTTTGGGTTTAGGCATAATCACTCTTTAATATTCATTTTTCTCAAGGGCAAGTTTCGCAGCAAGTGCATTTTCAGGGTAGACTTGTCGAGGTTTAGATCCTTCTTGCGGCCCAATGATATTTCGCTCTTCTAGCTCATCCATAAGCGAGGCAGCTCTTGCATAGCCAATCTTTAACTTTCTTTGCAAAAAAGTTGTCGATGCATTCTTAGAATTTGCAACAGTAAGCAACGCTTTTTCAAAAAGATCATCCCTTGGTTTAGAAGAGTTAGATGCATCTTCAAAGGCCATATTATCAAAGGATTCAATTAAGTAGTTTGGGCTTGCCTGCATGGAAATTTTTCCAATCACTCTGTTAATATCTTCATCAGATATAAATGCGCCTTGCGCTCTAACAAGAGAAGAGGTTCCAGGAGGTAAGAAGAGAAGGTCTCCATTACCAAGGAGTGTTTCAGCGCCATTTTCATCGAGAATAATTTGGGAATTTACACGGCTTGATACTTTAAATGAAATGCGACAAGGGAAGTTTGCCTTAATAAGTCCTGTGATCACTTCACGTGAAGGTCTTTGCGTTGCTAAGATTAGGTGGATGCCAACGGCTCTTGCCATTTGTGCAATTCGTGCAATAGGTGTTTCCAAATCAGAGCTAGACGCCATCATTAAATCTGCAAATTCATCAATGATTGCGACAATATAGGACATTTTATCAGGAATTTCTTCATGATAGGCATTTTCCATTAACAGGTCTTTTTTTCTTTTATTAAAGGATTTGATGTTACGTAGACCCAAATACTTTAATAGCTCATAGCGTCTTTGCATTTCTTTCACAAGCCACTGCAAAGCGGCATATGATCCGTGAGCTTCTGTGATTACAGGTGCAATCATATGTGGGAGTCTTGTATAACCACTAAGTTCCACTTTCTTTGGATCAATCAGAAGTAGCTTCACTTCATCTGGGCGAGCTGTCATCAGAATAGATAGTACAATAGAATTAATACATACAGACTTACCAGATCCAGTAGCGCCTGCAATTATACAATGAGGCATTTTCGTAAGATCACAAACAACATCGTCGCCACTTACAGTTTTACCCAGAAAAATGGGAATCTCTAATCGTTTTTCAGATCGCAAATATTTTGTAAGCATTTCTTTAAATCCAACAGCTTGTGGAAATAATGAAGGAATTTCAATACCAACTGCGGCTTTGCCAGGAATAGGAGCTATAATACGAATAGTTTTAGCCTGGAGGTTCAGCGCAATATCATTTTCTAAAACTTTGATTTTTTGTACTTTAACACCGACTGGGGGATGTACTTCAAAAGATGTAATGGTTGGGCCGCAATTAATCTGACCGACCTTTGCTTCGATGCCAAAACTTTGCAAAGTCTCTTCTAATACAGCCGCTTGCCTTTGTAAATCTCGTTTTAGGGTAGGCTGATCTACTTTTTTAGCGCTCGAAAGATTCATGAAAGAGGGGAGTTTATATTTTTTGTACTCAATCGAGGTAACCTTCTTTTCGGGGGCATATGCTTTTTTTTCTTTGAGTTTGAACTGCTCTTCCTTTGCAATATGAATTTGGTCTTCATCAAACGAACTTTCTTCTTCCTGTACACTTTCCTGAGGCAGGTTGGTTGATTCTTCACCTTGTGAATGAAGTAGCTCATTGAGAGTTGAGATTGGAATAGGCCTGGTTTCAATTGTTTGTTCTCTTCTAAACCTTGCATGGGATTCTACGATGGGTGTTACTCGTTTTTTATTTCGCTTTGCTTTTATGTGCCTAAGAAGCTTGATAAATGATGTGTTGATATGCACAAAGAAGGCTTTCAACGCTGTGACAATTGTTTTGACTTTCAATTCAATGAAAAGTAGGAATGTTACAGCTGCTCCAAATGAAAAAATGAGTCCGACGCCTACATTACTAAGCAGACCACGTAGATTGACAAAGGGTAAGTCTTTATATAAATGATAGAGAGGAGCGCCGCCTAGGTAGTATCTTACGGTTTCATGCCCATATGGTGTTAGAGATGTTGTGGAATAGATGTGAGATTGAATAATGGGGTTTTGCAGGATGTTTGTATCCGCATACAGATTAAACAGCATACAAAGAGAAAGTGCGCAGAGTGAAAAGTATATTCCCTTTTGAATGATATTTTGCGGCATATCGGCATAGACAAGTTTCCATCCAAGCCAAACAAAAAACCCAATAAAGAGATAGGCCCCATATCCAAAGAGATACTCAAGGGCAATTGCAAGGGAGTAACCAATAAGGCCTAGATAATTTGCCTTAACTATTCCATTTTGAAAACTGATTAGGGAAAGTAGTAGAATCAGACTCCCAGTTAAAATGAAAAGCCCTTTGGCTTCATGAGGAAGGCCTTTTTTCGTCTCAGAATGCGTCGGTTTGTCTTTTTTCATAGGAGAATAAAAATAGTTTTTCTACTCTACCCATACCATAAAAAAGAGGCGTTTAGCAATAACAAACTGAAAAATTTATAGGGGAATTAAGAAGGGCGATCGACGGGGCTCGAACCCGCGACAACCGGAATCACAATCCGGCGCTCTACCAACTGAGCTACGACCGCCATAGTCGCAGACAATCATAGAAAATCTTACATTTCTAGCCAATCGAAATATCAATTCATAGGAACAAAGTTACATTTTTATTACTTCAACTTTTGTTTTTGCACATCTAGAATTTTTTTGAGTGTGAGGTCAACTGCTTTAATTTCTTCAGGAGTCGCTGTTCTAAAATATAAACATAATCTCTATCAAATTAAGACAGAAAGGCCTTCACATGCACTCTTCATAAAGCAACCGTTGAAATAATAGAGCATCCAATGATGAGCTTCAAAAGGTAGAGTATCTTCTTAATAATAGACCTAGAAAAGTGTTAGACTTTAAGACACCGATAGAGGTATTTGATCATCTTTCAAAAAAATCATATAACTGTGCACTTCAAACTTGAAATGGCGAGTTGTTTTTAATTTAGTTGTTTTATATTATTATGTAAATTAACTTAGTTTTTATATTTGAGGTTAAAATGTCAAATTCAATAGTTTCTTTGAATCAACAAAATTATCCTGTAGTAGATAATATTCCATTGACTTTTCGAAATGATCTTTCTTCTGATTGTGTTAATCAATTCCTACAGAGTGTTCCACATTATCGTGAATATACGTGCCTTACCTATGATCCTGGCAATAATGAATTTAAATTTTTTAAAAATGCTATTTCGATGACTTCAATTGAAAAATTGATTTCAAGTTCTAGACCATATGCAGATTCATTGATAGAAACATGTGTCATGCTGAGCGTTTCATTTATTGTAGCTTGCGTTTTCTTAGAAATGCCACCTCTATTTACAATTCTTATGTTTAATGCATTTTACGGCGGAATATTTGGGGCATGTTTTTATTTGAATAGCCACTTGCTACAGGAGCATGACACTGTAATTAGTAGAACTAATGACCAGATTACTACATTTTTGGATTCTCAATCTGAAGGCGAATTTCCTTTGGGTTCATTTACAAATAACACACATGAAGTAGTAGTTTTAGATACTCATGGATTACAGTTGTTTCAATCAAAAATAGAGGAAATTGTTAACAGAAATAATAACGAACCAGCTAAAGTTTTATTTATTGGAAACCAAACTCCTTTCCTAATATAAAGGAAATTAAAGAGCTTCAGGAGTCGCAGGTCGGGAGTTATCTCGGTCTCCTTTACCAGGTGGAACAATTGTCATTGGGAACTCAATATTGGGAGGCACCCTATATTTTTTGAGGAAGGAGCCTCCCAGCAGTGATACTTGCCCGAATGTGTCTTTTTCACAGTCTAAGTAACCAGCATCTTCGTATAAAAAAATAATTTCATTTCCCACAAGTATTTGCTCTCCTTTATTTAAGCGAAAAATGTGGCTTTGGTCTGGAGGTAAATTTTTTTGTTCAATTCCATTTTTAACGGCAAAGTTATGATCAGTTTCATTGAAAATAAAGAGAGTAGTTTTATCAAAGTCATGATTGGTTTTTGAAAAAGGAATGTACAATTTTCCAGAAAGCTTTAGGAGTAGAATGCAAACCAAAACAAATAATAGGATTCGAGCAAGATTTTCATGGGTTTTCGCGTGTTTAAATACCTTTATTGCGATGTTATATTATCTTTTGTAAAAAAAATAAATTATTTAAATAAAATTAAATTATTTGTTTTGTTGTTAATTGCAATTGGAAAAATGATTGGTTTGCATTTTAGCACTGACAAAGTTCGCAGGTATGGCAAAAACCACAAGGAGTTTCGTCTGGTAGTGACAAGTGTGTCGGATGATTTGAATATACTCGTGTGGCTACAATGTCAGTTATAATACAGATGATACCACCTAGAATTGGGATACACTCAATCAGACCTCTTGTTATCCACAAAAGACTGCGATGGCTTAATGAATGTAAGTGGGAATTGCTAAACAATGCATGTTCTTTAAAACCTTCGAAAATTCTATTGACTCCGATTATTGTACCTAGGATAGGAACGTATCCCAAAATCTTAGATTTTCTTGTTGAATAAAAGCTAATGGTGGGGTTCATTCCATCGGGGAAAAAAATTATTAGTCTTGTCAGTAGAAAACTCTCAGTTTGCCAGGCAAAAGGACTCTCCAAAGCGATAGTTTCGAAAAGTGGCTGAAAATAACTCTCCATAGGGGGATCATCCCTAGGGGGAGTTTGTGAAGGTGTCAAAAGTGATGCTGAATTACTCATGCTTACAATGATCTTTGTTAGGCAAAATAAATTCAAGGTTGAAAATATTTTGTTATAAAATTTTAATAAAAACGGTGGTTTATCTTATTACACGACAAAAAAAATAATTTGATGAAAAAAATCATTGATAGAGTAGCTCTCAGTAAATATTTTCCATATTTAAGTCTAAATGTGAGTCTGAATTTAAAGGCAAAAGTCTATGCCTATATTTTTGTCGTGTACTGAGGTGGTGTATTTAATTTTTTTAGTTTAAATATTACTTGTAATTATTTTTTTTGCGTTTTTTTCTATAGGAAAAAGAATATTATTTGATTTCTCCGCATCAAAAATGAAAAGAATTACAAAGTATACGTATAAAAAATCCTTTAAAAAGGGTGGGCAGAAAAGATAGTATTCAAGCCCTCTGGGTCTGAAAGTGACTACGTTCAGGAGAGTTGCGATGATCCCGTTATTACAAGTATGGATCAAAGTCGATAGAGCTGGAATGAAGAAAAGCACTGATCCAAAAAGAAACACAAATAAAAAGATTCCGATAAGAGCTGGAAAAAAGAGGTTATACAGTACAGACATCAGAGGGATGTGTTGAAAATGGAAAAGTAAAATAGGGGTTGTGGTTAGGTTGATTGCAAGACTTAAGGCTAAAGCTTTTCTAAGAAGTGATGAACTTATGACTATTAATCCCTTTTTCCATCGAAGGGGTAAAAGCTCATCAATTTTCTTTCTAACTAAGAAGCGCTCTAAGAAGCGATTGCATTTAGAGTAATAGGTGATGATGCCAAAAGTTGCGGCAAAGCTTAATTGGAATCCAATATGAAATACAATGGATGGTCTTGATAGGAGTGAAAAAAACAGCGCTACTCCAAATACATTTTTTGCAGATGGCATCTTTTTTAAAAACATTCCCATATAAAAAATTGCGACACCGATAAAAGCTCTTGAAACGGATGGAGAAAAGCCAATCAATAAATAGTATGTTCCAAGGAGTAAGATCTGAAGCAGAGCTTCAACTCTTGTTGGAACAAAGAATCTAAAAACAAAAGAGATAAAGACAGAAAGCAGCGCAAAATGGAATCCTGAGATCGCTAGCAGGTGGGAGAGTCCTGTTTTAGAAAAATGGAATTTGAGGTGTAGGTTCTCTGTGTTTCCAGTAGCAATACCTGATAAAAATGCAGCCACTTCTTTAGATGGGTACATTTTATAGATATACTCTTTGATGCTCTTTTTGATTTGTGATCTTATTTTAGGAAGATTTAAAATTCCTTTTTGAGGGACACATTTAAAACCTTCTTCCTTTTCTAACAAATAGCGATGATTTTGAATGGAACGAACCGTTACGTTCTTTAATGTGTATTTACTTGCAAGCTCCGGCAAAGTTTTTTTAGAAAAGGAAAGGGTAATGGGAAGGTTTCGGTAAATTATACCATTATCCTGCTCAAATTTAGTGATCAATCCTTGAAATTGAAAACTGGTGTGGAAAGGTGAGTTACTTCGTTTGAAATTTTCTAAAGTGAAGTGTGCTTTTCCCGATACAGGTGTTGTAAACTGAGGCATTGGAGCAAAGTATTTTGTAAAAACAAACATACCGATAATCAGTGTAAGGTTTCTTAACGAAAAGAGTATTTGTTGCTTTTTTGAGATGCTTTGAAGAAAAAAGTGCATAAATACAAATACTATTGTAATTGCGATGAGTACAAAGTTATTTTCATAACTTAAGA
>JAJFMH010000037.1 GCA_021772245.1 Chlamydiota bacterium | reverse complement strand
ACGATGGGAGTTTGAATTTCAACCTTTTGCATCCCTTGATTTTGTGTATCTATACCAACAAAGCTTTAAAGAGACAGGCGCTTCTGGTATCAATCTAGATGTAGATTCCTCAGACTATGGCATGTTTAGATCAGAGCTTGGCATCAACGTTTCAAGATGTATTAACAAAGCCAAAGCGCAGTTCCTAATTGATGGGAAGTTATCCTGGATTAGAGAAGAGAGATTCTTTGGAGCCAACTACGAGGCCAAGTTTAAGGGAACAGACTGCACATTCAAAGTGAAAGGTATGAATCCAGATAGATCCCTATTTTCACCAGGGATTAGGGGAACATACATTACAGATAATGGCAATAAGCTTGTCTCTCTTGGCTATGAAGCAGAAGTGGGTGGTCATAGCTTAGATCAGAATGTATCACTTCAGGGCGTATACAAGTTCTAAATACATCTGAGCTTTTCAAAAGAAGAAAGGCCGCAGGAATGCGGTCTTTTTTTTTGTTAAAACATGTTTTTTGTTTTATTAAATCAAACTAGATTTTCGTAGTTTAAATACAATTTCTTTGACATTGAATTATATTTAAACTACTTTGCAATTAATAAGTAGTTTTTTGGTTGGCGGTAATATGCATAAAAGAAATCTTAGTTCGTTTCAGAAGTTTTTTCTCTTTTTTATTATCTTAATTTTGCCAGTTTTTATTATTACTGAATATCGCATTCTAAAATCTAAGAAGCAGGTTTGTTTTTATACAGGAGAGGACTTCTATCAAAACCATCCGAAAGAAGTTGATAACAAGCACTTCGTGATTGTGATTCAGTCTCTTTCAAGTCAAGATGATGTACTTGCAACGCTACATTCGATTGCAGACCAAGATTATGGTGACTACGAGGTTAAGGTAATTACCAATGATTTTTCAGATACCAATTCTAAAGGTATTCAAGAATTTGCAAAGAACTCCTTGCAAGATGTTCGAGTAGATTTTCGAAATATGGGATCAGCAAATGGTGTAATCAAAGAATACTATGACACTGTACATGGTTGTTTAGATGATGATGTCATCGTACAGGTAAATGGAGGCGACTGGTTTGCTCATGAGAATGTGCTTACGAAGTTAAACGAAGTTTATGCAAACCAAGAGGTGTGGCTTACCTATAGTCAGTTTTTAAGTTATCCAAGTTTAAAAAAAGAAGGGGATCGAATTAACCCCAAAAAACTGCAAGCCAAAAAGAAAATTCATAACGGAGCGTGGATCGAATCCCCCTTCAAGACATACTACGCAAGCCTATTTAAGGAAATCAATATAGAAAGAACTCTTCTGCAGGAGTATATGCTCTCTATTGAGAAACTAAAGGTGTTTCTAAGGCCACTTGTCGAACTTGGAAATAGACATGTGCTTTTTATTCCTGAAGTTCTAATCATACATCCTAAAAACTCAAGTAGATCACTTGGAATGTCGATTACATCTTTAAAAGAAATTCTGAAGCCTCCCTATAAAATCAAAGATGGTATGCATATGAGTCATGCTATCCATGCTTATGAAAAAGGTTGTATGCATTCATCAATTCTATCTAAAAAATCTGAAAAAAGCTCGTTTGATGCCATTGCTTTAAAAAGTTGGTTTGATGCGATTAAAACACAAACGCAGTAATCTTTTTGAAAGAATTGGTATATTCTGGCGCAAGCATTAGATTCCTAATTTATCACATAAGTCTTCAAAATCCTTTGCTTTTATGGTTTTTCCAACTCGAGCATCATCCATTGCTTTAAGTGTTTCTTGATTAGGTTTTTTTTGGGGATGTAAAACAGGATCAAGAGTGTTGAGAACAAATTCCTTAATTGTCACACCATGTGAGTCAGCAAGAATCTTTAATCTTCTGTGATCTTGTTTTTTTATGTCAATTGACATCCTGATTGTATTTATAGCCATTTTTGTATTTCCTCCACTTTATTTTATGATAACACAAGCAAGTATTTAAGTACATACTTATGCGCTTAGTTATTTTGGCGCTGTGGTTGCTTTTTATAGCTAAAAAATGACATATTTGTCACTTTTAGATAGCAAAAAATGACAAATATGTCATTTTTTTGCTATATTGAGGGTAAAAGGGCTAGTATTAAGGATTTGCAAATGAAGCGAAAAATGATGAGGCGTTTGTTAGATTGGAAAAGGGATAAATCGCGTGCACCTCTTCTGTTAAAAGGAGTTAGGCAGGTCGGAAAAACATTCCTGCTCAAAGAGTTTGGAAAAGTGCATTTTCCTAAATACCATTACTTTAACTTTGAGCAAACTACTGAACTTAGAAAAATATTTGAAGGCAGTCTTGTACCAGAAAGGATACTTAGTGAACTTAGTTTTCAAGTCGGCTCTACGATCAATATTGAAGAAGATTTGGTAATTTTTGATGAAATACAAGAATGTCCAAGAGCACTTACTAGCTTGAAATACTTTAAAGAGGATTGTCCGAAGTTGCATTTATGTGCAGCTGGGTCTTTGCTTGGACTACATCTTAACTCGGGATCATTTCCAGTGGGTAAAGTCACTTTTGAAACATTAAGACCCATGACCTTTGAAGAATTTCTGATCGCAATTGATGATAAATCATTACCTTTTTTTGAGAAATTAACTCCAAAAGAGACTCTTCCAGAGGCGGTGCATCTTCATTTATGGGAGCAATTAAAACTGTATTTTGTCGTAGGTGGATTGCCAGATAGTATAGCTACATACATCAAGTATAGAAACAAGCCTCTAGAAGCTTTTTTGATGGTACGAAAAAAGCAAAAAGATCTTCTTCAGGCATATTACTCAGATATTGCGAAGCATGCTGGAAAAGTAAATGCTATGCACATAGATCGCGTTTTTAACTCCGTACCATCTCAACTTTCAGGGAGTCATAATGCAGCGATTAGAAGATACCGATTTAGAGGAGTTGTTCCCGGCGTTTCACACTATGATCGTTTATCAGGTGCAATTGATTGGTTGGAGCAGCTGGGAATGATTATCAAAATTCCAATTGTCAATTCTGGAAAGCTTCCTTTCCGAGGATTTGCGAGAGAAAATTTTTTTAAGCTTGTTATGTTCGACGTTGGAATTTTAGGATGTATGAGCGAACTTTCCGCAAAAGCTATCCTAGACGCTGATTATGGGAGTTATAAAGGATACTTTGCAGAGAATTTTGTTGCGCAAGAGCTTGTAGCTATTCTTCATAGACAATTATATAGTTGGCAGGAGCAGAAATTCAAAGTCGAATTTCTTACAGAAGATAATGGCAAAGTTATCCCAATGGAAGTGAAATCTGAAAAAAATACAAAAGCAAAAAGTCTTCAAGTGTTCTGTGAAAAATATCAGCCTCCTTATAAAGTAGTTTTTAGCAAACGACCTTTATCAATATCTAAGGAATCTAACAAAATAGGTAATACGCATTATTATCCGCTATATTTAGCAGGACAATTTCCTCTCTAGTTACTACCAAATTTTGCGTTTATTAGAAGGGTGGATATTGAGTTGCTTTCTGTATTTGGCGATTGTTCTTCGCGCGCATGGGATACCATATTCTTGTAGATGAGAAGAGATTGCCTCATCACTTAATGGTGATGTTTTATCTTCCTGTTGAATGAGCTTGATAAGAAGATCTTTTGCGCAGCTATTAGAGATTTTTTCTCCACTTTTGTTAATAAGCGCACTTGTAAAAAATTTTCGAAGGGGAAAAGTTCCCTTTGGTGATGACACATATTTGTTTTTTACAGCTCTTGTAATCGTTGATTCATTGAGCTCAAGGGCACTTGCAACCTCTCTCATTGTGATGGGCTTTAAGTGATCTGTGTTTCCTTGCAAATAATCGTATTGTTTGTTTGTTAGGTACTTTCCAATCGAAAGTAAAATAGAGTTTCTTCTATTGAGAGTTTTGAATAGCCATTTAGCACTTGTATTACAGTCCTGTACAAAATTTTTCTCCTCTTTGCTGGTATAAGCTTTTTCTAGATACTTCTTTTGAATTTCAAGTTTGGGTGAGAACTCATCGTTGAGAGATACTTCAAGTTTGTCGTCTTCTTGCGTAATGAAAAGATCTGGAATGATATGACAAACTCTTTCTTCTTGATAGGAAGATAGGGGATAGAAACAAAGAGATCCTAAATCTTGTTTGATCTCCTGCTTGATTGTAGGAATCGGTATTTGCAACTCATTGCTCAATTTTCCAAAGTTATTTGAGAGTAAATCTTCGAAATAATCTGATATCACTCTGTAAGAAGTGCACGTTTTTTTGGAAAGAGTGCTCAGCTGAAAAAGAAGAGATTCCCGAAGATTTTGACAGAGTAACCCATTGGGAATTAGTGATTGAATCTGATCTTTTACTTTTGTAAGTCTTGCTAGTGGAATTTCAAAAAGAGCAGATAGATCTTCTAAAGAATCTGATAGAAACCCTTTTTCATCCATACTACCCATTAAAATCTGCGCTATTTTTTTGTCTTTTGATTCTAAAGCGATACCAATTTCTTGTAGTAAGAGTTCATAATGGGAACAATGCGAGGCAATATTTGCCCCGATAGTTGAACGTATAGGACATGAAAGAGGGACTTTTTTGTCACTTGAGTGATTTTCAGCATAGAAAAGCAAGGGGTTTTGATCTACTTCCTTTTGGATATAGGATTTAAGATCAAGGGTTTGCATTTGCAGAACCTCAAATGCATTTTGCATTTGCTTCGTTAGGATCAGCTTTTGCTCTAATCGATTAGAAAAGCTCTGCTTCAGTATCGGATTTGTCATTATTGTTACTATTAATTTAATTAAATCTTATCCTTTTAATTAAATTAACCGTAATTAAATATAAAGAAATTAATTATTTTAATTTAGTAATTCAAGCCCAAGATATTTATTGTTAGTTTTCTATAAGCTTGAATTAAATGAGGGTAGCAACAGATGTTAGAAATTTATTATTGCTTGTCCAAACGAGTAGGGCTTGGTAGATTTTTAGAGGTACTAGGCCTATATAAAAAGCCTATACATCAGGAGATATCCTGACGTATAGGCATAAAAAATTTATTAATAACAAATTTAAGCAAGAGAGATTTGGAACATTTCTATTTCGGGTCGGGCAAATTCAGTTATTTCTAAGGTGTTACCTTGAATTATTGAAACAACATTTTTAAGTTCTTTATCATTTGCAACTGATATATCGGCTAACTTAAACTCACAATAAAAAGTCGCATTAGCAAAGTCACGATTATTCCGAGTCCAACTACACCACATATCATCCTTATCTCTGCGCTGAAAAAATATAATAACAAAATCTTTTTTTATTATTTCGTCTGCATTGTTATAAGTAACTCTTAGTTTAAGAGAAATAAAAGGTCTTTCAAACTGATCCTTTCCGATAACAATAGACTTTCCTTCAGGAAAGATCGATGTACGAAAGTCATCAAGTAAGCGGACTTTGTCAGGCGGACCGTTATGTATTAATGGGGTTGTCACTTCTGCAAAGTGATCTTCATCTTCAAAAAAACTATTTATAATCAATGGGGTGAATGAGGCGTATACGTCAGAAATTTTTTCAGCAACTCCATTCATAACAAATTGCTTATAATTTTCCTTACTGTTGATGGCTGAGACCATCCCTTCCTCAAATGGATATTTTACAAATGGAGGAGCCTCAAAAAGCTTTTTCCAAAGTATATGATCATTTCCAAGCTCATTGAAAGTTCTATTTACTGCTGTAATTGTTATTACCTCTTCAGGTGTAAGCCCTCGTAGAATTTCTACTAGAAGTTCTGGTGGAAGTTGAAGAAGTTGAACTGGTTCATCACCGTCACTATGAATGGGTACTGAGGTGGAAGTCCCAGGTGTCAAATTTGTATTATTAACTGCTTCCATACTATCTATCATTTTTTTTGGTTTTAATATCATGATAATTATTATAACAAATTGTCCTAATTAATTTCTATATAATAAAATTAATTGTAAGCGTTTAATGAAAATGTCCCCTTTAAATTAAGTGATAATGTCCCCTTTTCTGTTAGGGCTAGAATTGAGCTTAAGGAAAAGGAGGAGTTGTAAATGTTCATACAACCGCGTTTAACAAGGAGTTAGGGGATTGAAAATTAATGAAAAGAGGTGGTTCCAGGTCAAAGGGAGTGCAATCAGAAACAAAGCAGAAAAACATACTCTTAAAATATTATTTATTATCTAGAAGAGCTATGCTAAAGGACGTGAATTGACGAACAAAGAAAGTCAAAAACAACATATTTATCAATTGAGAAGGGAATCAATGTATGGAGCGCTTTTGATAGATGGCTTAGCACATGGATACTATGGATATAAAATACAGGCGCTGTTTTTGATTTATTTACAAATGGTTTAGAGAATAGTGAGTTTTGCAAACCGCTCTACGAGAGATTTTATTTGATCGAGGTCGTAGAAATAGACATCGAAGGTAAGACCAAGGGAGGTTTTATAGATTTTTTTGATGGAACCTTTACCAAAGTCCTTGTGATATACAGTGGTGCCAACTTCAAATTCATTCTCATCATCAAAGTCATCTGTGTATTCATCGTGGTAGGATTTTTTTACATGAAGGTATTCTAGGTACTCTTCTGGAATTTCACTAATGAATCGACTTGGTGTCATCACTTTGGGGATACCCCAAATGAGTCTATAGGTAGAGGCGGATAGAAACAGATGTTTTTTGGCTCTTGTCATTCCTACGTAGCAAAGTCTTCTTTCTTCTTCAAGCTGATCGATAGAATCTTTGGAGTTGATATGGGGAAGAAGATCTTCTTCAAGACCTACGATAAAGGAAAGAGTGAATTCTAGACCCTTTCCATTATGAAGGGTCATGAGTTTTACTTTTTCAACGTATTCATTATTTTCTTCTGCTTTAGATTGCAAAGAGAGCTCTTCTAAGAAAGAAACAAGGGTTCCATCTGGGTTGTCATCACCCCATTCAACGCCTTTTGCAATAAGCGCATCCAGGTTTGATTTGCGGTCCTCAAAGGTTTCATTATCAAGTTTTAAAACATCTAGGATTTGAGATTTTTCAATCGTTGTTTCAATAATTTCATGTACAGAAGCATTCTTTTTATACAGATGCTCAATTTCATTGAGTAAGAAAAGGAAGTTGTCTAGTCCTTCTTTTTGTTTTTTGGAAAGCTTGATGTCGGTAATTTCTCCATGAATCAACTTTTCACAAAGAGTAAGAATAGGGATCTGATGTTTACTTGCAGCTGTTGCCATATTGGCAAGCGTTGTCTTTCCAATGCCTCTTTTTGGGATATTTACAATCCTTGCAAAGGAAAGGAAGTCTGTTTTACTAAGACTTAATCGCAGAAACGCTAAAACATCTTTGATCTCTTTTCGTTCATAGAAAGAAATGCCCCCAATAATTTTATAGGGGATGTTTTTTCGCATTAGCGCATCTTCAAAAATTCGCGATTGCGAATTTGTACGGTAAAAAATCACGCACTCATCTAAAGAGATGTCTTTAGAATAATGTGCAATTTTTTTGGTTACAAACTCTGCTTCTTCGGTTTCTGATCTTGCGAGATAAAAACCGATCGGATCGCCCTGCTCTAGATCAGACCAAAGTTTTTTCTCATAGCGACTCTCATTATGATCGATAAGCGCTGATGCCGCTTGTAAAATCGTCTTGGTGCTACGATAGTTTTGCTCTAAGGGGATTACTTTAGCGGATGGGTAGTCTTTCTCAAAGTTTAGAATATTTTGGATGTTTGCCCCTCTCCAGGAGTAAATAGACTGATCTGGGTCGCCAACAGCAAATACATTTTTATGAGATGCAGATAGTAATTTAGTAAGTGTATACTGGGCTTCATTGGTATCTTGATACTCATCAATCAAGATAAAGTTCCATCTTGATTGATAGATTTTTAAAACCTCTTCATTTGTCTGAAAGAGTTTTACACATAGAAAAAGCAAATCATCGAAGTCTAGAGCGTTATATTCTTTGAGCTTAGACTGATAAAGAGTATAGATAGACTTCAAAGAGCCTTGCAATTTTGAGGTATAATCTTCTTCGACATTTTCAGGTGAGATAAGATCATTTTTAGCATTTGAAATGGCATTAGCTGCCTCTTTAACATAACTTTTTTCTTTGATACCAAGAATAGCTAAACAGTCTTTCAAAAGAGCTTTGCAATCTTGGGTATCATAGATAGAAAAATGGGATTCGTATCCAAAATGATGGATGGACTCTCGAAGGATTCTTGCGCAAAGAGAATGAAAAGTAGCACATAAAACGTGACTATTTGTTGCGGAGGCAATACGGCTTCTCATTTCCCCAGCAGCTTTATTAGTAAAGGTAAGAGCGAGTATCTCTGATGCAGGAACTCCAACATCTAGAAGGTGGGCAATTCGTTGGGTTACAACTCTTGTTTTACCAGAGCCTGCGCCAGCGATCACAAGCATAGGACCATCAAGGTGTTTTACAGCTTCTTCTTGGGCTTGATTGAGAGAGAAAGGTGTCATTTGCATTTGCTAACCGTCAAAAGATCGAACTATAGCAAGGGAAGTAGAAAACGTTAAGAAAAAAGAGGTTTGCGGAGCTCTTTATCTCGAAGTCCAAGGTTCCCAAATCGATCATAGCGAATAGAAATGCTTACCTCTTTTACGTAATGCATGATTTCAATGCGACCATTTGATAGCACTGGATCTGTAATTGCGGGGAGTTCCTTTGGTAGATCTGGTTGATCTGATAGGAATCTTATCATGCTTAGATTTCTTGATTCAATTTTTTCAATAAAAGAAGTGTGCTTCTCTTCTACAAAAGCAAACTGTGGAAGCATGGAAGACATTTGAGAAATGTCGAAAGAATTTGGAGCAATACTGACAAAAAGAGTTGCATCAATAGTTAAACAGAGTGCAAACACTCTCATAAAATCTAGGGGGTTGTCGTTTTTTGTAATGCGAAGACACATCCCTGATTTTGGAAGGCATTGTTTGAGGTTGTCTTCTCCTATAATTTTGGTTGAGTCCTCTTTACGTTTGAGTTTTTGCCAGAAGTAGGCATAACTTGCGATGCTTGCATACCAAATGCCCAGTTCCTGGGCAGAAAAATCAAATGTTTCTAAGAGCTTAGAAAGGTGATTTACACGAGTATTCACAGGATGTTTTTCTTTAGGAATATCAATTTCTTCAGTAGTCATGAAAGGAAGAAGGTAGTTGGTCCATCCTCTTTTAAGAGATTTATTTTGAGGTGTAATAAGGGCGCCTCGAGAGGGTTGCCTCTCTACTCTTGGCCTTACAGAGCTCTTATTAATAAAAAGGTGATCTGCCTTTGCATATCTTTCAAAGTAGATTTGTTCTTTTGGATTTAAAGAAAATAATGTGAGTGTTTCTCGGTATGAACTGCTATTTGCAAGCTCAATAGCATGTTCAAAATTTTCAGCTCTCATAATCCCAAGTAGAGGTGCAAAAATAGCATTTTGATGTAAGAATCCCCCTTTTTGGATGCCAAATTTAATACCAGGTGACCAAAGATTTGGGTTTTGAGAATCTTGAACCGGCTTCAATAACCATTTTTCATGCGGCTCTAGCTCTTTCATAGCAAGTTCTTGCGCAGGATTTAGTGGAGATAAAAGTGGTGTAACGCGGCATTTGGCATCATGTCCTGAGCCTGTTGCAATACTACTTGCAGCAGATTCTAATAAATTTTGAAACGGCTTAGAGTCAAAAATTTCTTTTTCGATTATGGCAAGACCAACTGTACATTTTTTTTGTCCACTATGAGTAAATGAAGAGTAGAGTAAGTCTTTTACAGCTGGGGCTTGATCAGAAAAATTCGTAATTAGAGCGCAGCTCTTTGCAAGTGGAGCATTCACCTGATCGCTATAAACTAAGGCATTGATTTCAGAGATTTTTTCTAGATCTTTGGAAGAGGATACAGGGATAAATTGTAAAACTTCTCTTGGGATATTTATTTCCCAAAACATCTTTGCAATATAGAGCGCTAATAGAGTTAGTTCTTTCGGCGGTGAAAGAAGTACAACATTGCCTGTAATTAGAGATGCAAAAATATCACAAATAGTATGAGCAAGAGGAGATTCCTTAGAGGAAAATATTGCAACAATTCCAAGTGGTGTCCATTTTACATCTTGCATTGCTGTCCATCTTCGATAATTTCGAAAGAGGTGCTCACAAAAATCAATGCTATCTGTAACTTCACGATCTGATGCTTCAATGGTTTTTCCAGAATCTGACATTAAGATTCCAATCATGTCAGATCTGCTATCTCGAAGTTTTTGAGCAAGTGGGTGTAAAATCGATGATCGCTCTTCTGGAGTTAATGAAGTCCATTTTTTCTTTCCTTTCTGCGCATAGAAGATTGCTTCATCGATTTCAGCCTCGTTTGCGACGCGGTATTGATATAAGTTGCTACTTGGTCGAAGGGGATCTTTTTTTATCGCGAATGACTCGCCGCTCTCAATCAATTTTTTCCCAATGGATAAGGGGACATCTCTAAAAATTTTCTCCTTCCATTGATTGCAGATTTCACTTCCCCATTTTCTTTTTTCGGCAAGACGGAAAAGAGTGTCCGTCTCATTTGTAAAGGGATCATCCACAGTAATTGAGGCAGTATCACTTGTTGTTTTTTGGTGCTCTGTGATCAAAGGCATGCTTTTTATGCTTTTTGAAAAAAGGCGCTGACTTGTTTCAAAAGATTCGCTTTGTGGATTAAGATTAAAAAGTTCCATGTCTGATGTTTCTTTTTCACTAAGCGTTCTAAGATATGCGCCAAAGGCAAAGTGATAATATTTTTTATCTGTAAAATGCACTGTTGTTGCAAATTTTATAGAGAGATCTGCAATTGCTCGTTGGATCGGGATACCAAAGGGAAAAGCGCATTCGAGGGTAAGGTAGTCTAGGGATTTATTTTCACGAGCGACTTCAGTTAAGTATCCAATATCGAAAAGATTGTGCGTGACAATGGTAAGTGGCATAGCAGGTGCTTGGTCAGCACTTAATGAGTAGCTCGCCATTTTCTTAAAATTTGCATCGATTTCACTTTTTTTCATAAAGGGAAAAAAGTGATTGTTCGTAAGAGAGGAGGAAACAACTTCTTTAGGAATGTTTTTTCCTCTGATTAAACGTAATTCGAGTTTTTCTTTTTCTTGCGCTATTCTTTTCCGTGAAAAAGATAAGAACTCTTTTTGAAGTGAATGAGATACAGGGAACGCAGCGCTGAGAGTAACGGTTAGTGGGAAGTGATCAAATTCTTTTTTCTCAAGGATTTGAAAAATGAGATCTTTCGAAATTTCTAATACCTTGGAATCACATATGAGTAAATTCACTGTTTTGGGATACTTATTCCCTTCAAGGTCTAAGAAAGTATTTTCCATTGCAGCGTTAAAAATAGCTTTTAATGAAACCTCCAAGAAATGAAAGGTATCGTCATGGCTATAAAGGGAAATGGGAGCAAAAAGATCATTTACAGAAAGGGATATAGATCGAATGTGTTTTTGGCTCAGCAGTGCTATATATTCTGTGACTCTTTTTAGGCCCTGTTTTTTTCCAAGTGAAAAATCTTGATTTTTTTCAATCCGTGCATAGATGTTTTTTTCTAGGCAAGAATCTAATTCTTTTTGCAAAGTTCCTTTGTCAGCAAATAGATTCGGACTTTGTTTACGAAACAAATAAGGGACTTGCATACTTTCTAAAGACACATGCAAATGTCTGAAAAGAAAAAACTGAAACTGCTTTAAAAGAGAGAGGTGTTTTGGAACAGAGCAAAGGTTCAGTAAGTATCGAATGTGTTCAGCGATTTTTTTTGAGTTTTTGGGTCGGAAGGCTTGGTCGTGAATGGAAGTAAGGCAGTATATTCCAATTGGATCAGCGCAGATAGCGTGTAGGTAGGATTGTAGTTGCACTTCTTCTTTGGTCATTTGCTTTGCAATGACACTTGCTGTATTCTCTGCAAAAGCAATCGCTTTTTCCTCACGAAGATGGTGCATCGAAACGTCTTCTAAAAGTTTAGAAGCTGAGGATAAATAAGAAGTTGTTTCTGCTTGATTCACGCGGTAGTTTCTCCCTATAAAAAACTACGGCCCTGTATAACATATTACTGTTTTGAGGGCGAGGCGATTGTGAATGTTTTTCACAAACATTCACAGTAGCTATATTTGCACGTTTTTCTTAAGCTCACATGAGGTTAATCAAATAAGTGGTTCATTTTTTTATGTATAAATACTTGTTTTTTCTATTTTTTGTTTCTGCATCACTTTTTGCAAAAGTACAAGTTGGGCTTGATTTAGTTTTTGAACCAGAAAACATCAAATACATTAATGGAAAAAATATTGGAATCTTAACCAATCAGACAGGGGTTAATTCTCAGTTTGAATCCACAATTTCTCTTTTTAAGCAACATGGTAAGCACTACAAAATCAAAGCCCTTTTTGCTCCAGAACATGGTATTACAGGCGTGGGGCATGCTGCTGAAAAAATTAAACATGATAAAACTGCAGATGGAATACCAGTATTTAGTTTGCATGGAGCTCATAAAAGACCGACAGAAAATATGCTCAAAAATATCGACTTGATTATATTTGATATTCAAGATTTAGGAGTAAGATCTTACACATATGCCGCAAGTCTATTTTATATGATGGAAGAGGCGGCTAAATATAAGAAAGAAGTCCTTGTTTTGGATCGACCAAATCCCATTAATGGGTCGATTGTGGATGGACCACTTCTTAATCTTCCAAGTAGATCTTTTCTGGGGTATGTGAATGTTCCCTATATACATGGAATGACAATCGGAGAGCTCGCACATTTTTTTAATCATGAATACAAAGTCGGTTGTAAACTCAAAGTTATTCAGATGAAAGGTTGGAATCGGAAGATGAGTTTTAAGGAGACAAAACTCCCTTGGGTTCCGACAAGTCCTCATATTCCAGAGCCTGACACTGCAATGTATTATGCTACTACAGGTTTAATCGGGGAGCTTGGAATGGTAAATATAGGAGTTGGGTACACTCTTCCATTTAAAATAATCGGATCGACCTGGATTGATGCTGACAAATATGCAAAAAGTTTAAATGATCTAAAACTTAGTGGTATCAAATTCCTTCCCATTCACTTCAAACCTTTTTATGGTTCCTACAAAGCAAAAAATTGTCAGGGAGTGCTTCTTCAGATCACAGACCCAACAGAGTATTATCCATTCAAAACTTGCTCTGCCATTTTGGGAATTTTAAAAAGCCTTTATCCCAAAGAATTTAAGCAGGCACTTTCAAAAGTATCCAAAAAACAACAAGAACTTTTTATAAAAACTTCTGGATCAGAGCATATTCTTCCCCTTTTAGAAAAAGAAAAATATGTCACTTGGAAGCTGATTTCCATGCAGCAAGAAGGCGTAATTACTTTTTCAGAAAAGAGAAAAAAATATTTATTTCCTAGTTACAAGTAACAGTTTTTTCTGCATTTAGCACTCAAGTGTTTTTTCTGCTAAAAAACGCGCACTGTTTATTGACAAAAAGAGAAATGGAGGCTATGATGGATCCTTTCGAAAACATCAAATTATTCTTCTAAAGGGAGTACAAACATATGTCGATTAGTAAGGTAAAGCCTCTAGGAAATCGGATTCTTATCAAGCGAAGCAGCGCAAAAAAAATGCATGGTGGGATTATCTTGCCAGATTCTGCCCAAGAAAAACCAAAAGAGGGAGATGTTGTAGCAGCAGGTGGAGGGCAGCTAGATGAGAATGGGCAGATTATACCCATGGAAGTCTCAGTTGGCGATAAAGTTCTTTACTCTTCTTATTCAGGTGTGGAAGTAAAGACGGACGAATCAGATACAGAATATTTGATTCTGTCTGAAGATGATATACTAGCTGTCATAAACTAATCGATAAAAAGGAGGTAATACCCATGGCTAAAATGTTAAAGTTTAATGAAAAAGCGCTGAAGGCAATCCAACAAGGGGTTAACACTCTTGCAAGGGCTGTTATTGTAACCCTTGGTCCAAAAGGGCGAAATGTTGTTATTAATAAAGGATTTGGCGCGCCTCTTTCAACCAAAGATGGTGTGACTGTTGCCAAAGAAATCGTACTCAAAGACAAATTTGAAAATATAGGCGCGCAACTTGTAAAAGAAGCATCTTCTAAAACAGCTGATATCGCAGGTGATGGGACAACAACTGCAATCGTACTTGCTAAATGCATCTATGAAGAAGGGATCAAAAATGTAATTGCTGGCGCAAATCCAATGATTGTCAAAAGAGGGATTGAAAAAAGTGTTGCAACAATGACAGAGGCTTTAGATAAGCTTGCAAAATCTGTTACAAGTCACGATGAGATCAAACAAATCGCGACAATTTCTGCAAATAATGACCCTGAAATTGGTTCTATTATTGCAAATGCAATGGAGAAAGTCGGAAGAGATGGAACAGTATCGATTGGAGATGCAAAAGGAATCGAGACTACTTTAGATGTCGTAGAAGGCATGCAGTTTGACAAAGGGTATTTGTCACCATATTTCGTCACAAATGCTGAGAAGATGAGCGCAGAACTTGAAAATGCCTCAATTCTTATTACAGATAAAAAATTGTCATCAGCGCAAGAGCTTGTTCCATTTTTAGAAAAGACAATGGAAGCAAATGGCTCTAAGCCACTTCTTATTATTGCGGAAGATATCGATTCCGAAGCTCTCGCAACGCTTGTTGTAAACAAGCTAAAAGCGGGTCTTAACATCTGCGCAGTAAAGGCGCCAGCTTTTGGAGATCGAAGAAAAGCAATCTTACAAGACATTGCAATTTTAACAGGAGCAACTGTTGTCTCTGAAGAGATTGGACTCGATCTTAAAGAAGTAGGCGTTGAAGTTTTAGGCTCGGCTAAAAAAGTGTCTATCGAAAAAGAAGCTACGACAATTGTAGATGGGGATGGAGACAAAGAGCAAATTGCAAAACGTTCATCTCAAATCAAAAATGAAATCAAAACAACAACTTCTGACTATGACAAGAAAAACTTAGAAGAGAGGCTTGCAAAGCTTTCTGGTGGAGTTGCAGTTGTAAATGTTGGAGCTGTAACTGAAGCTGAGCTAAATGAGAAAAAAGCGCGCGTCGAAGATGCTCTTCACGCAACAAGAGCTGCTGTTCTTGAAGGAATTGTTCCAGGTGGAGGCGTTGCTCTTCTTCGAGCTGTAAAAGAGCTTGATAAATTAAAGTTAGAAGGCGACGAAGCAATTGGTCAGAAGATTGTACGCAAAGCAGCTTTTGCTCCCATTACAGCAATTGCAGACAATTGTGGTGAGCAAGGTAATCTAATTGCTGAGAAGGTCTTTGCATTAGAAGGAAATATGGGATACAACGGTCTTACATCAGAAATGACTGATATGATTAAAGCGGGTGTTATTGATCCTGTGCTAGTAACTAAAAGCGCTCTTAAGAACGCATCTTCAATTTCAGGACTACTTATTACAATCGCATGTATGATTACAGATAAGCCTGAGGCTAAAAGTGATGCTGCTCCGATGGGTGGAATGCCTGGAATGGGCGGTATGGGCGGAATGCCTGGAATGGGGATGATGTAAATCTCTTACCTTTCAAAACAAAAAGGCCCTTTTTGAGGGCCTTTTTTATTGGAATTCTTATGACGTTTGCACGTGTCTAATTGCTTCTGTAATCACAGGGCGAAGGGTAATTGCATCAATTCGTTTGGCGTTTGATCCTATGTAATCGTTTACAACACTTCGGCTTGTGACCCATATTTCGCTTGGGTCCATTGGGTCAGGAGTAACGGGTGGAAAAAAACTACTATTTTCGATGAAAGTCCGTATTGCAGTCAGCGCCATAAATGCATCAATTTGAGTTTGATTTTCTCCTAATTCTAATCTAGCTTCCTTTTGCAGATAAGCTGTTTTCAGAGCTTTTGCAGAGGCTTCATAACCTTCTAAGAACTTAGCAATTGTTTTAAAATACTCGCTAGGCTTGAAATCTAATGTTGGATCATAGATTATGTTTAGCAAATTTTTTGCAGATTTAGGAGGTCTTTCTGCAAAAATATCACTTGTAATTTTACTTGCAAGAGTATGATTAAAAAAGTTTACTTCTAAGTACTCTGTTAATCCAGCTTTTCTGCTTGTTAGTTCCTCTTCGTTTAAATACTGCAATTGATCTACTGATTCTGTAGAAGAAAACGCAGAGAGGGTAGAGTTTGTAGTACTTGGTGATGATACAGTGGATAATGAATCACTTGAAGTAGATCTTGTAAGGTCAGATGTTACAGAACCGGAGCGTGACTGAGTTCCAGATGATGAAGATCCATTTTTAGCGCGTCTTACATTATTTTTTTGCGCTGTCTCGGCCTCATATACTTTTGTTTTCGCAATAAGAAATTCTTTAATTTCGGGTATTAAAGAATCGATTGCACGTGCAATATCTGTAACACTTTGTTCGGAACTAGTTTTATCTGACGTAAGGTTATTTTCATCGATTTTTTCATGTATTTTATCTGTAAATTCCGTTTCTACTTCATCTATGTAATGAAAGGAATCTAGGTTTAATAGTGTAGGTATTAGTTCTGCTCTAATTATAGTTGATTTTTGGTTATTTAAAACAGTGTTTGCCACTTCATCAACTCTTGTTGCAAGTCTATAGATTAGATAAACACCAAATGGAGGAAAAGCCACCCCTAAAAAAATGAGTCCAATCGACTTTAAGCCATTTAAATAATGGTTTTCTTGATTGAAATTTGTTTGTCCGGTCTCGTGATTGGTATTTTGACCCAAATGCTCTGGGTTGTAAAAATGTAAGCCAGCCATATTATTTACCTATTTTTATTATCCTATATAAATATAGTAGCATATTTTATATTTAATTAATATAGGATAAAATATTTATTATTATTTTATATAATAATTATAGGTTTTGTGAGAGCTTTAGGGCGCACCAGGGATGCAAAGAATGGATTTCTGGGTTACAGGTCTTTAATAAACAGTTGGATAGGTATTCATCTAGCTTTTCTTCTAATATTCCAGAAATAATCCAGTCTGCGGACATATTTTGCAGTTTGGGATAGGCTTTAAATACCTCAGATTGCTCATGGGGAAGCATATTGAGTAGAAAAGCTACATCTCCTTGATAATAAATGTCTTCTGGAATTTTTTCAAAATATTGGACTTTTAGATCGTTTTGGAGAGCATTTTTTTGAGAGAGATTGATGGCTTCAGGATCGATATCTATGCCTATGACATTTTTTGCTCCGAGTGCTTTTGCTGCAAGTGAGAGTATCCCTGAGCCGCAGCCGATATCGACTACTGTTTTATTGCAAATATCTGGTGTAAAGAGCTTGAACATCAGCTTGGTGGTCTCATGGGAGAGGTCTCCAAATGCCTGACCTGGAATTAGAGACAAATTAGTAGTGGTAGAGTCAAAAAGCTGAATGTTTGAGATATAGTCTTTAAGGGAGATTTGAATAAGCCCATCTTTCATCGAGGGGGAGAATAAGGCTGCTTGGTTTTCCCAATCATTTGTTGGGTTAGAGAGGAATGAGACATTTTGAGAGGGGGGCGTTATGGTTTTAACATGAAACCCTCCAATAAAGAGCTTTGAGCCTTCTTGTATGGTATACAGGTCAATAAAGCCATTTTGTAACAGCTCATGTTCTGCGAGTTCTTGAGTGGTGGTAACAGCAAAATAATAACAAATCATAGGGCAATTATCCTGCCTTTGCCTTGAAAAGCCAAGAAAAGATCTAATTTTAAGAGATTTTTCCTAAAAATCGTTAAAATAAGGAAAAATTCACATAAAAATTACAGATATTTCCTAAAAATATGTGATTTTTAGGAAATATATGTCAAAAAATGGACTTATTTCCTAATATGAAAATAAGTTGAGGATTTCCAAATGAAACAAAGCGAAAAAATTGTTGGTCGAGAAGAAGAGAAAAGACTTCTAGAGAAATTATTTTGTTCAGAAAGAGCGGAATTTTTGGCGGTTTATGGTAGAAGAAGAGTCGGAAAGACTTATCTTGTAAGAAATTATTTTAGAAATAAAGGAGTCTTTTTTGAAATTACAGGCTCTTTCAATCGTAGTCCTAAAGATCAGCTTGCAAATTTCTATACAGAATTTAAGGCGCTTTTTGATAGCGCTAAAGAGAGTACTACTCCAAAAAATTGGAGAGATGCTTTTGCTCGATTAGTGAAAGCAGTTGAAATGATTGAAGGAAAACAAAAAGTGATTCTTTTTTTTGATGAACTTCCATGGCTCTCAAGTGGTAAGTCAGACTTTTTATCGGCAGTAGATTACGCCTGGAATCGTCATTTTTCTTCTATGCCAAATGTACTCTTAATAGTTTCTGGATCGGCAGCTTCCTGGATGATACATCACGTAGTAAATAATACAGGGGGGTTATATGGGAGGCTAAGTGCTCATCTTCGGTTATTGCCATTTACTCTGTATGAAAC
Source organism: Chlamydiota bacterium (assembly GCA_021772245.1). Classification (GTDB taxonomy): domain Bacteria; phylum Chlamydiota; class Chlamydiia; order Chlamydiales; family Simkaniaceae; genus JAJFMG01. The sequence goes on along the minus strand of JAJFMH010000037.1, from coordinate 6,003 downwards.
ACGCAAATATTTGCAAATGAGAGAAATTCTACTGACAGATAAGCAAATCTGTGAAGTATATATGGTAACAGGGGGAGTTCCTAAATACCTGTCTTATTTGGAAAGAGGGTTGTCTGCTGCGCAAAATATTCACATGCTTTGTTTTACTCCGCAAGCTCCTCTTTTAACTGAGTTTCATAAACTATATCATTCGCTTTTTCAAAAAGCAGAAATGCACCTACAGATTATAAGGGTCCTTGCAAAGAAAAGGCGTGGAATGTCAAGAAGCGAGCTTTTAGAAAAGGCAAAACTTACAAATAGTGGTCGCACAAGTATTGTCTTGCAAGAACTTGAAGAATCTGGATTTATTACAAAGCTATCACGGGTTGGTAAAAAAAGTAAAAATTCTAACTATTACTTGAGTGATGAATACACTCTTTTTTATCTTCGTTGGATTGAAGATGTAAAATCAGAATTACTAAGAGGTATAGAGCCAGATTACTGGATAAAAAAACAATCTGGACAAAGTTTTAAATCTTGGGCTGGTTTTGCATTTGAGACGCTATGTTTGAAACATTTATCACAGATTAAATCAGCGCTGCAAATTGGTGGAGTAAATACACAAGCTACTTATTGGAGCTTTGAGATGGATGGAAAAAAAGAAATAGAGATTGACTTAGTAATAGATCGAGCAGATCAATGTGTGAATCTTTGTGAAATTAAATTTTGCCAAGATGAGTACGCAATTACAAAAGCATATGTAGATGAAGTGACTAGAAAAAAAACACTTTTTGCTGAAAAAGCTCAAACAAAAAAAGCACTATTTATGACACTAATTTCCCCATTTGGTGGTGTGAAAAATGCAAATTTTCAAAATATTATTGACCAAGAAATTAAGTTGGACGCTCTATTTTTAAAACAATAATATTTATATATTACCGTAAAGTTTATTTGAACGCTGATTTTGACTCGTAAATTCAAGTGAAATAGGTTATGTTGGTTTTCATAATAATGGTTGGAATACTACAGATATGAAAAAACTTCCCATTGGAGTGCAAAGTATTGTCGAGATCCTCAAAGAAAAGCAGATGTATATCGATAAGACTGCATATGCATTGGATCTAATAAGGGATGGAAAGCATTACTTTATATCTCGTCCACGCAGATTTGGAAAATCCCTTTTTATAAATACTCTTGAAGAAATTTTTAAAGGTAACAAGGATCTATTTGAAGGCCTTGAAATATACAAGTCAGATTATAACTGGGAGAGCTTTCCAGTACTTCGTTTTGATTTTTCACAAATTACAAATTCTTCTTCCATAGAATTTAAGGAAAGCTTGCAACGCAGTTTTATCGAAAGAGCATCTTCACATGATATTCAAATTGATGCCCCAAATGTCAAAGAAGGCTTGAAGTCGTTAATCACAAAGCTCGCAAATAAGACAAAGAAAAAAATCGTTGTTCTAGTCGATGAATATGACGATGCGATTATCAATAGACTTAAAAATTTAGATGTAGCTTTAGAAAATAAAGAAATCCTTAAGGATTTCTTTACTGTGCTTAAAAGTTTGGACGAACACCTGAAGTTTACATTTGTGACAGGTGTAAGTAAATTTTCTCAGGTTTCCCTTTTTTCAGGTCCAAATAATCTAAACGATATCACAATGAATCCGCGCTATGCAGGTTTAATGGGTTATACGGAAGATGAGCTAAGATCAAATTTTAAGAGTTATATTCATGATTTAGCGCAGGAGAGCTCCCTCAATAGCAAAAAAGTTTCAGATGAAGATATTATCTGTGAAATTCGCACTTGGTACAATGGATACCGTTTTTCTGAAGGTGAAGTCTGTGTGTACAATCCATTTTCCACATTAAAATTCATGCAAAACAAAAAGCCAAAACCTTATTGGTATAGCTCAGGTACTCCCTCATTTTTGATCGAAGAGCTTAAAAGTCGTTCAGATGCAATGGTCTCTTTAGATGGATCGAGCGCGATTGAAGAGGAGCTTATGGATATTTCTTGTCTGGATAATATCGATATCACTGCGTTGATGTATCAGACTGGCTATTTAACGATCCAAAGCTTTAATCCCGTTTCAAAGAGGTATCGATTGGGATTACCAAACGAGGAGGTTAGAAGCGCTTTTATCAATTCTCTTGTACAGAACTTTGCAAAGATTCCTAAACTAAAAGCATCGAAAGAGTATGTGGATGCGCTAGAAGATCAAAGACCTGAGGTTATTTTTAAGCAAGTGGAAGTTGGCTTTGCAAGTTTTGCGTATCATTTATTTGTAGATGCAAAAGAGCGCACCTATCAGGGAATGCTTCTTGCAATGTTATATGGAATGGGATTTGATCCGATGGCAGAAAGAGCTACCAATATTGGTCGCATTGATGTTGCTTTGGAGCTTCAGAAAACAGTATATATTTTGGAGCTCAAACTTGATGGAGATGCAAGCCGGGCTCTGCAGCAAATACATGACAAAAAATACTACCTACCTTTTACTCAGAAAGGAAAAAAAATTGTCATAGTTGGCGCCAACTTCTCATCGGATACTCGAAATATTTCGCAGTGGAAAGGCGAGGTTCTTTCAGAGAAAGGTACCTTGGAGAAAGAGATTTTTCCAACTAATTAATTGAAGCAATGCAGTTTTTTCTGCAGCTGACAAGGCTTTGAGAAAGAGATGATTACAAAAAAGATATCTAAATGTGGCAATCACTATGTAGTTGAAATTGAGAAGGAGATCATAGATTTTTTAGGTATTACAGAAGATACATCTCTAGAGCTTTCCACACCAGATGGTATGAGTTTAGTACTCACGCCAACTGATATAAAACCAAATAAGAAAAATGTTTCGAAAGCTCTGAAAGAAATTAATAAAAAATACGGCTCAGTCTTAAAACGTTTGGCAGAGTAGATAGGCATGTTGCTAAACTATTAGAAATTATAGCGTGAAAACTTTGGCTTTAAGTGCTTTTCCAAAAAGAGGGTATAAAAAGCATCAGAATCGCGAAGAACTCAAGTCTTCCTAAAAACATCCAGATAATCATAACGATTTTAGAAAATGTAGGTAAAAATGCGCAGGTAGACTCGGGACCTGCAGCTCTAAAAGAGAGCCCGACGTTATTAATCGCGCTTGCAATCAGTCCAAATGAAGTTGCTAAATCTACGCCATCATAAGTTAGAAGAAATACACCAATTGCTGTCATTACAACAATGACCCAAAAGAAAGTAAAGGTGCTTGAGAGTACAGAAGGAGAGACTTCTTTTTTCCCGATAGTAAGATTACGAATTGCTTCTGGTTTGAATAACCTTTCGATTTTATGTCTTACTGCATTGAATAAAATAATATGGCGTGAGCATTTGATTCCACCAGAGGTGGATCCTGACATGCCTCCAATATACATAGCAAAGAGCATTACAAGTTGCGCTCCCATTGGCCAGATATCATAGTTTGCAGTAAAAAAGCCTGTACAGGTGAGAGAAGAAACGAGCTGAAAAACGCCATGTCGAATGAGAGTTGAGAGTGCACTTTCATATTCAAATACAAGTTTAAAGATAATTAAAGTGGATGCAAAAATCGCCGTGATGAGAAAGAAAAATAGTTCTGGTTGCAAAACCTTAGAAAATTTTCTTTTTACGATGAAAAAATAAAGAGAGAAATTGATTCCTCCAAACATCATAAAAAAAATCACAATCCATTCAGTTACAGAGCTGTCATACGCTGCAATACTTGCATTGTGAATACTAAATCCACCCGTTGAAATATTAGAGAACGTAACTGCAATAGAATCAAAAAGGGGCATTTTCGTATTGGTCGTATACAGTAGCGTGATTTCAGCAAGAGTTAAGAAAAGGTAGATCTTCCAGAGCCTACTTGCAGTGTCTTTAAGTCTTGGGGTAAGCTCCTCTAAGTAGTTTTTGCTACCTTCTGCTTCTAAAAGAAATTTACCTCCAATCGCAAGAGATGGAAAAACAGTAATAAATGTAAGGATAATTCCAAGGCCTCCAATCCATTGGAGAAAACTTCTCCAAAATAAAATGGGTCTTGGGATTGCGCCAAAGCCTTCTGCAATAATTTCTTTGGTGTCAGGGTGAAACAGAGGTTCTATTGTACCATAAAAATGGTAATCAATCGTTTGAGAAATATCTTTTGTTATGGTTCTTTGGATTTCATTCCCTTGCTCATTATACATTTTAGGGGTGATGATTGAGGCGCCAGTTGTAGTTACACCTGAGACTGTTTCAAAATAGGCGTCTACTGGAGATGGAATATTTCCAGACAAGATAAAAGGTAGTGACCCAACAGCTGATGTTAAAATCCAAATGAGTACAACAACCAAAATACTCTCCTTTCGGAGCGAAACATTGACTTCTTTTTTTCCAAAGAGGGAAAAAAGAAGAGAGAGAATGAGTGTAACTACAATTGTGTAGATAAAACTTAGGTACGTTGTTGGAAAAAGGGTATGTCCTGGCTCAAAAAAATCGAAGTATATAGCAACGCTTAAAGGTATTAACAGCATGCATGCAAAGCCAATAAAAACCCTTGAGAGTAAATAAAATATGCTTCGGTAGTACATGATTTTCCTTAAAACATCTGCATAGTAGGTTCTACATCCATCGGTGCGCATAAGACAAGTAAGTGATCTCCCTCTTCAATTAGGGTATGCTCATGCACAAACTCTACTTGCTCCTTATTGAAAATTACAATTAGGTGGGCAGTTTCCTTGAAGGGAATATCTTTTTTTGCTTTTCCAATCATTTTAGAGTTTTTAGAAACTTTAAAAAGAATCACTTTTACTCTTTCTTCATAGATAGTGGTCATAGACACTAAGGAATCACCAGAGATAATGGATAGGACTCGATTGGTCATGCTGATTTTTTCAGAAACGATATAGGGGATGTTTAACCTTTGTAACATATGATCATAAGTCGTGTCTGAGACTAGCGCTATAACGTCGCGACATCCAGAATCTTGGGCAAGTGAGGCTGCCAAGATGTTTTTTTCAGTAGAGGAGCTACAAGCTATAAAAACATCAGATCGACTTATTTTTTCTTCTAACAAGAAATTCATATCAGCTTCATCATGATGCAAAACTGTTGCTGAGGGAAGCTCTCTAGAAAGGACCTGACACCTTTCTTCTCGGTGTTCGATAATTTTTACGGAAATTTTTTGATCTTCTAAAATCTTAGCTAAGTGAATGGCGATATCTGATCCCCCAACAATTACAGCCGACTTTACAGAAATATTTCCAATATCAAAAAAGGTAAGGACTTCTTCAATTTTATCCGTTTTAGCAAAGAAGGTAACTTCATCTTTTGGCAGGATAGTTTGATTAGGCTCAGGAAACAGAAACTGCTCTTCTGGCTCTGTCTTTCGAAGAATAAAGCCTATACAAGCCTCACCATCAAAGGGGAAGTCCTGCACTTTCATAGAGCTCTCTTTCCATTTTTCAGGAATTGTGATTGTTCTCATTTGTAAAGCTCCATGACCAAAACCTTCACTTTTTATAGAGCCCGAGTGGATGACATTTCTAAAAAGGTCATGCGCTACAATGATCTCTGGAGAGATAAAATAATCAATGTCAAAAATTTCTTTTAAATCTATATCTGTTGTATCTAGGTATGAGATATCACGAATTCTTGCAATTGTTTTGGGGTAGCCCATTTTTTTAGCAATTGTACACGCAACCAAATTGGTTTCGTCACTACCCGATACTGCAATAAAAAGTACGGCCTTGTCTTCTAAGGCAAGTTGCAAATTTTTAGTTCTAGTTCCAAGACCCTTGATGGTTGCAAGGTCAATTTTTTGAGTGAATTTATCGAGTGCATTTTCGTCTCGGTCAATTAATATAACATGTTTATTTTGATCGGATAGGGCTTTTGCCATATAGCTTCCTAATTCACCCGCTCCTAAAATAACTATGCTCATTATAAATCCCTTTTTATAATTATAAATATAATTTTATAAGTATTTTGTCCTTATAAAATTGTTCTTGCTCTAAAACCAATTCTTTTCCATG
>JAJFMH010000036.1 GCA_021772245.1 Chlamydiota bacterium | reverse complement strand
TCCAATCGTGAGTGTATCAGATGTGATCACCTGATTAGCATTACTTAACATTTGAATTTCTGTAGCGCTGGTTAGCATAATGGGACCAGATGATCCTAAATTTGTTGACCCCTTACTCAAATGTAAATCACCAGAGGTTGGCGTAATTGTTCCTGTATAGGTGTTATCATTACTTCCTGCAAATCTTGTAACACCACTTCCTGTAATATCGATCCCACCTGTTCCCGCAAGTGGTCCAGAAAGTTCTAAAACACCTGTACCATTAGACGCTGTAAATGTATTACTATTAGACAGGGTAGAACTTGCAAAGGTAAGAGTTGCGCCTGATGCATCTTGCTTTAGAAAGGTTGCTCCATCCAACGTCAGACCACTTATAGTATCTGTAATTGTTCCTGTAAGTTCAAACGTTGCTCCATCAATAGATACTGAAGTTGTATCTGGGATTTGATCAGAACCATCTAGTCTAAGAGTTCCTCCTGTGACACTTACAGATGGGGATGCAAAGGCATCGCCCGATGACATATTGAGCGCTAAGGTACCAGCGCTTACAGATGTAGTGCCCGAGTAGGTATTAGATGCGGAGCCGTTTAACTCTAAAAGACCAGCGCCTGATTTTGCAATGCCGCCCGTACCAGATACAAGACCCGATAGTCTCATATCTGTGGACGCTGAACCATTATCAATATTAAAGGTTCGCACAACTGAACCTAAATCAAAAGCGCCAGAAATAATCGCTGTTCCATTATTTCCATCATTAAACCGAACTCCACCACCCGATGCGCTTATTAAACTAATGGGTCCTGATATCGTTTTATCATAAATAGTTAAGGAAGTAGAGGCTGTTGATGCTATCGACAAGGTATTCCCCCCCTGAGAAATAGTCCCTGATCGGAAATTTAAAACGCCAATTGTCTCTGAAGTCGCTGTAATATCTAAAGTGTCTACATCAGAGGCGCCAGAAGAACCTAATCTAACAGTTCCTGTTGCTGAACTTCCTCCAAACTGCCCTGCTTGCTGTACAACTACAGTTGCGACAGAAGAACCAGTTATAGTTAAATTTCCAGTGATGGCAGTAACTCCAGTCTTATTTAAATTGAGCAAGCAATCATCCACGGTAACTGTTCCTGAGTAAGTATTTGCCGAAGCTCCACTTAAAGTAACAATATCGGTTAATCCAGTTCTGCTGATATTAAAGTTCGTAGTTGTTGTGGAAGAAAGAACCCCTGTAATTTCAATGGTAGAAGCGTTAGGTCGAATATTACAATTCGGTCTTTCACAGTTTACATTTTCTATAGTTAGATCATCATCCGCTGATATACTGGGAGTTCCAGAATAAAGCGATACGTTTCCTGTTATAGATGCAGGCTCTGAGCCGCCTATAGAAACAGAAGTTGTCCGCAGCGTACCAGCACCAGTTGTAACAATATAAGTGCCTGGAGAAAAACCGTTAAATTCTAGGGTATCTATGGTTTGATCAAATCCATTTAAATCCAAAGTCCCAGAAGAACTAAAGCAGATCTCATTTAGAGTTCCTATCTGATCAGCTTGTAATAACCGAAGAGTACTATTATCATTAAGTAGAACGCTATTACCCAACCCCCCTTCAAGATTTGGAATTGCTAAGCCTCCAGTTGTGTTTAATTCAAGCAGCGAGTTGTTATCAATATTAACGACTCCAAAAAAACCGCTTCCAGTTGTAAAGGTATTAATACCAGAAAGTTCAATTGTCCCTGGGCCATTTACTTCAAACCTATTAAAACCACTACCAGCCGATGAAATAACAGAAGAAATAGTAAGCCTACCTGTCGAGTCGTTTGTAATTTGAAAATCACGAGCTGCAGCTTGCACTTCTATATCCACACTAATCGTATGGTTACCATCACCATTGATACTTGTAACATCGATTTGGGGAGTATGAGAGTTATCTAAAAAGATATTAAGTTGACCAACCCCTGATAGGGTTGTGCCACCTGCGTTATCTAAGTGTAATTGCCTAATTGTTCTAGTCCCTGTTACTGTTACATCAGATGATGTATCAATATCGATTGTGGCCTCATCAGTATCAGCATTGGGAAATCCAGAATCTAAATCCCAATTGGTAGCCGTATCCCAATCTCCCCCACTTGCATTATCCCATACAAAATCTGTTGCCATTGCATTTGCAAAAGCCAGAACCATTAACCACTTACAATATTTCAAAGTGCGACCCTTCATAGAAACTCCTGTTTTTTTCAAGGTAGCATTCAAAGAAATATTATTACATCATATTCCTAGATAAAATTAATTTACGAGCAGACTTATCAGCATATGAAAAAAACTATTTATTTTGAGTAAAATTTAATCGTTATAACAGCATCTAATCTGTTTCCAACGAGAAGAAGTATTTTTGTGAATATATGTTGTGATAACTTCTAAAGAGCTTTTAGAAAAATAGTCTATTTCCTCATCTAATAATCTAAAACTCACCTTTCTAGCGTCTTTGCCATACAACAGTTTAAGTTTTCGTTCACAATTACTTAGTTTTTTTTTGGTAAACGTAAGCCGCGCTTGTAAAAAAGCAAGCGGCAAAAGATAAGTGAGCATCAACAAAATTGGGGCATCAAAATAATAGTAAAGCCATGGGGCTACAATAGCGCCAAACACAAAAAATAGGCATTCTTGAGGCTTGCGAAATAAAGGCCCAAAAAATTTACGGAAAAAACTTTTGGATAAACTATATGCAAAAATCTCTTCGTATTTTTGGCTTTTCAAATCTTGTCTTGCAATATGAATTGCTTCATGGAGTAAGACCTCTTCATGCAATGAAGAAAAAAGTTTCTTTTTCTTCATTTGCAAAATGCAATTTCCTTCAAAGGAAAAAGTTGCTCCCAATTCATAAAAGCGAAGACCAACCTTTGAAAAAGTTGAAAGTGGCCAAATAAAGTTCACATCAAAATGATGTTGCATGATTTGAGTTGTACTTTCCCATTCAGAGTCTTGTAGTATCGTATATGGTTTATCCCCATAAGCTCTTTGCAAGATGGCTTCGCGATCTTGCTCTAGTTTCTTTCTTTGCATTATCCGATGCAAAAAAGAATCCCTCGATTCATCAGGATAGGGAAAAATGCCATGGCTATTTGCTTGAAAAAGCTCTTCACTCATAGCAATCTGTTTTTTTTCCACGTAGCTGCTAAGAAAATAATAAAACAAAACTGCAAAAGAATAAGGGCCGAGCTTAGAAGCAAGATCTGATTATTTTTTTTAGCTATCGTAAATAATTTTCTTCGAAGCGTTTTTTCGAATTTGGTCTCATCACTAAACCAAGTCGATGCGTACTGATGATTGGCGTACTTTCCAAGCGAGCCATCAATTGTATTAAAATAGCCTGCTGGAAATACCATATCTTGAAGACCTGTCATGCCAGCTAAGTTATACACCGAATTGTCAAAAGCTCTAAAGCTTCGGTGAAAAACGCGGTAAATAATAGATTCTTTATCTTTTCCAGGAAAAGATTTTCCAATCTCTTCCCATTTCTCAAAAACCATATCAATACTACTTTGCAAAATAGGGTGATTTGGAATCACACCAATAATGTTATTGCATACAGATATCGATGTATCATACAGAGGTTCATGAGAGGGCTCAATGCCGCAATAGAGATCATAGTTTTTATGAAGTGAGTCAAAAGATGCAAAGCACTCCACATCATGATCTACATATAGACCGCCTTCTTTGTGTAAAATCTCGTAGCGAAGAAGGTCTGACTTTTCAGCGTAGTTATCTGACTCCTTGAAGCAATTTTCAAGTTTTGTAAAGGTAAAGTCTTGGACAAGCTTTAGCTCCATATTAGGATGTGGTAAAAGCCGCTCTCTATCTGTCCAAAAATTAATTTTCCAATCAGGGTGGTGTTTGACCCAAGAACGAATATTTTTCATCGATTCTTTCGGAAAATCATTGGGCCCAACCCAAATAAAATGAATCACTTTAGGAATCCGGTTAACGTCTTCAACACTCTCTTTTTCAAGAGCATAAATAGCTTTATAGCGTTCTAAGATTTCTAGATCTTTTGTTGTTTCAACAAACTCCCATCCTTTTTTTCCTTTTCCCATCCAAGTATCAAATGAATCTAAAGATGAAGTAACTTCCCTTTTTTTACAGGCAGTAAAAGTGGCAAATAAGCAAAGAGCCAAAAGCGTAAAAAAAGTTTTTTTCATGCAACCGACTCCTTTTTAATTCGTTTTGATCTTTTGATAAAAGCTACAGCAAGTGCGACTGAGAGAAAAAGAAGCAAAAGTCCCAGCTTCTGTAAATGCATAATTTGCTTCTCTTTCTTTTCAATTTTTTTTATGTGATAAAGAGCATTCGATTGCTTTTCAGTGAGCATCAGATCATTCCAAGATGTTCCATATTCATGGAAAGAATAAATGGGTTTTAAATTTCCTTTGGGATAGAAGTAGGCGGCTGGAAAAACAATATCGGTGTTGCCATCTTGATTTACGTTTTCCAGTAAAGAATTTGTCATCGCAATATAGGATCGATGAGATACTCTTCTAGCAGCTGTAAAAGAATCCTTCCCTGGAAATCGTTTACTCATTATTTCCCAATTATCTTTAATCGATTGTATACAGCCATCGATTACTTTATGATTCTTGCAAGCTCCAATGATTCCAATACCAGCTGTTAGAGACCTATTATCAACGCCGCTATGAGGCACCTCTAAACATGCATAAAGATCATATGCTATATTTAAGGGATCAAATGACTGCAAACAATCCGCGTCATGATCAGAATAGACCCCTCCCTCTTTTCTTAAAATTTCATAACGCAAGATATCAGATTTCTCTCCCCAGTTTGTTGACTCTAGGTAATGACTTTCTAAAAAATCAAACTTGAAGTCTTTGACAAAGTGTACTTGCATATTGGGAAGTGGAGCAATTCTTGCTCTATCTGTCCAAAATTTAAATGTCCAATCAGGATGTGTATCTATCCACTTGCGAACGTTGCGAATTGATTTAATGGGAAAGCTTTTAGGCCCAAGCCATATAAAATGAACAATTTTTGGAATTTTATGCGCCCCAAATGTTTTAAATTGCTCTGATACATTTTGAATATAGAGAGCCTTAAACTTTTTCAATGCAGCAATATCTCTATCGCTTTTTAAATATGCATATTCAGATAAATCTTTGCCTAAAAGATGCTCGAACTCATTGCCTTTGTCATTTGCAAAAATGCTTAGGCTCAAAACGGATACAAACAGAAAAACTTTTTTGATCATGCGCTATTCCTTTCGATGAAATCGAAGTCAAACTCCATATGTACTGTATTATTTTGAAAGCCTTCCACATCTGAGATGTCAATTTTTTTTCCATCCATAAAAATCTGCAATAGCTCTTCCACATCCACTGACATATTTTTAGTATCCCAATCATTTTCACGAACTAAATTCAGTGGAATATTGATTACATTGGAATCAGCAAAAAACAGCCCTGTTTTTTGCAGGTCAGCAATTTCATTCCAATTTGCTTCAAGCTCATTTGGGTTATTAAATGAAAGTCCATTAAAGTCTTCAATCAGCTGTTTTTTTGAATACAGGGTCATATCGAGAGTGTTAGGATAGTTCCAATCAATTGATCCTGAGCAAAACTGCCATGCAAATTGATCCTTTCCAAGAGAAATCATTTGAGGCAAATCCATTTGCTTATCCAGCAAGTAGCTGTAGTTGATCTGAGACCCCATTTTAAGATAAAAACCATAAGCTCCAGTTTTTTGCATAGATTCTATACAACTTTTCAAATCGACAGAATTTTTTACGATAATGTCATCGACTGCAAAAGCCACATAAGATGCTTTAGTAGAAGATAGTATGCTCATCAGTTTGGGTTTAAAGTCTTTCCTTCTTTTCTGATAGTTTTGCAGTATAAACGAAACATTTGGATATGCTTGCTTTACTTGCTTATACCCCTCTTCCATTTGATCAGAGCTTGCTAAATAGAGCACATGTATTTGATTTACATGCGATAAATGCTTACATGCTGACTCTAAAAAAGCATATAACTGCAAAGGCCTATCATACGAAAAAGCAATAATATCTGCTTTAATATCAACAAGATGCTTTGATTGGGGAGATTTTTTGAGAGCTACATAAGAGCTTTTTTCTCTGAGTCTCTTATCTACATTCTGCTGCAGGTTAAAATTCTTTTTATCATCACAAAGAACATTTTCCCGATTATAAAGATACAGAACTTCTGGAATAAAATAGGCATGCTTTGCAGCCATTTCTACCATGGGAATCATGGTAGCGATGTCATAGCACATGGGAGCAAATTTTCCATCAAGTAATAAGTCTTCCAATTTGATCTGCTTAAAAAGGCTCGCATAAAAACTGCGCAAATGAGATGTCATAAACTTTTTTCTTCGAATGCTCCCCTCACTCAGAATTTTATTCGAAATCGGCTCTGAGAAATTACACTGCTCTTTCTCGGGGTAAGTTTTGTAACTCCCGTAAGTCAACCATACATCTTCATTTTGATAGTATCCATTAAGATGGGAAAGTACTTTTTCGTGAGCGAAAAAATCATCCCCATCTAAAACGCAAATGATTTCTTCATCAGAGCATGAATGGACTGCTCGGTAGAGATTTTCAAGTGCACCTCGATTTTGAGAGTTGCATTGATAGGATACTTTTTTTTCGATGTCACACGTTTCGAGATATTCTTCTATTTCATCACTCATACCATCTGAAGAACAATCATCGATGTAGAGAACTCTGTAATTATCATAATCTTGCTTAAGAATGGATTGGAGATTTTTCTGGTAGTAGGATTTGTTGTTATACGACATTACAACTACAGTTATTGGCTTATGACTTTTTATCTTATCTGGTATTGAAGCTACGTGGTAAGCGTTATGTGTTTTCTTTCTCATTACTTTAAACAAAACTGTTCCCTGATAAATGGAAAAACCAACAAGAAAGACTAAAAGCGTAGAAGCGAGTATTTTTTTCATAAAAGCAC
>JAJFMH010000035.1 GCA_021772245.1 Chlamydiota bacterium | reverse complement strand
ATATTCTTGGATTAAAAACCCTTCCTAGGATGTAACATCTAGTTTGTTTTTTTGATGTGGAAGTTCTTCCACATATCTAGGCACAGAGTAACCGGGTTGACATGCTTTTAACTCTTCTATTAATTGCAGTCCTTTTTCTTTTTTGACTTGGAAGTGTTGGGTTCCATCAACGGGATCCAGTTGATGGAGATAATATGGAATAACTCCTCTATAAGTAAGCATTTCATGCAAAGTTTTTAGCGCTGTGAAGTTATCATTAACACCTTGCAATAGCACAGATTGATTAAGGGTTGGGATCCCTAGTTTTTGGATGCTTTTTAATGCGCTGAAAACATCTCCATCAAGTTCTAAATGGTGATTAATATGCGTTACGAAGATGATTTGTTTAGGGGACTCTTCTAAAATAGATAGAAACTCTTTGTCTACTCGTTCGGGGATGCCAACTATGAATCTAGAGTGAAACCGAATCAGTTTTACATGTGGAATATAGGAGAGTTTGTGTAAAAGCAATCTCAGCGACTCATTGTTTAAAGAAAGTGGGTCACCACCACTTAAAATCACTTCTTGAATGGACTCATCTTTTGCGATTCGATCAACTTCAATGTCAAAGTTGCCGGCTGTTTGTTTTTCATAAGGGTAGTTTTTTCGAAAGCAATACCTGCAATGCATTGCGCATGCAGAAGTTGTAACAAGTAAAGCTCTACCTTCATATTTTTGTAATAGTTTGGGAGCGCATAAAAAAGAGTCTTCTTCGAGTGGATCTGTAGAAAAGCCTTCTTCTTTTTCTAGTTCTGCTGGCATTGGAACAAATTGCTTAAAGAGGGGATCATCTAAACAATTTTTTTGGATTTTTTGCGCAAGTCTTACCGGAAGGTTTAACACAAAGGCGTGATGAGACTTTAAAAGAGATGATTTTGCTTTGTTATCAAACTCTAAAAAATCAAGTAGCCTTTCTAATTCAGTAAAATTCTTTTTTTGAATTTCTCTATAAAGAGGTGGTTTTTTTATTAAATTCATAACTATCCTTTTGGGATAGTATAGATTAACTTGCTGCCTTTGTCAAAGATGCTGTTGGGATCTTTTCTCTTACAATATTAGCATTTAAAGACAGAAGCTTCTCTTCTAAATGCTCATACCCACGATCAATGAAGTGAAGGTTTGAGATCGTGCTCTCATCTTTAGAAATTAAAGCGGCCATTACATACGCAAATCCAGCTCGCAGATCTGGAATGGCAATTGATTTGCCAACGAGAGGAGTAATTCCTTTTACAAGCATACTATGACGATAACCCTTTTGAGCAAATCGACATGTTTTTCCGCCTAGACAATCAGTGAAAAGTTCCATGTTAGCTCCCATTTCTAGAAGCGTTTCTACATAACCGAATCTATTTTCATAGACTGTTTCATGGATAACAGAAGATCCTTTTGCTTGCGTTAAGAGTACAGCAAATGGCTGCAGCCAATCAGTTAAAAATCCTGGGTGCACATTGGTTTCTACATGGATACCGCCACTCAGTGGTTTGTCGTAGAAAAATGAAATGCCATTTTCTTTTACAGTGAATCCCGCGCCTATTTCTCGCAGTTTATTTAAAAAGACAACGAGGTCTCGTTGCTTTGCTCCTTCAACAAATACTTTTCCTTTAGTGCTAATCGCAGCCATAGCAAGGGAGGCAACTTCAATTCTATCTGTAATGACACTATGCTCAACTTCATAAAAGGTATTGGTTTCATATATATGAATGGTTCTTCCTTCATCTACATGAATTTTTACACCAAGCTTTTGTAAAAATAAAATAAGATCAATGATTTCAGGTTCAATGGCAGCGTTTTCGATTACAGTTGTTCCCTTAGCCCTGCAAGCTGCTAAAATGGTATTTTCTGTAGCGCCGACAGACGGATAGGGAAGAGTGATTTGCGTTCCAACAAGTCCATTATGCGCCTGTGCAAAATAAGCACCTTCATTTTTCATTTTTCGATATTCAACATTAGCGCCAAGTTTTTCAAGCGCGTCAATATGGAAATTTACGGGTCTTTTGCCAATATTACAGCCACCTGCCATAGGAACAATAATGTCTTGATCAGTACGACCAAGCAGCGCTCCAATCATCAAAATAGGTATGCGATTTGCACCTGAGAATCGTTGAGGAATATAGGTAGAGGAGAGTTCTTTAGTAATGACTTCTAATATCTTTTTTTCTTTATCCCAAGAAAACTCCATGCCGATTTCTCTGCAAAAAGAAAGCGTAGTTTCTACTTCAGTAATATTTGGAACGTTATAAAAGATACATTTCTTATTGGAGAGTAAAGATGCGACTAGCATCTTTGTAATCGCATTTTTTGCGCCAGCTGCTTTAACAGATCCGTTTAGAGGAGTACCACCTTTGATTTTCAGTATTTCTTTTTGCATAGTTCGATTCCTGCTCGTTTCCATCAAAATAGCAGATAGTTAAATAAAGCGGCAGTCATATTTCTATACTCATCGCAACTCAAGAATCGGATTATTTACTAAGCACTTTCAAAGGTGCTTCTGGATCCAATGGACGACCCTCCATTTCAAATGGGCATATTTGAATTTCGTACGTAAATTCTCTGTAGCTTCGAAAGCTTTTGCACATAATCTGAGTGATGTTTCATTTTGATTTCTTGCAGTGACAAAGTAGTGACATGCGATTTCCTGAACTTCTTTGGGCAGTGAATCACAACTACTTTGAATTTTTATAGAAAGAGCAAGTAGCGTAGTGGTTTTGAAGTTTGAAGTTTCTAAATAATACAAAATTTCATCTTTAAGAGAGTTGGGTTTTGTGATTATTAAGTTAAGAGGAACACAAAAATCTGTGTGTTTTGTTGTTTCTACAGCTGCCATGCGTAACACTTTTGGATTAAAACCAATGTAGGATATCTATAAAAAAAGTGTTAAGCAAGTTTTTCTTTTAATGATTTACTCCAAAATCTCAAAACGAATTGGAGTTGCTAGAACGACAACCAGCTTGTTTTCGGTTGCTGCAAGTTTAAGTTCATTGAAAGTTTTGAGCACAGCTTCAGCAGTTTTTTTTTGTGTTTTGTCTAGTATGTATTTTTTATCTGATTCTGTATCAGCTGGACTTGATTCAATGACGGTATAGGTTTTTCGATCTCCATTTTCGCAAGTTCTAATTCCAAGTATTTTTGATGTATTTGTCCCTTTGATTAGTTTAATCTCGAAGCTTTCTTCACCAACTGAAATAGTGATAGGGTTTGCATCTGTATTTGCTGCTATTGCTGCCATTTTTCCCTCTATTTAATTTTATTGGGCATAAAGTTTAACAATTAATAACGATTGTTTTCAGCTAAAATAGATTTTCGGTAGGAGTTATATCTAAAAGAGTCTTGATGGTATTCTTTGTGCTAAGGAGTGCTTTTCATAAAATCACACCTCAATAATAATGCACGCAAACGAAACAGCTGGAGGCAAAGATGAAACATCCAATCTTTAAAACAGGTATCGGGCAAGATAGTCATCGCTTTGATGAAAAAAACAAGGGCAGTTGTGTTGTAGCAGGTATAGTTTTTGAAGATACACCTCCGCTTGATGCAGATTCAGATGGTGATGTGGCTTTTCATGCAATTTGTAATGCAATCACATCGATTACTCATGAACCCATCCTTGGTAAAATTGCAATCGATCTTTGCCATAAGAAAAACATTGAAGATAGTCGGATTTATTTAGAAAAAGCTCTACTTTCAGTTGGTAATCATGAAATTGTGAATGTGGCCCTTTCCATTGAAGGAAAAAGACCTATGTTTCAGAAAAAATCCAGAGAGATGAGGCAAAGCATTGCAGATGTTTTGAAAATAAATATTGATCAGGTAGGCATGACCTTTACAACAGGTGACGCCCTTACCTCTTTTGGTAGAGGTGAAGGCTTGCAATGTTTTTGTACGATTACGATGATGAAGCCGGCGCAATAAAATTTAGGTGTGTTCAGGCTAGTTTTTTTATTTTTGTAATAAGTATTTTTTAATCAAAAAATGATCCTATGCCTATTTCTCTCGTAGCTATATTTACTCAAAGCATTAAAGCCTTATATGGTTATGAATTTCTACTCTCATGCAAAGCACTTGCGGAAGAGGCTGTAGTCAATGCAGTTAGGTCATTTTTCTAAGAATTTTGGACCAATTTCAATACACATCTAGAAAATAGCGATTTGATTTCTTCATTTCTTTGATAAAGGATTTGGCTTTTTCCTTTGTCATTAGACCTTCTTTCTCAAGAATTGCGTGAAGAGTTTCATTCACTCCTTTTGCCATATGTTTTGCATCACCACAAACATAAATGGCAGCTCCTTGCATGATCCAGTCATAGAGTTCTTGCGACTGCTCCTGCATCAGATCTTGGACATAGACTTTTTTTTCTTGATCTCGAGAAAAAGCCAGACTTAGTTTTAATTGTCCTTTTTTTTCTAGTTCAGTTAGAAAATCTTCATAATAAAAATCATTTGCTCGTGTTTGCTCTCCAAAAAAGAGCCAGTTTTTTGAGCGCTGCTGCGTTCTTTCTTGCAAAAAACCTCTGTAGGGAGCAACGCCTGTGCCAGGTCCTATCATAATGAGGGGGGTGTTTGGATCACTTGGAGGATGAAATTTGGAAGGGTGAAGGTAGATAGGAACTTTATCTTCCATCTCAATATCCAAACAGAGAAAATGACTGCCTAAACCATAGTGTATTTTTCCATTTTTCTCGTACTCTACCATCGCCACAAGAAGATCGACCTTCGTCGATGAAATTTGTTGCGAAGATGCAATCGAATAAAGCCTTGGAAGTAGGGTGCGAAGATGACTTACTAAATCTTGCGGATCGATTGTCTTGACTTCAAGGTATATGATCCAATCTAGAAGTGATCTTTCTTGGAGGGCATGTAGCTTATCTTGTTTGTTCTCATCTAATAGAAGGCCTTTTAATTCTTGCTGTTTAGGCGATAGATTCTTTGTAAGAACCATTTCTAAGAAAACGCCGGTGAGTTTGGTAATATTGGCATGATGTAATAAATAACTCTCAATAGATAACTTTGCCAACGTTTTGGGGTGCACTACGGTAGAATCTTTGTCTATTTGCAAAAGATCTAGAATTTGATCAACTTCTTTTTGGCAGTTTCGAGGGAGTACACCGATTGCATCTCCTGGAGTATATGTAATATTGGAATTGGTAATGTCTAATTCAATGTGATAAGTCTTTTTGTTAGAGCCTTTTTTGGTAACTAGCTCTCTCTTAAGTAATTTAGAGTAAAATGGATTGTTTTTATTATAGTTTGTCATTGAATCTTTACTTTTTAATTAGTTTTGGTTAATAATAAACTTTATAATTAACAATAATAAAGGTGGGTATGCGCATCATATTGGGGCTTTTATGCGTGTTATTATTGCATGGGTGTGGAGTAAGTGGATATAACCAAGGTTATATCCTATCGGATGCCAAGCTAGTTGAGCAAGAAACTCCCACTGTTAATCTTCAGTCTAATGAAGAAGAGTTTAACTTTTAAATTCTAAAGAACTTATATCTTTTGTTTGCCATGCTTTCATAAGTTTTGGCATTTTCTTGTTTGAGATGCCACCTAAAAATTCAATCGCTTTTAAAAATCTCGCTCTTACAATGTCTTTGCCTAAAATTGCCATAGAATCAAAAAGGGGCGGGCCAAAGTGATTTCCTGTAATGGATCCAAATAGGATTGGCATGACCACTTTCTTGTGATTTACACCAAATACACTGGCGACTTCTTTAGACGCGGCAAAGATAGAGTCTTTTTCAAAGCCGTTTTCTTCTAAATACCAAATTATAGACTGTAGTAGACTGCAAGAGAGGTCTTTAGAGATTCCCTTTGGAGTAAGAAGTGCATCTGTTAATGGAATATGATTTACAAAGAAAAAATGACAAAGTTCGAAGAACTCTCCAAAGGTTTTGATGCGAGTATGACAAAGTGGCATGAGCTTTTGCATAAAGGTGTCATTAAAGCCCCATTCCTTGATCCTATCCCAGAGTTTTTCTTCTGGTATGGTATTAATTAAGTAGTGTTGATTTAACCAATCTAGTTTTTTGATATCAAAAAATGCTCCAGAGACTCCTACTCGCTTTACATCAAATGATTTGGTAATTTCTTCTAGAGAATAAATTTCCTTATCGCCTTCCATGCTGTAACCCATTAGGGTTAAGAAATTAACAAATGCTTCAGGGAGGTATCCTGAATCTCTGTAGTAAAAAACAGAGGTTGGATTTTTACGTTTGGACAGTTTTTTCCCACCTTCGCCGAGTAAAAGAGGCATATGCATAAAAGTCGGCTTTTCAAATCCGAAAGCTTCATATAAATAGATGTGTTTCGGTGTGGAGCTTAACCACTCATCTCCGCGGATAACGTGGGAGATTTTCATCAGGTGATCATCCACCACATTTGCTAAGTGATATGTGGGAAATCCATCTGATTTAAGTAAGATTTGATCATCAGTATCTGCCCATGGCACTACGATACGACCCTTTATGGCATCCTCATAGATGCATTCGCCGGTAAGTGGTATTTTAAGTCGAACAACATAGGATTGTCCTTCTTTTTCTCTTTGAGAGATCTCTTCTTTGCTAAGGTTGCGGTGTCTTCGGTCATAACCAATTCTCTGTCCGAGTTTTTTACTTACCTCTCGCATTTCTTGGAGCTCTTCAGCTGTGCAAAAGCATTTATATGCTTTGTCATCATCAAGAAGTTTTTGGCAATATTCTCTATAAATTTCTGTTCGCTCAGACTGCTTATAGGGGCCATATGGGCCTCCAATATCTGGACCTTCATCCCAAGTAAGTTTGGACCATTTAAGTGCTTTGTAGATGTTTTCTTCGTATTCCGCTTTGGATCTAGATTGGTCTGTATCTTCAATTCGTAGAATGAATTTACCACCATGATGTTTTGCAAAAATTTGATTGAAAAGTGCCATATATGGAGTCCCTACATGAGGGTCACCGGTTGGAGAGGGAGCAATTCTAACGCGAACATCTTTCATAAGAGTTGTAGCCTATTTTGGTGTTAAATCAGCGTTATTTTCTCTTGTAATGACTTATTATGCAAGAAGATCAAGGTCTTCAAATTGCGTATGTAAAGATACTATATTTGATTTTTGTGGGCGTAGTGCTTTTTTGTGAGTCTTCAGTAAAAAGAGGTTATTTTGTAAAATGAAAATGGCCTGATTTTTTACAGGCCATAATTTGTTTGAAACCAGTTGTTTACAGCAAGATCAATGGGTCCTGGGAAGTAGTTGGTTTTTGAATCTCCTCCCAGTCAAACTCAGTATTCAAATCAGTACTAATTTCTTTAAACACTCTTTCTCTTACTTCTTTAGCATGTTCGATAAGGCCGTCTACCTCTGCAGCTTTTCGTGTTTTTTCGAGTATAAAGGGGTGAGTAGTCTCTTTTAATCTCGACCAAACACCCATTGTTGTTTGAGCCACTTTTGCGCTCTTTACTGCTTGATGAGCCATTTGCTCATTTTCAGGGGTTGTTGTGAGTTTTGCTAGAAGTAGAGTATAAATTACAGAATAGTTCGCTGCTATTTTTCGTTTATCTTCTGGGCTAGCCTCGAAATTTAAAAGCGCTTCTTCTGTTTGAGTTATATAATTTTGTTATCTTTTGTTTAAATAAAAAGTAATTTTTGTTATTAGTTAATATGTTTCAAAAAAAGATTGTGTTAAAATAAAATATTTAAAAAATGAAAGTTTCAAGATTTAAGTTGAAGAAACTATAAATTTATTTATAGGTTCTACATGAAAAATTACTTTCCCTTTTTTATTATGAGTTTGGAGTGAGGCTAGTTGTTCTGAAGCAGTACCATATCTTTCATAATGTTAAGTGTTTCTTCTAATTGAAGATCGTTCATGCCAAACTTCTCGAAGGTGTCGATATCAAACTCTGTTTTTTTGAGCTCTTTTAGGAAGTTTTGGTAGTTAGGGTTGTTTTCTATGCGAGAGGTAGAGTTTTTGGTAAGTATGCTTAGAAGACCTTCGTTAAAGTCTTGTTTTTGCTGCAGGTTGGTTTTATAGGCCCTCATAACTCTTCCTCTATGGAAGGGGTGGATATCAGAGAAGTCATCTTCGAAATTTGGGTCAATGGAGTCCGGGGTGAGAGGATGCTTACCATGGCTTTCTCCAAACTCAAATTCGGATAGACTGCCAGGAACAACGATATTAGCTTGCGCTCCGTTCAACTGAGGACTTATGCCAGACACGGTGTAATAAAGGCCTCTTGTGACCTTATACTCACCTTCAGGATTAACTTTAGCTTGGTTCGCAACACTCTCAAGGGTGAAAGTTTGATATGAACCTTTTCCGTAGGTCGCCTTATCACCGATAATGAGAGCTCTTCCATAGTCTTGGAGAGTCTGCGCAACGATTTCAGAAGCTGAGGCGCTACCTTTGTTGGTAAGAACAACAAGGGGGCCTTTCCAGTAAGGGTCGCCTTCGATGTTACGTAAATGTTGAACTCTTCCTTGGTGGTCTTTAATAGAGCAAACAATGCCTTTTTCTATAAAGAGGCCGCATACTGCTACAGCTTGAGGAAGAACGCCTCCGGCGTTGTTCCGAAGATCTAAAATCACTCCGTGGATTTTATGTTCCTCTGCAATCTCTTCTAAAGCCTTTTGGATGTCAGAAGCTGAGGAGAAATTGGGATCTTGGTAGAACGAAAAAAGCTTGATATGAGCAATAACTCCATCTCCAAATGGTTTGATATGCTTTTCGAAACGGGTTTCCTTGAGCACGATTTCATCTCGAACGATTTCAATATCGAATGTCTCTTCTAACTTTTCTTCTGTAACAGATTCAGTTTCACGAAGGAGGGTAAGGGTCACTGGAGACCCCTTTGGGCCTCGAATCTTTTCTACCGCATCTTCGATGTCGAGCCCGATGATAGGCTCTTTATTAACCGCTATAATGCGATCTCCAGCTTTCATTTTACTGGAGAGAAGAGCGGGACCTCCGTCGAGGAGCCTTACAATCGTAAGTCCGTTTAAATCATCTCTAAGTTGCGCTCCAATCCCAAATAGTCGTTGTTGAACTTGAATCATGAATTGGGTAGCTTCATTGGGGGTAAAATACATTGTGTGAGAGTCTAGTGCAGAGCTAAACGCTTTTAATACCGTTGCGAGCACATGTTTTGTTTGTTTCTCAGAAGAGTCTTCAAGGATCTCTGATTCACGGGAGGTTCTACGTTTATTAATGCGCTTTAGAAGCATATCCTTGCTTTCGTTATCAAGTTTGTCAGCCATTTCTAGTTGGAGAGATCGAAGCTTGTGAAGTCTGTTAAAGAGGTCTTCTTCATCTTTTGCCCATGTAAGATCTTTAAAATCAGAGGCTTGAACGTTTTTTAGTAGGGGCTGCTTAGCGAGGCGCTCTTCTAATGAATTACGTCTTGTAATAGCTGAAACCATTGTTTCGTACATAGTTTCAAATACCGAAAAATTTTCACGCTTAAATTGGATTAATATTTCATTTAATCGCTGTTCAGAGATGCTTGACCATCTATCCGTTTCTTTTTTAGTCAAATAGGTTTTTATTGGATCTAATTCATCTAAGAAATTAGATAATGTTCTTTTGATAAGCTCTTTATTAGGCTCTTTAAAAGTGACATGAGCTTTTAAAATTTCCTCTATCTTTTTTTTAGTGAGCTCAGGGGTCAGGTCGGGTGGAGAGGATTGAAGGGAAAAAATTAGTAAAAAGGAGAGGATCCAGGCAGAAAGTAGACGCATTATAAAGCCCTTTGTTTTTCTAACCCATTTATAATAAACGATTAAAATAGGTTTTGGTTAGTTATTTAAAGTTTTATTTGCATGATAGTCTGGGGGCTTCTTTCGCGCTACCTCTAAATAAAAAAAATCTAATTTGCCAAAAGTTGTTGATTAGTATTATTATTTTTGTAATAATTACTAATCTAAGGAATAAATATATTAGAATAAACAAATAAAACGAGAGATTTTTGAAAACATAAGCTTGAGGATAAAAGCTTAGGTGGTTTGAATAAATATCTCTTACTTATAAGACTTTTTTGAAATTAGGAGGATAACCCGATGAGCATGAATAACGGAAATCCCTTTTCAGGCCAACATGGAAGAGAAGAGGAAAGAGAAGTTCAAATCCAAGATAGATTTGTATCTATTACGGAAGCTGCTCGAATCAATAATGTAACTCGTCAAGCGATTTATGTTGCAATCAAACAAAACAAGCTAAAAGCTTCAAAGGATGCAACTCGTTGGACGATTAAACTAAGTGATTTAGAAGCATATAGAAAAGGTAAATATTCAAGATCGAAATCGACATTCGAAGGTGAGCTTCTATTCGATAACGAAAAAGGATTTTATTCGATCAATCAAGCAGCCAAAATGCTTGGTGTTCCAGCCCAAAAAATTTATTACGCAACAAGAATTGGTCTTCTAAAAGCATCTAGAAAAGGCGCTGCTTGGGTAATTCATACAGATGACATCAAAGGTTATCAAGAAAACTACCTCAATAAAAAAACGACTTCCTCTTTAGTAATGTAAGAGCGAAGTTTTTTTATTCGTAGTAAAAGTTAAATGATTTGAATAGAACTGATCTGCGAATGGAGACGAGATGAAATACTTCTAAAAAGAGCTTAAAAGAACCTTTTAAGCTCTTTTTTTATCTAAAACAAGGAGTGTTTCTACATGGGTGGTTTGTGGAAACAGATCAAAAGGCTGGTACGATACTAGCTCATATTTATCTTTTGTAAAAATAGACACATCCTTAGCAAGCGTGATCGGCATACAGGAAATATAGATAATTCTTTGTGCGTTGCTATTAAGAATTGATTCAGTGATCTCTTTGGTGAGCCCCGTTCTTGGTGGGTTAGCAATAACTAAGTCTACTTGGTTGAGAGTTAGAAATGCTGCAATTTTCTCTTCAACCCTGCCTTGAATAAAAGTTACATTCTCCACCTTATTTTCTTTCGCATTTTTCTTTGCGAGTTGAACTGCTTTCTCATTTGATTCAATCGCATATGTTTTAATGTTTTGTTTTCCTAGTAAAAGGCTTGTGATTCCAATTCCAGAGTAGAGGTCTAGTGCTTTTTTAGCGTTACTTGGTACAAGGTTAACAAGGGACTCATAGAGTTTCTTTGCCTCAGGTAAATGGCTTTGTAAGAAAGAGTAGGGTGAATAGGCTATTTTTAAGTCTAAAAGAGAAATAATTGGATTTTTTTTACCAAACTTTCTCTCCTCTTTAGGTGTTTTGATATGGATGCTTACGATATTCGAGTGCGCGTTTAGAAAGCTTTCGATTTGGTGTTTAAAACCACCTGGAAAATTTGGAAAAAAGGAAAATCCAAGAAGGTATTTAGAATCCGTCTTGACGAGTTTGAGGGTTGCTTTGGTAACTCCAATATTGGATAAATTTTCTAATAGATACTCGATTTGTTCAAAAATAGGGTCATCGAGATGAGCAAAAATTGGACACTTCTTAATTTGTACAAGGGAGACATTGTCATGATGGATATAACCGAAGGTAAATCCAGCTCCTTTTTTTCTCATCTGCAGGGTGATGTGCTTTCTGTATTTCCAGGTTTCTTGAGGAGGGATGAGGGCAAGAGGAGGGGTAGAGATTTTACTATGGTGTTTGATAGAGTCAGCAACAAAGCTCACCTTGGCCTTGGCTTGCTCTTCATATGAAATATGCTGAAAATGACAACCACCACATTTTTGGAAATAGGGGCATAGAGGGGTGGTGCGAGATGCTCCTTTTTGTAAAAGTTCGATTACTTCACCAACACCGTGATTTTTTTTAAGTTTTGTGATTCGAAATTTAATTTCATCACCAACCGCTGTGTGAGGAATGAAAAAAATAAAGTGGTCGTGCTTTACAATTCCACGCCCACCAAAAGATAGTGAAACTACCTTTGCGTAAAGTGTTTGCCCTTTATAAAGTTTTTCTACCGGAAGCATTTATTCTTTAATTTTTATATCTTTGATTTGAAGTTGTATACTCGATTTATTTAAGAAAATATTGACCTGCGGGGTAAAGGCAATTTCTAAAAAAAGGTCTTTTTTTAGAAGGAGAGGTCTCATTTCTGCAAAATTGAAGGCAATGCCTTCAAGAATTCGCTCGTCTTGTTCTAAGTAAAGTTTAAGGTGTTTTCCACCCACAACCTTCGGTGACCAGCTTTGCTTTACTGTTGTATATAAAATAGGCGCAGGATTGCCCATGCCAAAAGGTTCTATTAAAGACAGAGACTCTAAAAAATCGAATGTAAGATCTTTAAAAGAGACTTTTGCGTCAAGTTGAAGTTTGGGGAGAACATCAAGGGATGCAAGTTCCTTATTCGCAGCTGCAATAAAGAGCTCCTTAAACTCTGGAATATTCTCTTCTTTAATCGATAGGCCCGCTGCATAATCATGTCCACCAAAATTTAGTAGCAAGTCTCTGGAATCTTTTAAGATATTTAGTAATGGGAATTCAGGGATTGTTCTAAGAGATCCTTTGCCGATGCCATCCTCGATTGCAATTACTGTAGTAGGCCTATTGTATTGCTTTGCAATTCTTGCAGCAATAATAGGAATTGTTCCTGGATGCCACTTATCTGAAAAAAGAACTATGGCCTTTTCTTGCAAAAGGGCTTTGTTATTTTCAATAAACTCTTCTATTTCATCTGAATCCTTGCGCTCAATTTTTTGGCGCTCGATATTATTAAGATCGAGTTCAATTGCTAAATTTTCTGCTTTAATTGGATCTTTAAGTAGTAATAGTTCGACACCTTTTCTTGGATTTGCTATTCGGCCAAGGGAGTTGAGTCTCGGAGCAATTTTAGAGGCAACGTCGGCAGTTGTAATTTTGGAAGGATTGAGCTCACAGACTTCGAGCAATTTTAAAAGCCCAATGCGTTTTGTTTTACCAAACTGCTTTAATCCATATCTTGCCAAAATTCGATTTTCACCTTGAAGGGTGCCCATATCTGCAATGGTTCCAAGTGCAACAAGATCTAAAAATCGTTTTAAATCTATATTCTTTGTGCTGATTTCTCCAGAACTTACAAGCATGTTGGTAAGCGCGTGGGCTAATTTAAAAGCAACGCCAACTCCTGTAAGTTCATGATTTGGATAATTATTACTAATTAGCTTTGGGTTTAGAGTTGCTACGCAATGGGGAATACGGTCGGTTGGTTCATGATGATCTGTTACAATTACATCAATATTTTCTTTGACTAAATGCTCGATTTCTTTAGCTGCAGTAATTCCACAGTCGACTGTAATGAGAAGTGAGCATTGATTTTTTTTTGCATATTCTAGTGCGTCAAGAACACTGTTTTGTTTAGATGAGGTTCTGTTTGGAATATAGTAAAATGTATTTGCATTCAGCTGTGTAAAAAAATCAACAAGGAGTGTTGTTCCCGTAATCCCATCTACATCATTGTCTCCATAAATCAGAATATTTTCTTTATCTTGAAGGGCTTTATGAATACGATCTACTGCAGCCTTCATTTCAACAAACAAGGAAGGTGCGAGTAAGTTCGGTAATTTTGCATATAGAAGATCATGGATATCCTCAAAAGTGGAAAATCCTCTAGAAACTAGAAGCTGAGCAGTCACAGGGTGAATGCAAAATTCTTTTACTATAGATTCATGCCATGCTGGATCTTCCTTTGGAAAAATCCATGTGAGGCTTTGGTTCAGTAAATTTTTGGTCAAAAATGCTTCTCATATTATTTGTTTTTAGTAACTTTTTTGACTTCTTTTATAAAAAAAGTCTAAAGCAATTTTCTCACATATTATCCTTGTTTATCGGATCATGCTATTTTTTATAAGAAAAAAATCACCTTTCCGATACAGCAAGTTTATCCATCTTTGTCTTCTCTCTTCTGTCAAAATAGAGCATTATAGGTGTCGAAATAAACAAAGAGGACATGGTTCCATAAACAACACCTATGATCATTACAAGCGCTAATCCAAAGATCGTATTTCCACCAAGAGTTACTAGGGATAGTAATACAATAAGAGTCGTACTAGATGTCATAATTGTTCTGCTCAATGTGATATTTAGCGATGAGTTTACAAGACTTTTAAAAGATTGCTTATCACTAAAGTTTAAACCTTCACGGATTCTATCAAAGATGACAATCGTATCATTCAAGGAATATCCAATGATTGTCATGAGGGCCGCAATTGTATTTAAATCGATCTGGACCGGCACGCCAAATGCATGCAGAGTTCCTAAAAGACCAATTGTGACAAGTACATCAAAACACAAACCAATAATCGCGCTGATTGCATATTTAAACTCAAAACGTATAGTGATGTAACCTAAAATACATAGAAGAGCAATTCCAAGCCCGAAGAATGCATTGTTCCTCATAGTAGAAGACATTTGACCTGAAATTTTTGTCCAGCTGGATTCTAAATTATCTTGCGATGCTTTCGTAAGAGTTACTCCATGTGAATTAAGAGCATTCTCTATCCAAGCAATTTTAGGGTTGGTTGCAGGGGATTTACTATCTAGGTCATATGACATTTCATAAAATGGTTTGCCTTTTTGATCCATTGTTTTACCGAACGAAAGGCGAAGATTATTGTCAGGATTTAATTGTCTTACCTGAAAGTCTTGTGAACTAATTCCACTTGCAAGAAGGGCGTTTTGCACAGCTTCTACATAATTTTCGTGAGATTTTGGAGTCACTTCTAAATTGATAGAGTACCCGCCAGTAAAATCCATACCTAAGATGGTATTTCGATCTTGCGCTGTAAAATAGCCACCAATTGCTATAATTAGCACGGAAGCTAAGATACTTTTTTTAGCATGCTTTAAGAAATTGAACTTCTTGTTTTGCATGAAAGCTGCCATTTTAAGTTCAGTATTATTTTTGTTTTTAGCCCATTTAGTGAAGAAATATTTTGTAACAAAAAGCGCTGTAAACATAGATGAAACAATACCGATTATAAGCGTTACAGCAAACCCCTTAATAGGTCCGGAGTCAAAGTTTAACAGAACGAGCGCTGCAATAATTGTTGTAACATTGGAATCCATAATTGCAGAGAAGGCTTTCTTATATCCTGCATGAATTGCAGATCCTATTCTTCCTCCATTTGATAAAAATTCTTCTCGAATCCTTTCGAACACAAGCACGTTTGCATCAACTGCCATACCCATTGTAAGGATAATGCCTGCAATACCTGCAAGAGTTATCGTTGCTTGGATGTTTTGCAGAGCTGCCCACATAATCAGTAGATTGAATATCACAGCAATCGATGCAATTACACCTGAAAATTTGTAGTAAGAGATCATAAGCACTACAACCAGAACTAATGCAAGTACGGTTGCTAGAATTCCCTTTGTTCGATCTTTTAAGCCAAGTTCTGGGCTTACATTTTTCTCAGAAAGAATGTGAGGGGCGAAGCTTAATGAGCCTGCCTTTAAATCCGCTTCAAGCGTGTTGATTTCTCTTTGTGTAAAACTACCTGTAATCATTGCTTTGTCGCGAAGTGCTGAATCAAGGGTTGGGGAAGAAATCACACTACCGTTTAAGACAACTGCCATTCTCCAACCACTTCCTTTTGAGTAGCTACTTAAATCAGAGTCTAATACTGCCTCTTTTGAGAATGCGGATGTCCAAGTGTGAAACTCATCGCGTGGGTTGTTTTTTTGCCCATTCTTAGAACTTGATGTTCCAGCCACTTCAAATCCAAGGAAATTTCCTCGGGTTGTATCATAACCAGCTCTTACATTTTTAAGATTTGATCCTTCTAATGCATATTTATTCATAACAATAAGAAGAGGCGTAGTCTGTCCCTGCCAATCGGAGATTGTATCTCCTCTCATAATAGCTAGTTTGGATAGAGAGTCATTAAATGAAGAACTCATCGTTGCAGTTGCTGGATTTGCTAACCGAAGACCATTGTCATAAAGAAGTTTAGCTGACTCGGTGCTTGGTTTTGCGATTTCAGTATCTAGAGTATCTCCATAAAGATGTGAAAATGCGATGTATTGAATATCTTCAATATCCTTCTTGTTAGTGACAATAGCTTCATTCCAAACTTCTTGCAAAAATGTTTGCGTTGCAGCGGCAAGATTCGAATTGTTTCTGCCAAATTTTTCATTAACGATATGAAAATACATTGAAGAAGCTTTTACTAGTTCTTTTGCTGAAAGCCCTTGCGCACTTGGAAAATCTAATGTGATGTTATTTCCTTCTTGGCGAATAGCAACTTCGGACACACCCATTTTATTTACACGAGTGTAGAGTTCGTTAATACCTTGTTTGATGTCGTCTTCATCTTTAACAACTCTACCATTCTGATCTCTCAGTTCAATTTGAACTGTTTTACCACCCGATAAGTCAAGACCCCAATGTAGAATTTTTCGCTCATCACCGCGGAAATATTTTTTTGTACTTAAACTTAAATTGCTAAGTAAAGGATTTGCAGTTGGCTTTGGAACATCATACATTGTTTTTCCAGAAGGATCTACCTGAGCATGTCTGTACTCATCTCTCCACTTAAGGAGGTCTTCATGGATCTGTGTTTCAATTTTATTAGTCTCAAGAATTCTTTGCGCAACATCTGAGAATTCAAGGACAGCAAACTTCTTACTTCCATGAACAGTAAAGTCTTCCCTTGTTGCCTTGATGATGTAGTGATAAAAATCATCAGCTTCAAAAATAAAGTCATCTTGTAAGGATCCGTCTAAAGAAATAGCATTTCCGCTAAAGCCTCTAAATCCGTTTTTTCTAAGAAGGTTTTCTAAAGACTTGAAATCTGCTAAGAACTTTTGAGCTTGCTCTGAGTTTGGATTTTCTTGAAATTGCTTTAGTATTTTATGTGCGCCTTTTGCCACAACGTAAACAGCATTTTCCTTAAGTCCCTTTGCAAACGTTTCACTGACCTCTGAAGGAGTAAAAACAAGAAGCCCAAGCTGTTTGTCACTATTAGAAAGATTCTTGAAGGTGGCATAATCCCAAATAGGGAATACATCTTTTTTTAAGTCTTTATGAGTTGGATTAAAGCTTGCATGGAGGATGTTCTGTGTAACCCTTGCTTGTGTTTTAGCAAGCGCATCAAGCTTCATTGTTAAAAAACTCTTAGAACCTGTAAGGGAGTTTAAAGCGATATGATACACAGAATTATCTGGAGTAATTTCTTCCCCAGACTCTCTTGATATGCGGGCGACTTCATTATATACAAGTTGGTTTAATTTATCAGTTTTCGATAGAGGTCGCGACCCATTTTCTAATTTCTTTTTGAAAGTTAGAATGTCGTGATGAAGAAGGAGTGAGACCTCTTCAGATTTCCAATTAATAGTGAGTCCACTGATAAGTGGGTTGGCGTCTCCAAGGGAAATATGTTGGGGCTTATCCTTTAAATAGGTTTTTTTGAGGAGGCTTTCGATTTTCTCTTGAGTTAGAGGAGTACTTCCTGAAGCAAAACTTGCGGTATGTTTTTCAAGAGTTTGTATTGCAATATTTAATTTTTCTTCCTTGTTTGAAAGAAATGCAAGAGTCTCTTGGTCAATATTTTCTAGGTACTCTCCAACGTTTGTTAAAGATGCTTTTTTCTTCTCTAAAGCAGTTTTTTCATCGGTTGTTTTTTTTGCAAATTCTTGAAATTGTGTGATCAAAGTTTTGATAGCACTCTTTTTATTAGTAACAGCACTTTGCGTAAAGGTCGAGTAGTATCGTTTAGCAATTGCAGAGCTTTCTCCAAAAACGCCTCTGTATGACTTGATATTCTGAGCTAAGAAAAGCATGTAATCTTCTTTTCTAGGGTCTTTAGTATCCGCGATAACAGCATTTACATACTGAGCATTCTCTGAGGTTCCTGAAATAGATAGAGCTAGCTCTAATATCCTGTCATTCACAACTTCATGGTAAAGAGGAGATATTTCTCCATCTTCTAAGAATTTAGGAGCAAAATCAAAGTAGTAATCACCATTATTAACATCGTAGGTAATCGGAATATTTCTCTGAACATATACGGTATTGGTATGATTCGAGTTTGCGTCTGAAAGAGAGAGTTGAGACGGAGTAAAAGGAATCAAGTCTCCAGCCCTAGGAAGAAACTCTTTGAATTTTTTTGCGTCAGCATCCTTTGAAAAAGTAAGTTTTACCTCTTGAGGATTTTTTGTAATGGCAACTTCTTTCGGAGAAATTTTGAGAAGCTTGCAAAAAGAGTGGAGGTAAGAAATGGAATCTTTTTCTAAATGATTAACTCGCTTCATTATATCTTTTGAAATACGACTCGCATCTACAATTCCTATAGGACTTTTTAAAGGCTTTGAATAATAAATAACTGTTGGAAGTATGTTGTAAATTGTAAGCGCTGCGACTGCCAATATTGCGAATAAATGCCACTTTTTCTTTTTTTCCATCTCAAAAAATTCCTTAAAATGTGTCAATAACAGGTTGAAATTCTGTTTTTTTTACTTAAAAAAATAAAAGAGAGCATAGACCATTGAGCTTGATTCTGTCTAGTGTCGAATTCTTGGGCTCTTTTTGCTGATTAGTTCCCTTTTTTCACTTAGATATGTTATACAGATATCTGAATTAAAATAGAGAGATCTTTATGAATTGCTTTGTGGTCTTTGGTATGCAATGGGGTGATGAGGGTAAGGGGAAGGTAATCGATGTGCTTTCTTCTAAGGTGTCTCATGTTGTCAGAGCGCAAGGGGGCAATAACGCTGGACACACGGTAGTCACTGGGGAAAAGCAGTACTTCTTTCACCTAATTCCCTCCGGTATCTTATATCCCACAGTAAAATGTTATTTAGGGCCCTCTGTTGTAATAGACCCGCTTTTTTTGCTATCCGAGATCAAAAATCTTATTAAACAGGGTGTATCACTTTCAAATCGCTTCTTTATTTCCAAATATGCCCATGTAATTATGCCGTATCATAAGACCTATGATAGAGCTATGGAGAAAAATAGAGGAAATAGTCCGATTGGAACTACTGCAAAGGGAATTGGCCCCTGCTATATGGATATGGTTGCAAGAAGAGGCATTAGAATCTGTGATTTGTTAGATGAAAAAGAATTTGCAAAAATTCTTAAAGAAAATCTTTCACACCCTCTATATCCATTAGGCGCATCTGATGTGTTTGAAAAAATCTATGCTGATTACCTGGGCGCTGCAAAGGAGCTATCACAGTATGTAGCTGATGTTGAGGCTATGCTCTTTAAAGCTCGCACCCAAGAGGAAAAAATATTATTAGAGGGAGCGCAGGGAGCGCTCCTTGATGTTTTGTTTGGAACTTATCCATATGTTACCTCTTCCCACACACAAGCTGCAGGCATTTGCATGGGTTCCAGCATCCCACCTACAAAATTAGATGGAGTAGTTGGGGTAATGAAAGCATATACAACGAGAGTTGGTAATGGGCCATTTCCAACAGAAATCAAAGAAGGGGATTATAATCCTTTTGCTTCTTGTGAATTAATTCGAGAAATTGGGGTTACAACAGGTCGAAAAAGAAGAGTGGGGTGGTTTGATATCCCATTGGCAAAACAGGTGATTGAACGATCCGGTATTACATCTATTGCAATTACTAAGCTTGATATTTTGGATGACTTTGAAGAAATTTGGGTTTGTACTCAGTATGAGCTTGAAGGCAAGTTAGTTGAGTGTATCCCAGCGGATTTATCTTCTTTTTCCAAGCTTATGCCTATTTACAAAAAAATTCCTGGATGGAAACAACCTATTACAAATTGTAAAAGCATCTCAGATCTACCACCAAAAGCAATTGAATATTTGGAGTTTTTGCAGAGCTACTTGGATGTCACGATAGACATCATATCTTATGGGCCGCAGAGGGAAAAAACGATAGTAAGTGGAAGATGTCTTTAACTAGTAATACTCCGAATCATATAGCAATCATCATGGATGGCAATAGACGTTGGGCTAAAAAAAAGAGACGAGCTGCTATTTTTGGTCATGTAAAGGGAGCTAATCGTGTTGATGAGGTTGTAGATTCTTGTCTTTTACTCGGAGTAAAAACTCTTACACTTTTTGCTTTCTCAACTGAGAATTGGCAAAGGCCTCAAAAGGAAGTTCATATCCTCATGAACTTGCTTATCAAATTTCTGAAAAAAAAGAAAAAAAAGATGATTTCAGCTGGAATTCGATTACGAATTATTGGTGATCGCACCCCTTTTTCAGATGATATGAAGAATGTGATTCATTCATGTGAAGAAATTACTCAAAAAGGACAATCGTTAGATTTAATATTAGCCATCAATTATGGGGCTCGAGATGAAATAAGGCGTGGAGTACTTAAGCTATCCGATGATCTGCAAAGCGGGGTGGTAAAAAAAGAA
>JAJFMH010000034.1 GCA_021772245.1 Chlamydiota bacterium | reverse complement strand
ATGCAAGTGCTCTACCTCTGAGCTATCTGGGCATTTTAAAAATGTTTTAAACTCGAATGCATAAAAGTTTATGCATCCCCAGAAAAAAAAGCAACATCTATTGCTAGTAAAATGAAAACTACTCTTCCCCTACCTTTTTCTGTATGTAATTCGTGCTTTTGAGAGGTCATATGGTGACATCTCGACTGTGACTTCATCACCAACGAGAACTCTGATGTTTCTCATCCGCATTTTTCCACAAAGGTGAGCAAGAACCACTAAGTCATTAGATAGCTTCACCCTAAATGTCATATTGGGCAAAAGCTCTTCCACTGTTCCTTCAAGCTTTAACGTATCTTCTTTAGCCATAAATCTAATAGTGCTTTGGTAAATTTTAATCGTCCCCCAGGTTTGCTACGATTGCAAGCCGCGAAAAGACTCAAGGAACACTAGAATATACAATTTCATGTTTTTATTACTATCTTAAATGCCAAAGATTAAGAAATTAATGGCTTGCATCCATAGTTCCATGCTAGAATCTAAGATACCAAAAATCAAAAATTTATTTTTTATGTTTAATGAGTGCCTCAAAAAACAAGAAGATTTAATGCAATATTTTGATTCACTTCCATCAAAAGAAGCTTGTTATCAAAAAATCATTGCATTTGGAATGAAGCTTCCAAAAATTGCTCCAGAATTTCAAACACAAGACAATCTAGTTACTGGTTGTCAAAGCAGAATGCACCTTCACTCTAGATGCATAAATGGTAAAATATTTTTTCAGGCAAGTTCAGATGCTTTAATCTCTGCAGGACTAGCTTTTCTTCTTGTCAGCATATATACCGGGCAGGCACCTGAAACCGTCCTCAAATGCCCCCCACTCTTCTTAGAAAAGATAAATACATTCGCTACACTTTCACCAAGTAGATCAAATGGCCTTTCTAGTCTTTATTTGAAAATGAAACAATTAGCTCTAGCATCTCTAATCAAGAGCTGAGTTTTTTTTCAACAAAACATGCAATATTAAACACAAATGATTCACAATTAATTACTTTTTATTATTTACTTATATGACTTTTTAATCTATAAATTCTGAGTAAATCAAAGAAGGAGTACTTACATGTCTGTTGATGCGCCACAAAATATAACACTACATCCATGGGCACTACATCCATTTATCAATTTAGATTTACAACAGAACATTGATAGGAATGAAAGTCATCTATGGTGGTTAGAGACCACAAAAACAGTTGCTGAAGTTGCAATGAGTGTCTTTGTTGTAGGAACTTATGTTGCAATTGGAGTGTATGCACCTGCATACATAGTTTACGCATTTAACATTATTTTGTTCGATATATACTTAGAAACCTTCAACGGGGGATTGTTTACTCTCTTCTCAACATTTGTGATTAAACCATTAGAGGAAAGCATCGATGCTGCAAAAGACAACAGAGATGGACTACTTATAATACAAGAAAATGCCACAGAAATAGAAAGCTTGACTATTGCTCAACTACAAGAGCGCCTTGAGTCTGCAGGATTTAACATAAATCGCCCTAATCAGCCTCACAACATTCAAACACAGATTTCTTCTTTACCTACCCTTCGAAACCCAATTGCAGCCTTTGAGTATTATCAAGAAAAAAAGGATCAAGCTGATAAATATTGTAGTGATATGAATGCACTCATTGAAGGACTTAAAATATACTTAGATCTGAGCCCAAATTCCTACGAATATAATTCCCTTGAATCCAATGGAGAATCAATCCATCTTACCATAAAAAGAGTTAATCTTGAGAATGAAGGGTTTTCATCTCAGGAACTCTTTGTAGAAAAACTTAAGAGTGATATAGAAAAATTAGAATCTTTCGGCAATCCAGACTACGCTACTACAATTTCATATCTAAAGCGGATTTATTTGAATGAATCAGAAGAGTTATCCCAGACTCCTCTTAGTGACCATTTACAACCTCAAAATATTACAAATATCAAAAATCAAGCATTTCTCATCTCACAAAGATTATATAGTAATCTCTTTAGCCATGCATTCAAATTTAGTATATACAAAATTAAAGCTGCTTTTATGGCGCATATTATTATGCGCCCAACTGAAACTCGTGTAGGAACACCTGCATTTGGGCAATTCCACACCGAACTTTCAGAGCTACTTAGAAGACAATTATATGAAAATGGATTTGGCCCACTATTTTCCACTCATTCGGGTAGAGTTTTTACGCTCGATGAGATCGGTCTTTCAAGTAGCATCCCAGAATTAGCAGTGCAAATTTTTGGAAAAGAACCTATCCCAGGTACAGAAGCTGATCTTGAAGTAGCGGGTTAAACTCTAACTCGCCCTTTTTAGAAATATAAATATCAATTTCTAAACGCACTCCAAATTCGCCAGGAATATATATTCCTGGCTCAACTGAATAACCAGCGCCTTTGATTACAAATCAACCATCATAGATTGCAACTTAAAAATTTTATTTATTCCCGTGAGCACCTGCAAAACAAGTGTTAATGAATTAATTTTCACTAATCAATTTCTCTTTATTATTTACTTTATTTCATTTTTTAAGCTACAACTTTTGAGTAAATTAAAGAAGGAGTAATAACGTGTCAGCTGTAGCCCCACACAATATACCACTGTATTCATTTATCAATAGAGATTTACAACGATTCATTGATAGGAGTGAAACTCAACAATTCTGGGCAGAGAGCATAGAAGCCGTTACTAAAGTTGCTATGGTTTACTTTACTATTTTGGCTGTTATATCAATTGGAATGCTTACACCAGCATATATGACTTGTGCATCCTGTTGTATTATGTTTGATTTATACCTAGAAGCTTCCAACAGCGGATTGTTTGCTCTCTTTAACTCATTTGTACTTGAGCCTCTACACGAAACTGTTCTTATTACAACAGAAAATACTGAGAGACTACAAGCAACCCAAACAATCGCATTAGAAATAGGGACTCTGAATGATGCTCAGATAGAAGCCCGCCTTGATTCCCTTGAATTTGATCCACAGATGATCGATAGGTCAGTAATTTCTTCTTTATCTATCCTTCGAAATCCAATTGCTGGGTATGAGCGCTTTAAAACCGAAATGCAAGAAACCTACGATAATTCTCTTCGGAGGATAGGCCTAGCAACCAGATTTGATTACTACTTAGACCTCCTTGATGGAACGTATCAATACAATAACTCAGATGAGGGTTTTACTACTATTGTAAGAACAAACCTACCTGATGATTTTTTTGCAAATCAACCACACTTCGAAGAAATACTTAGAGAGGACATACAAATTATAAAAAGTTTTGGTAACCCTGATTACATCGAACCCCTTTTATACTTAGAAAAAATTTATTTAGGTGAATCACGATCTGATTCAGAGATGTCACTCGAAGACCTTTTACAACCCCAACATATTATAAATATCAAAAACCAAGCAACTATTATCAAACAAAGATTACACAGTAATGCCTTCAATCAGATAATTAAAGCTGGTATATACAAAATTAAAGCTGCTTTTATGGCGTATATTATTATGTGCCCAACTGAAACCAGAACTATGTGTCTAACTAATAATCAAGCAAACAGACCAGCATTTGGACACTTACACTCCGAAGTTGCAGAGCTCCATAGACGACAAAGACATGAAATTGGGTACGGCCCTCTATTTTCCACATTTACAGGTAGAGTTTTTACCTTGGAAGATATCCAGAGTCGAAGCATCCAGGACTTAGCAGTGCGAATTTTTGGACAAGAACCTATCCCAAATACAGAAGCTCCTCTTGGACAAGCGGGTTCACTTCTAACTCGCCCTCTTTAGAAATATAAATATCAATTTCTAAACGCACTCCAAATTCACCGGGAATGTATATTCCTGGCTCTACTGAATAACCAGTGCCTTTGATTACAAGTCTATCATCATATGTTTCAAAGTCATCAAAGTGTGTGCCATTTCCATGACACTCTTTATGAATATGGTGCCCAGTTCGATGAATGAAGTATTTGCCATATCCTTTCTGATGAATATATTCTCTTACAATTCGGTCTACTTCAAATCCGAAGATTGGCTTATTGGCTTGTAATCTTTCACGTATGAATCCTAATACCATTCTCTGGGCATCTCTTACTATGATAAAAACCTCTTCTTGCTTGGGTGAAGCTTTTGTAGCAGCAATTGCCATTCGGGTAATATCAGCATATGCAGCGTCTGATCCTTTCTTTTTACACCATAAATCAAGAAGAATCAGATCCCCTTTCTTAATCTCAGAAAATGATTCATCCGTTGGACTATAATGTGGCATTGCAGAGTTTTTACCTACTGCGCAAATGGGTTTTCCATCTGTAATGCAATCTGCTTCTTTGAATTTGTCTAGAATGAAATTTTGTACATCAAGCTCTGTGATTTTTTCATGAGCGAGCAATCGATTTTTGATCAGTTCGAAGGCACCGCCCGCGATATCTGATAATAGCTTTGCGCAAACTTTATGAGATTCATACATGGACTTTGTCCAAACGCTCGTAATCGGCTGAAGCAAAGCATCAGACGAAACTACCTTGATGTCGTAAGATCTAATTTGATCAATGGTTCCACCATCGACATATGAAATCGATGGCACAGAGGTAGAGTATTCCATCGCAATAACTTTACAAGACTCTAGCAAATCTGACAGATGGCGATTTAAATCTTTGAGAGAAATATAAGTTTTTATCTGCGCATCTAGATGCATAAACAAATGAGTTTCCATCATATGACAAAGAAGTGTAGGTGTGCCATTTGCTGGAATAAAGTAATAAAATCTCCGCGTAATATGAGCATCAGCTGGTAGTGATAAAAAATCATATGCTAATGGATTATTCCCATGAAAGGAATAAAGAAGCCATCCATCAATGTTATTTTTTTTCATCTCCACCTGCACATTGGGAATATGATCTTTCAAACAAACTCTCCTAATGATAAAGGCATTGCAAAATTGAACCCGCGGCGCTAAGTCTTATGACTTGAAAGGGATCATCCAATAATTTCACTAAAAAGATAAGCGAGCTTTGTTCTCCCAGTTCTCCGAGTGCGCGAATAATATGAATTTTATACTCCCTGTCTAGCTCTTGATAGGCATTCTGAAGAACTTCAATTGCTTTTGAATCTTCTCCATAAAAACAAAGTGCAAGCGCTGCCTGCACTCTAAGCTTTGGATTTTTATCCTCAATCAAATTTTTTAAGATCGAAAATATTTCAACATCTCCTTCTTCAATCAAGGTCTTTGAGGCTTGATATGAAATTCCATCAAAATGATTTGTTAAAAAATCTTTGATTGCGTTTTCAGCTTTTGGGTATCTTTTCATAGCAAGCAGACTCAAAAGCTCAAGTCTTGTAACTTGATCCACATAACTAGGGTATCCAGGCATGCCAGGAATATGGCGAGCCTCTGATGGCTCTAGAGTTCTAAGCAATGGATTAAATGAAGATCCAAATCCAATATTTTCAGTGGCGTTTTGCAAGAAATCATAAAGCATACTGCATGCATCTTCCTTATGGCTTAAAAGACCAATTGCAATATTTGCTCGCACATAAGGATCTTTACTTTTTTTTGCGACAAGCTTACATAATTTTTTTCCATTTTTACCCCCTATTGAAAGGGCTGATGCAGCAAGTCTTGCATACTTTTCCTGCTTAGAAAACACCCATTTTTTTAATACATTTTGCCCTATTTCAGGGGCAAAATGTAAAAGCACAAATCCAGCAGTGATTGCAACTTCTGGACTTTGGTCTTCTTTTAACTTCATGACTTCTTTGAGCATATTAGGTTGCAAATAACCTTTAGCATATACCTGCCAGATTGTATTTAAGGCGGCAATACGCACTTGTGGAGCTGGATCTTCAAGAAGTTTTACAGTACCTTCCATGCTTTGCTCTAAGTCAAGATGGGCTATAATATCACATGCAAGCGAGCGAAGCCCCGCTCGCTTGGAAGAAAGAAGTGATTGCAATTCTTTGTCATTAATATCCTCTGTCATATTCACAATTGATGCAATGGCGCACCCTTTCTCTTCAACAGAACTCTGATGCGAAGATACAATTTCCTTTAGCGTTTCTATTTCTTCCTTAAGATCTAAATATCCAATTGTCTGAATAAGTTGTAATCTGACATACCACATTTCTTCGCTCTTAAGCATAGATCTAATCTTATTTACAAGAATTTGATCTCGATAGTTTGCAACACATGACACTGCAACCCCTCTCAGGTAAGAATTACTCGAATTTAAAAAATGCATAAGATGTGTAACAGCTCTTGCATCATGCGTTGCAAGTGCGCCCATAAGTGTCGTAATATTAACAGTTAGATGAGTAGAATGCTCAGCACCTTTTAGAATTCCCCAGCAAAGGGATTCTAAAAGAGAGGTATTGATTTTCTCATCAGCATATTTATCAGTATATTCCTTATATGCTTTATAAGCTTCTAGCTCCCTTCCTGATTCCGATAAAACATCGATGAGTGATTCATGCATTTCTTTAGAGTCTGGGAAGAGCTTTTTTCCCATTTCCACTTCATGTAAAGCAGACTTATAATCATCAATTAATAAATGAGAAGATACGCGACTAAGTAGATCTTCTTCATTTGGCGCAATTACAGATGCTCCTATAGAGCATCCAAGTATCAAAAATAAAAGAAAATAACGGATCATAACCTAAGCACTTAGTAAATTTTCTTATGCCATTTGACCAAGTTTTGATCCACCAATTAGATGAAAATGCAAGTGAAAAACTGTTTGCCCAGCATCTTCTCCAATGTTGGTAAGTAATCGATAGGATTCTATTTTGTGCTCACTAGCAAGTTTTTGCGCAATTGTTGCTATTTCTGTTACCACACTAAGCTCATTTACAGGAATCGACTGCAGATCCTTGTATTTCCTTTTAGGAATGATTAAAAAATGAAATGGCGCCTTTGGCGCAATATCTTCAATCGCAATAAATTTTTCATTTTCAAACACTTTTTTAGAGGAAATCTCTCCATCAATAATTTTCTCAAAAATTGTTTTCATTTTACTTCACCTGCAAGTGCCTTTTCAGCTGCAAAAAGTGCTGCTTCTTTAGTCTCCCAAATCGAAATAAAAAGTCCTTTATGACAGAAGATGCTTCCCTCTATACCAGATTGCTTTTCTAACTCTTTGTCTGAGAGTCCTGCCCAGTTTTCTGGAAGGGGAAGTCTCACTTTCATTTTTTCTTTAAGATTTGGTGGGATGCCTCTAAGTTTCCAATGAATGCCTGTTGGCATCACTAAGTACTTAGCAGGATGCGTCTCTCCCCCATTATCAAAAAAAGCATCAAGCCAGGGTATAGGTTTTTCAAAAATCAAAAGAGATTCTTTAGTTTCCATAATCTCCTCTACATATCCTTTGCAACCTTGCATATAACTAAACTTCTCTAAAAGTCTTTTGAAATATGCTATTACAAAAGAAACCGCTTGCATAAAGCCACTAAACAGCTCTTCATGATCAGCTTCATAGGATACTGGTACAAAACTCGACACTACACTTGAAAAAGTGCTATGCCCAATTTTAGGAGTAATCAATCCATTATCAATTTCGTCGACACCTGTAATCACATTTTGATCTAAGAAATGATATAAATCCTCAGTAATGACTTTCTGCTCTTTTAAATAGATTAGGATCATCCCAGCGCTTGAAAGGTTTCCTCTATACTCTATTTGATGATGATCGAACCTCTTAGTAGATGCGTCATAAATACCACCTACGTCGCAAACATATTCACACCTTTCTAAAATATCTGGATCGCGGGTACGAAAGATCT
Organism: Chlamydiota bacterium; assembly: GCA_021772245.1. Classification (GTDB taxonomy): domain Bacteria; phylum Chlamydiota; class Chlamydiia; order Chlamydiales; family Simkaniaceae; genus JAJFMG01. The sequence continues at coordinate 138 of JAJFMH010000034.1, read as the reverse complement.
TATCTTCATCAATTTGGTCGAAAAGGAGCAAAAGAGCGCACGCGGAGACATCGTCTGCATGAAATGTGCCATCATGTACACCAAAACTCCTACTAATCATAATTTGCTCCGAATATTTACCAACGAAACCTAGGGAGG
>JAJFMH010000033.1 GCA_021772245.1 Chlamydiota bacterium | reverse complement strand
AGTAGCAACAGAATAGAAGAGCTAGGAAAAGGATTAAGAGGGCTTGTTAGCTTGGAAACGCTTCATCTCGTTAATAACAGAATAGAAGAGCTAGGAGAAGGGTTAAGAGGGCTTGTTAGCTTGGAAACGCTTTTTCTCGATAATAACAGAATAGAAGAGCTAGGAGAAGGATTAAGAGGGCTTGTTAGCCTGGAAACGCTTAGTCTCAGAAGCAACAGAATAGAAGAGTTAGGAGAAGGGTTAAGAGGGCTTGTTAGCTTGATAAGGCTTTCTCTCGATAATAACCCAGGTAATTTTGTCAATAAGGTGGAACTTCAAGCTGCGCATGGATAATAGGAAGTCTTTCTTGCATCTCATTTGAGTGTGATAGAAAATCGTAGCCACCATTTGAACATACAATGCATGTAATATCATCTCTTTGGGCTGCAAGTAAGAAGAGAAGCAAGTCCTCCTTGACCAAATCCCATTAGGGCAAAGTTATTTAGATTTAATTCCTGTTTGATGTAATCGATCGCAAAATGCAAAGAGTAAATGGTAAATGGTCCGCAGAAGTCTTTTATTCCTGTAGAATCTCCAAATCCAGGCATAGAAATAGATGCAATAGAATATCCTTTTTTATCCAAGGACTAAAAGCTTCAGAAGAAATACTTTGGAGTCCACTGTCTTTTCCTCCGTGTAGAAAAAGAAGCAAAGGAGCTTTTATTCGATCAGATTTTCTTACTGCGAGCTCAATTTTATGATCGGGATATAATGAATCAATTATTGAAATTGATTTTTTTCAAAGGAGTGTAAATTGAAAAGGGAAAAGCAAAATATAATAAAAGTTAATTGCTTTTGCATGAGATTTCCCGACAAGTTACACGTTACTTGGCACGTTGATCTTTTGACCAATTTTAATTAGGTCATTTTCAAGCTTATTGAGCTTTTTGATTTTCTCGATAGTTGTCGAAAACTTTTTGGCAATTTTTTCAAGTGAGTCACCATCTTGCACAACATATAAAACAGGAGCTGATGTGATCTTTTCAAGCTTGGCTAAGCTTTTATTTTGCAATAGAAGATTATTCTCAAGTTCAGAAAGTCGCTTCTTATTTTGAGAAAGAGCAAAATTTGTATCAGTTGTATGTGTTGAGAGCTTACGAATCTCAGTTGCTATCTTTTCTTGTGTCTTACTTAGAGTTGCTTGCTTTTTCTTCATGAATTCAAGCGATTTTTTTAGCTTGTCAATTTGAATTTGTTCAATCTTAGCATCTTTACTTTCAAGTTTTGCAATCATTTCTTGCTGATCAACAAGTTTGCCATCTAGCACGTGATGCTCAATATGATAGGTGTTTAGATCGTGCTTGATCTCTTCAATTTCAGTGCGAAGTTTATTTACCGCCATTTCCATTTTATGGCGATCAACCTCAGATGTGGATTTAATGGTTCCACATGAGGAAAGAAATAAGATAGAAAGGGCAATAGCAATATTAATTTTTTTCATAAACTTTGAACTCAACTCTTCTGTTTTTAGCCCACGCTGCTTTTGTGTGAGCACCATCTACTGGTATTTCTTTACCAAGGGAAATTGCAAATAAGCGATTTGCTGAAACTCCTTTTTTTATGAGCTGCGAGCGTACGTAGTTTGCTCTTCTTGTTCCAAGCGCTAAATTATAAGTCTCGGATGCTCTTTCGTCACAATGCCCTTCAATAAAAAGGGATACTTTAGGATTGATCTTTAAATAAGATGCAATTGCGTCGAGGGATATGAGGTCTGCTTGATCATGGAGGGTATGTACATCTGTTTTAAAATGAAGAGATTTAAGTAGTTTTGCAAGCGTTCCCTCTGGCCTAGAGTAACTACTATCAGAGGCAGCCTTAATAAGAGGGTTTTGCACGGTTTGAGGAGCAGTGTATTCGGCATGTTGCACTTTTAAATCATGATCATCGAGTGGAATAAATTCTTCTTCCATTGGTCCCAGCATCGTATCTGATGCCGAGATAACATTAATTTCTTCGACGCCGAGCATAAGTCTTCCCTTATGATTAAGGTAGCGTCCAACTGTTTTGGTATCCTCCCAAACCGCGCCAACTGTATTCGAGCAGCTAGCAAGGAGTAAACTCATTGATATAAAAATAAATAAGTAAGCATTTTTTTTAATCACGGCTATACCTCAATTGCTATTCCCAAACGGGATAATGTTTTTTGCCTGGGCCATTTGAAATTTTAACAGGAGTTTTTTGATTTAAATTCATTAAATACAGCTCAGAAGAATCTAACTCAGTAGAATTAAAAACTAAATGAAAACTATTTGGAGCAAAGCTTGGATTTTCCATTGGTATTTTGCCATTTGTTAACATTTTTTCTTCTTGTAATTCAAAGTCATAAATCATGATTTGTCGTACCCCATCCACGTTTGCGCTATATGCGATTTTCGATCCATCTGGAGACCAGCTAGGACTAGTATTTTCACGATATTTTTTCGTTAAACATTCTACTGCCCTTCCCTTGAGACTTTTACCTCCTTGAGGGATTTCAAGCAAGTAGATTCTAGGGGTTCCATTTTTATCAGAAACAAAGGCTACTTTTGATCCATCAGGCGAAATTGTAGGAGAGGCCTGCACTGATCCTGGAAATGTGTACGCTTGGATTGGTTTGTTCATCAGTCCAGTGATTGGGTCTATTCTTTGCACAAAAAGATCCGCTCTTCCAGATGCATCTGAAATAAAGGCAAGCATCTGGCCATTTCTTGAAAAAGCGGGAAGCATCTGATTTCCGCGCAGCGATAGAAAAAGTTCACCATTGGGGGTTTTATTGGAGGCGATGAAAATTTTGGACTGGCCAAAACGATAATTTACATAGAAAATTGAGTCGCCATATATGCCTGTTTTTAAAGGGAAAAATTGGGGAGTGATAGAATATTCATTTTCTTTGGTAAGCTTAACCGGCGCTCTTCCATTGTAGTCAGATTTGCAGATTACAGATATAAACGGAGTCTTAGAATTTGGCCCCTTTGTTTGAAGAGCATACAAGATTTTTTTGCTTGCGATTCCGGCCTTTTGGAAAAAAGAGGTGAAAATAGAGTCTGCTACTCTGTGAATTAGGTTAATATCAGCGTTGTAATTTCCTTTAAGTGGTAAATTCTTAAATGATTTTACCTTTTGATCTAAGCTTGAATAAAAGAAAAAAGAGATTTGAGAATTCTCTACTACAGTTTTCATCACATATGAGATATCTTTTTTCTTCCAGATACTTGGGCTAAAAGCTAGTGCATTATTTGCTTGGTGAAGGATATCTTCACACTCTAAATCTCTTTCTCTCAGCTCGAGGTATCCACAGTTTTCTAGATCAAAAAGAAAAGCCTTTTCAAGTTCTCTAGCATAAGTATTATTTTTGGATTTGTAGTGCCATGAAACATAGGCGCTTGGAAGGTTAGTTGTATTTGTCTGCAGTGGAACGACTATTTCATCAGAAGTTGCAAATGTGATCATTACTGTTGATAGAACAAGAAGCCATCTCATCATTAGTCCCCTATTGCGATATGTTACAAAACGTAAAGGTAAGTGTATGGGTGTCACTACTTTTTTTGAGCCCCATAATGCTTGGTAATTGTAGGGTGCCCATCATTTTTTCTAAATAGATTTTATTTTTTTCATTTTCAAAACTGAGAACTTTGCATTCTTTTATTTTTCCATTTTTCCATATGGTAATTTCTACTTTTACAGTTCCGTGCTCGGGCAAGACCAAAGATTCTTGAAAATAGGAAATTACTTTTGTTTCATACTCTCTTTGTTTTTGAAGTAGATCAAAGTTAGAAACCGGTTTTTGGGGAGGTTTTTTAGGAGGGGCTTTGCTCTTCTTAGCAATCGCTTTTGGGGGAGCTTGTTTTTTAACTATTTTTTTTGCCTTGGAAACAACTTTTTTTATGGGAGCCTTTTTAATCGATTTTTTGACAACAGTTTGTTTGGGAGTCACAGTTTTTATTTTTGGAGCGGGTTTTGCTTTTTCAACAAAAGTATGGACGATGATTTTTTGAGGCGGGATGGGTTTTAGAGCGACTGTTTTTTTACTTGGAAGAAAAGCAACAAAATGAAAAGTAATAACAAAGAAGCTCAGAAAAAGGATTCTTTTTTTTTCACTCGATAGGTTTTTCATTAAAGCTGCTCTTTTACAATCAAATCCATTTGGGTAAAACCAGCTTTTTCTAAAATGCTTTTTACCATCTGATAGGTTCCAAAAGTAGCATCTTTATCATGATAGACCTGTGGAATCATTTGGGGTGAGTGCTTCTTAATAACAGTGAGCTTTGTAAGAAATTCATTTGGATCCACTTTTGTTTTATTTAAAAGAATTGTTCCATCTTTTTGCACATGAACTGTGGTGTTTTCTACAGATGTTGAAGTTGTTTTTGTCTGAGTAGAACTATGAGCTAGTTCTACTTTTTCCATTTCAACAAGTGGCGCCATAATGATAAACATAATAAGCACAACAAATACTACATCGATAAGTGGCGTTAAATCGAGTAGACTCTCCTCTTTAGAGCTATCATCAAAAAGAAGTCTTTTTCTCATTTGTCGATATCCACTTTTCGATATTGGAGTTCAACGGTAGACAAAAGAGAGTGACTGAAATCTTGCATATCAGAGGTGTAAAGCCTCCCTGCATTTTTGAGGTAGCTATAAGAGATAAGAGAGGGAATTGCAATAATAAGACCCAAAACTGTGGTCACAAGCGCTGTAGAGAGGCCTCCAAGTATTGCTGTATTACTTCCGATCATACCGCCTTTTTCCATCTCGAAAAAGGTAATAAGAATTCCCCATACCGTTCCAAGCAATCCAAGAAAAGGGGCAAGTGTTGTAATCGTTGATAAAACAAAAAGATTTTTGTCCAATTGATCTTTTTGTTTGGAGATGGTTGCAACTAAATGGGATTCAATTAAGTGAATGTCATTTTGAGAAAGGTGATTTATTCCCCCATTTGCAATCTCTTTTGTAAAGAAACGATTTTTATCAAGAATTTCAATAGTTTTATGTTTAAGGGTTGAAAAAATATGATGAAAAGGGGAGTTGCCTTTATCAATGTTTAGGTGGAGACATTTCTCTTTTTCTCGATTGACAATCTTTTGAAATTGCATCGATTCTTTTTTAACCTGTTTGTATACCCAAATTCTATGTAGCAAAAAAATCCAGCTTATGCTCGAAAGAGCAAATAAAAAAAGAAAAATCATTTTTCCAAAAAAATCAGCTTGAAAATAAGCGGTTTTGAAAGTTGTGATATTCGATAGTAACAAATGACTGCTCCCTGTTAAAATTGCTTCACAGATACTAAACCAAAAAAGAATTGTCAATGTTTACAGATTCACATGCGCATCTTACATCGGATGAAGTATATCCTGTTATCGATAGTGTATTAGAAAGAGCAAAAAAGTGCGCTATTGAAAATATCATCAATATTTGCACTGATAAAAAGACTCTCGAAAGAGGCCTCCTACTTCATGAAAAAGAGTCGAGTGTTTTCAATGCGGGTTCTACAACACCTCATGACGTAGAAAAAGAAGGGTCATTATATTTTCCTCTTTTTGAAGAAGCGGCAAAATCTGGAAAACTTGTAGCTGTTGGAGAAACGGGACTTGATTACTTTTATACTCACTCAAACAAGCAAGTGCAGAAAGAATTTTTTATCAAGTATTGCAATCTAGCTCTTGATACTAAACTTCCTCTGATCATTCATTGTAGAGACGCATTTGTTGATTTTTTTGATATTACAGAAAAGCATTACAAAACAAATGGTGAGTTCGCACCTTTGGTATTGCATTGCTTTACAGGCAGCCTTGCAGATGCAAAAAAAATTGTAGATAGAGGTTGGTATGTCTCCTTTAGTGGCATAGTAACTTTTAAAAAATCTGCGAAGTTGCAAGAAGTTGCGAAGCAGATTCCGCTCGATCATATTTTTATCGAAACCGATTCTCCTTATTTAGCTCCGAGAAGTAAAAGAGGAAAACAAAACGAGCCAAGCTACGTAGTAGAGACAGCAGCTATGATTGCTGAATTAAAAGGAATTTCAGTAGAAGAAGTTGGCCTTGTTACATCTGCAAACGCAAAAAAGTTTTTTGGAATATAATTCCAGATTGTCATTTTTCCCTTTCTCATATTTTTCAAGTTATGTTTAATGCTGAAAAACAACTGAACGATTTGCACAGATGCGTATGGGGGAATATTCGTGACTACAACTACTGCCAAATTACCTGGAGCATTCATCACAAGAAGACTTCATTCACTTTTTGGGTTTTGGATTGTCCTTTTTTTAGTAGAACATTTGATTACCAATTCTCAAGCTGCTCTTTTGCTCGGTGACAATGGTGAAGGATTTGTTCGAGCGGTAAATTTCATTAAGAACTTACCTTACCTACATGTAATCGAAGTTGTGTTAATCGGCGTCCCAATCCTCTATCACGCTATTTGGGGGATTTCTTATGCGATAAAAAGTCGAAGTACTTCTTATCCTGGAAAAGGGGATAAGCCAAGGCTTACCAAATACAGTCGTAATTGGGCCTATACACTCCAAAGACTCTCTTCTTGGGTTTTACTCGTGGGTATTTTGTTACACGTGGGATACATGCGATTTTATCGCTATCCAACTATTGTGGATAATGGGAAAACAGAAAGTTTTTTTGTGAGGATCGGGTTTGATACAGGACTCTATACACTATCAGAGAGGCTTGGTGTTACACTTTATGATAAAGCCAAGGTATCGCAGGAAAAGCAAGCTTTTTTACAAGAGCTAGCAGCCCATAAGGAAACCCTTTCTATAGCAAAACATATCGAAGAGGATCACTTTGAAGAAGAGACATCCTTTAGTGATTCAGATGCAGCCATTTTAGAAACTGCGCAAAAAATAGAGCTTAAAAGAAAATGGATTGATGCATTAGAGACTAGGTCTCTTGGCAAAGACCAGGTCATTGCTGAGGCAAATAACTTTGGTACTGTAATGCTACTTGTAGTTCGAGACTCTTTTAAAAGTGTTTTTAAATGCATTCTTTACACTGTTTTTGTATTAGCAGCTTGTTTCCATGGCTTTAATGGACTGTGGACATTTTTAATTACTTGGGGCGCTATTATTCGAGCAAAATCACAATCCAAGGCTGTCAAAATTTGCATGTTTTTGATGCTGATCCTTGTATTTTTGGGTTTAAGTTCTGTATGGGGCACCTATTTTTTTAATTTAAAAAGCTAATCGAAAAGAGAGTTTCATGACAAAAGAAAACAAAGATGTGGTTGTAATAGGAGGTGGCTTAGCTGGGTTATCCTGCGCGATGAAACTTGCTGAAAAGGGGTGCAACGTTACAATCGTATCACTTACTCATGTAAAAAGATCTCATTCAGTTTGCGCGCAAGGCGGTATTAACGCTGCAATCAACATCAAAGGAGAAGATGATTCTCCTCTCATTCATGCCTACGATACTATAAAAGGTGGAGACTTTTTAGCGCACCAACCTCCTATTGTAGAAATGTGTTTAGCAGCGCCTTCTATTATTCAAATGCTAGATCGTTTCGGTTGTTCATTCAATAGAACCCCTGAAGGTAATATTGATTTTCGAAGATTCGGAGGTACTTTTTATAACCGAACCGCTTTTTGCGGCGCATCGACAGGTCAGCAACTTCTCTATTCCTTAGATGAACAAGTAAGAAGATATGAAGTCAAGGGACAGATCAAAAAGTATGAGCACCACGAGTTTCTTCGCCTTATTCAGGATGAAAAGGGCGTTACTCGCGGCATCGTACTTATGGACTTGTTTACTTTAGAGCTCTCAGTAATTAAAGCAGACGCCGTTATTGTGGGGGCGGGTGGTCCTGGGATGATTTTCAAATACTCTACCAACTCCACTTTTTGCACAGGAGCTGCGAATGGTAGACTTTATATGCAGGGAATGAACTATGCGAATGGAGAGTTCATTCAGATTCATCCAACGGCCATACCGGGACTTGATAAACTTAGGCTGATGTCGGAGTCCATTCGAGGAGAAGGCGGCAGAGTTTGGGTATATGGAGATTCTTCTAAAACGATTAAAACGCCCGATGGAAGAACGATTCGATGCGGCGAAACGGGGAAACCTTGGTTCTTTTTAGAAGAACTTTATCCAGCGATTGGAAATCTTGTGCCGCGAGATATCGCCGCAAGAGAAGTTCTTCGCGTGGTTGAACTTGGCCTTGGCATCGATGGAAAAAAACAAGTCTATTTAGATGTTACTCATCTACCTGAGAAGACCGTTCATAAATTAGAGTCTGTTCTTCATATCTATCAGAAATTTACAGGCGAAGACCCTCGAAAAAAACCGATGCGAATTTTTCCAGGAGTTCATTATTCGATGGGTGGCGCTTGGGTGGATTGGCCTGCATTTGAGGATCCAGATCGGATGCAAAGATATCGCCAAATGACGAACTTAAAAGGTTGTTTCAACATTGGAGAATCAGAGTATCTCTACCACGGAGCAAATAGACTGGGTGCAAACTCCCTTCTTTCCTGTATTTTTGGGGGGCTTACAGCAGGTGTTGAAGTGCCCAGGTACTTGGAAGATTTAGAAACTAGTTACGCAGACACAAACCAAGATTGTTTTGATAAAGCCCTTGCCACTGAAAAGGAAAAACAAAAAGAGCTACTTTCTCGCAACGGCTCTGAGAATGTACATAAATTACATGAAGAGCTTGCTAACTTGATGGTGTCACACGTGACAGTCAAAAGAAACAATAAGGATTTGCAAAAAGCTGTTGAAGAAATCAAATCAATTAGAGAAAGGTTTAAAAACATCTCACTTGATGATACAGGCAATGCTTTGAATCAAACTTATATTTTTGCAAATCAATTTGGTCCAATGCTAGAGCTTGCCTTAGTAATTGCTAAAGGAGCATTGCTTCGGGATGAATTTAGAGGATCCCATTACAAGGAAGGGTATAGCGATAGGGATGATGATAAATTCTTAAAAGCTACCATTGCAACGTTTGATCCAAATTCTGATGAGCCTCAAATTACATATGAAGATATTGACAATAGATATTTGGATCCCATAAAACGAGACTATAGTAAAGCTAAGATGCTCAAACCCCATTTTAAGAATTTGCCAGATCTAGATAAGATCGTACTTCCCCTGTAGAGGCTCACATGACACAGACATTTACTCTTCGTATTTTTCGAGGCAAACCAAATAATCAATACTTTGAAGAGTTTGAGCTTCCTTTGATACCCTCTTCTAATGTGATTTCATCCCTAATGGAAATCCAAAAAAATCCCATCAATAAAAAGGGAGAAAAAGTAACACCCGTTGCATGGGAACAAGGGTGCTTAGAGGAAGTATGTGGATCGTGCTCTATGCTCATTAACGGTAAACCTCGCCAAGCATGTACAGCCATTATTGAACCAATACTCAATAAAACATCGAGCAATGTGGTAACGCTCGCGCCATTTACCAAATTCCCCCTTATAAAGGATCTTCTTGTAGATAGGTCTATTATGTTTAAAAACCTGCAAAAAGCAAAAGCCTGGGTTGATTCAGATGGTTCCTTTATGAAAGGTTTTGGCCCCAAAATCACCCAGAAAAAACAAGAGCTTATTTATTCGCTCTCCACCTGCATGACATGTGGTTGCTGCTCAGAAGCTTGCCCACAGACTAACAAAAAATCCAAGTTTATTGGACCTGCAGCCGTGTCTCAAGTAAGGCTTTTCAACACCAATCCAACTGGTAAGATGCAAAAAGACCAGAGACTTCGTATTCTTATGGAAGAGGGGGGAATCAATGATTGTGGTAATGCGCAGAACTGCGTACGAGTATGTCCCAAAGATATTCCTTTAACAGAGTCTATTGCAGCAGTTGGTAGAGATGTGTCTATCCAAGCAATTAAAGATGTCTTTAGCTCTGATGAAAGAGATCCTGAGTAATTATTTTAATTTTCGTCTTAATTATCCATTTGATATAATGTATTTTGAGTCTCATGCATTTGGTATTTTAAATGCCAAGAAAATGCTCGTTCGACTATGTACTTTTTAAGGGATCAGGACGCTAAAGTCTGGAAGATATAATTTTGGAATCTTGCAGTTTTAGGAAACGAACCCACCTAAGCTTTTAGGTTGAAAAGCAGGCATTTGAAGCCTTATGTATGAGCTCTTTTCATATTTTATTGAAATAAATTTTTGAGGATAGGCTGTTAACGATCTTTCAATTAAAAAATCCCTTCCACAATTACCATCTTTACTATTCTATGTTTTCATTTTTTTTCTGCATATTATAGCTTTGATATTTTTGCCCAAAAGTTAATAATTGTAATTTTTCTCTTAATATAAAATTTTTTTAATAGACTTCTTTTTTGAGAATAATGTATATTTTAAGCAATTTGATTTGAGGTTTAGTAATTTTAGTAAATAAATCCATCTAAACTTGCAGATTAGCAACATGTATTTAAAAAAATTTAATTAAGAACATAAGGAAATTCTATGTTATCAAATTTGGATTCTAGTAAATGGCCAGAGGATTTTTCAATTCAGGAACTACATCATGCAACAAATGCACCTGAGCCACATACATCCGAACCACAACAACAAGATATTTTTACGTCTGAGCCTGCTCAGGAAACTTCCTTTTGTTCGTATATATTTGACTCAGTAACAGGCTTTTTTAGTAGTATATTTTCATTCCTTTGCTGCTGTTTTTCAACCAGTGATGATACTCCCTCTGCAAGTCAAGATCAGGTACAAGACTCACAAGATAGTACTCCCTCTGCAAGTCAAGATCAGGTACAAGACTCACAAGATAGTACTCCCCCTGCAAGTCAAGATCAGGTACAAGACTCACAAGATAGCACTCCCCCTGCAAGTCAAGATCAGGTACAAGACTCACAAGATAGCACTCCCCCTGCAAGTCAAGATATTGAAAGTGAAAATCAGAGACAGAATGAAATTCGAATACTTATCAGAGAGATAATGGACATGTCTTTTGAAGAGCAGACAGCAAGAGTAAACGAGTATAGGAATGAAGTTCGTCCATTCTCAATTCAAGCTGAATCTCCTTTCCACGGACGCTGGAACTCGCTTTCTAGGGCCCGACAAGGATTTATTAATAAAAATGCAGATGCTGAGATGCGTAGAGAATGTCTCAAAGAATTTTTAGTTCAATATTTTGAAATATCGAGGAATTCTTAAAGGAGTTTTGTGGCTTTACGATGCTCTTTTTCCATATGGATCGAAGCTAACTCATAACTGATTTCTTTGACATGATATCGTTTTTTAATTTCACCAATAAGCTTTGAAGTAACTTCTTGCAAGGTTGGAAAATAATCTTTGAGTTTAACAAGAAACTCATCGTGTTTTCTTTGCTCTCGATATTTAGGAGCTTTTTTGGGATGCTTTAGAAGTTCCATATGCTTTCGGCTATAGTCCCATAAAAAAGTGGTGTGGTGTAGCCAGTTATTTTTACGAAGGTATTGAGCGTTACCACCACATTTTTTGTTTTCTAAAACGTAGTCATTTTCTTTGAGAGCAAATAAAGAGTGATTAAGAGCTTTTTGATAGAAATCTTCTGACCATCGATAGATGGGTTCAGGGTAATGCAGGTCATGCTTTTCCTTTTGAAATAAAAACGTCACAAAAAGTGTGTTTTCGTCGACAACAACTGTGCCACCACCGCTGAATCGCTTGATGATAGGAACTTGCATGTTGCTTGCTTTGTCAACATGTATTAGCTCATCCATTTTACCAGAAATTCCCATTACGATTGCTGGAGGTGATCCTTCGTTAATAATACAATAGGACTCTGAGCTATTTCGAAGAAGCGCTTCTTCGAGTTGTAATTGTTTATAGATGGGAACGTTTTGTAAATGAATTAGGTTGATCATCGAGTGGGCTCAATCGCTTCAATATCTTCCACATTAATGGCTTCGTATCTCTCTCCTTTGACAGTTGATTTTTGTATGATAATGATTGTGCCATTTTCCATTGGAGTCATTTGGATAATATTTTCAACATACGCGCCATTTGTAAGCTTTAGGTCAATTTGAGATGCTTTACTTACTTTCTTAAAAAATTGAAATGCTTCCACAATGTCTTTACTGCGAGCTGCAGCTGGTACAAGGATGGTTTCTACAGCATTTTTTTTGCTATCAGCTGCACGAGCATGATGAACCTCTTTTTTTGCATATAATGAGGTAGATAAAAGAAGCGTAGCAATTAAAAAAAAGGATCTTTTTATAAGTAAACCATTTATTTTGTTTTGCATCTTTGTAGGTGATAAAGGCAATTATTGCAAGGCAGGCTTTTTTGACAGAGTAATACCCAAAATAGAGATGTCGGCTGGAGAAATACCCGAGAGTCTTGAGGCCTGCCCAAGAGATTCTGGCTTAAATCGAATAAGTGTTTCTCTAGCTTCACCTCTCAAGCCTGTAACTTCTTCAAAGTTAAAATCTTTGGGAATAGACATCTTTTCAAAATTCTTTAGTTTTTTTGCATCTACTTCTTGTCTTTGAATATACCCCTCGAACTTGATATTGATTTCAATCTGAAATTCGATTTGCTTCTCAAAGGAAGAAATAGTCTCTGGAAAGATCTCCTTTAATTTTATGTATGTCATTTCAGGTCTTGCGAGCACTTTAGCAACATTTTGTGACTTTCCATCAAGATTTGAAAATGATTTCTTAAGACGGGCAATTTCACTTTTGATTGTATCTTTTTTGTATTGCAGTCTTTTCTGCTGCTCATCTGAAATAAGCCCAAGCATGTAGCCATATTCACGAAGTCTTAAATCTGCATTGTCTTGTCGAAGAAGCAGTCTATATTCAGCTCGAGATGTAAACATTCGATAGGGCTCTTTGAGCTCTTTGGAAATAAGTTCATCTATCATAACCCCAATATAGCTTTCAGATCGAAGTAATATAAAAGAGGGTTTGTTTTGCACCTTTAGAGCTGCATTGATACCTGCAATAAGTCCTTGCGCAGCTGCTTCCTCATACCCAGTTGTTCCATTGATCTGACCTGCGATATAAAGATTTTCAATCTGCTTTGTTTCAAGTGTCTGGGTAATTTGACCACTTGTTAGATAGTCATATTCAATGGCATAAGCAGCGCGCATAATTTCAGCATTTTCTAGGCCCTCGATTGAGCGAAGCATCATCATTTGAATTTCTAGCGGAAGTGAAGTGGATATGCCATTGGCATAGACTTCTTTTGTATGTAGCCCTTCCGGCTCCAAAAAGATTTGATGCCTCTCTTTGTCAGCAAACCTGACAACTTTATCTTCAATTGATGGGCAATATCTCGGTCCAAGGGATTTAATAATCCCTGAATACATTGGTGATTTGGTTAAATTATCTAGGATGATTTGCTGCGTTTGTAGATTGGTATAGGTGATATGGCACGATACTTGCGGAAGCTTTGGTTCTTTTTTATCGTATGAAAAAAAGACGTTTTCATCACCTTTTTGCTCTTCTAGTTTGGAGTAATCAATCGAGTCGCTGTGAAGTCTTGGGGGCGTACCAGTTTTTAAACGATCAAGTTTAAACCCAAGGTTTTCAAGAGATCTAGATAAGCTGTTTGATGGCTTTTCACCAGCTCTTCCACCTGAGAAGTTTATACATCCCATATGAAGAAGGCCTCGCATGAAAGTACCCGCTGATAAAATAATAGTTTTACCCTTGTAGGCGATCTGCTCTTTAGTTGTAACTCCGTAAATCTTTCCATCAGACTCCAACAGAGTTTCAACATGGGCTTGCTTGATATCAAGATTCGGGGTGTTTTCTAAAACTTTTTTGATTTCTATTTGATAAGCAGTTTTATCGGATTGGGCTCTTGGCGCCCAAACAGCTGGGCCTTTGGATGCGTTGAGCATTCTAAACTGAATCCCTGTGCGATCTGCCACTTTTCCCATAATACCACCAAGAGCATCGATCTCTCGGACCATGTGTCCCTTTGCTGTCCCGCCGATGGCTGGATTGCAACTCATTTTTCCAATAGTATCTAGATTTGTGGTGAGAAGTAGGGTTTTAGCGCCCATTTTTGCAGAGGCGTGTGCAGCCTCGCAGCCGGCATGGCCGGCTCCGACTACAATGACGTCATATTCTTTGAAGTAATCCCACATAGGACATTAATACTTATAGACTAGCTTTTCTTGTGTCTATCTCTTCTGCGTCTTTTTTTTCTTTTGTGTTTACTAATTTTTAGTCTTCGTTTTTTCTTTACTGATGACATGTAACTTTCTCTTGTCCTATGTTTGTCGGTTTATAAGAAACAGGTAATAGGATAAGCGAAAAGAGCATTAAAGCAAAGGATGAAAGAAAGAGTTAAAATTTAATTTGAATCAATCTGGCTTATCGAGCATAATTCCAAAAAGTTTTTTGCATAGGAGATTGGAATGAGACTACTTTTAATTTTGGGAATGATATTAAGTGTGAACCTGTTTGCTAAGCAAAGAAAAACTACTACGCAACGGAGAATTGTCAAAGGAGAATATACATACCGGGATATAAACAGACCTGTAATTGAACTTGAACCTGATCAAAAAATTATTATCTATTCAATACCAAGAACAGGAAGTACACTTTTATATATGGTGTTCCAATATCTTTTTGAAACTAAAATTAAACAGGATAAATCCTTCGATAAAAAAGTTGTAAAATATCATATTCAAGGAACTTGCGAGAAGTATTGTAAAAATCATAGTGAAACTTTTGTAGTAATTCCAATTAGAAATCCGATAGATACTCTTTTTTCGCAAACAATTGCAAAAAATGGAGGTAGCTGCAATGTAAAAGAAGTGATACATCAACGAGTAGCTTCACTTGTAAGAGAAACTGAAATTATATCTAAGTTCATCAACTCTCATCCAAAGAATAAGCTTTTTGTTTGTAATTATGATGAATTTACAAAGGACTTAGATCCTCTTTTTACTGAAATTGAGATGAAATTTCATGTTCAAATTCCAATAGCTGAAAAAGAAAAAATAAAAAGAATTTTTTCTAAAGATGGTGTAAGAAAAATTGCAAGTCAGTTTGATCGATTTGTTGATTATGATTTTGTTACAAATGTGCATGGCAATCATCTGTTATCAGATACTTATCCAATTGATTCGTATCTGACGCAAGAGGATAAGCAAGAGGTTTGGGATAGCTTGGATGAAAAGACAAAAGCATTTTTTGAAGATATTTTAGGAACTAAGGCATCTGGAGTTGGAAGCTAAATATGGCAGGCATTTTGAGTAAAACAAAAACAATTGCAAGTATATGCAAGTTTCGATTGGTAAGTATCTGTTTGCTAATTGTTATATCGTCATCCTTGGTAGCAAAGGAAAATAAGCATTCACAAAAAGCGTATCCGTTCAGAAAAATTTCTTCACCAATTGTAAAGCTTGGTCGCAAACGTAAGATTGTGGTTTGTTCGCCACCTCGTTCTGGTAGCACCCTTGTCTATATGGTTTTGCAGTATCTTTTTGAAGAAAAAGTAGAAGTGTGGAATAGCACCCGAAAAAAAGTAATTAAATTCCATGATTTCAAAAAAGCTAAAAATTTTTGCAAAAAGCATAAAGAAACATTCATCGTTGTGCCAGTCAGAAACCCTGTAGATTCTTTATTTTCCTACGTGATAGCCACAAAAGGCCCTTATTCAGATGTACGAAAAGAAATGCTACCTCTTACGCCCGGGTATGTAAATACGTATTTTGCTATGCATAATTTTATCGGCAAGTTTTCTAAAGGTAGGATACTTGTTTGTCACTATGATGATTCCACAAAAGATATTGGAATTTTTCTTCGACAAATTGAAAAAAAATTTCACTTTCGTATTCCTGAAGAGGAAAAAATAAAGATAAAAAAAATGTTCTCACCTTCTGCAATCAAAAAATTTGCAAGACAATATCCTTCGTTTAAGGAAATGGATCCAATTACCGGTGTGCATGGCAACCATATCTCTTCTCATAAATATCGCATTACAGATTATCTATCTCCATATGAGATGCTTAAAATGTATGATCGATTCGAGGAAGTTTTGCCACTTTTTGGTTTTCCTAAAAAACCAAAAAAGTAAGTTTAACTTGGAGAAAAGGAAGAAAAAGCCTCTTCATTTTCAGATTCATCTCTCTCCAGCTTGGTATAATTCGTAAATTGCGCAATTTCTTTGCGAAAGCTAAGAGTAATATTACCAATTTTACCGTGTCTATTTTTTCCAACAATGACTTCTGCAAGGCCAGGTTTGTCGTATGGGTCATAGTATTCACGTCGAAGTAAAAATAGAATTACATCGGCATCTTGCTCAATCGATCCACTCTCTCGTAGATCACTCATCATAGGTCGATGTCCCTGCCGCTCTTCTACTTTACGTGACAGCTGTGATAAACAAATGATGGGAATATTTAGCTCTCTTGCTAAGTTTTTAAGCATCCGAGAGATTTCTGAGATTTCACTTTGTCTGTTTTCTGAGTTTCCATATGTATTTGATCCTGAAAGAAGTTGCAAATAGTCAATGATGAGGATTTCAATATTATGAGCTTCTTTCATTCTTCGAGCTCTTGCACGAAGGTCTGATACCCTGAGACCTGGTTGGTCATCAATTAGCATTGTATGCTCTTGCATGGAGTTGATTGCAGCAACAACTCTTTGGTATTCCATACCTGATAGAGATCCTGTGGTGATTTTTTCTGACTCGACTTCTGCTTGCGAGCAGATCATTCTATGAAGCAATTGATCAGCGCTCATTTCAAGTGAAAAGACGCCAACTGCTTTTTTTGATTTGAAGCACACGTTTTCAGCAATGTTAATTGCAAAAGCCGTTTTACCCATTGCAGGTCTTGCAGCTAAAATAAGTAAGTTAGAAGGTGCGAGTCCATTTAAAGTTTGATCTAAATCTGCAAATCCTGTGGGAAGGTTTGTAATACCTGGATCATCATCACCTCTTTCGATAAAATTAGTTTGCCTTTCTTCTAATTCTTTCAAATAGGGAAGGCCAGATTCAGCTTTTACACCAGACAAGAGATCTTTAATTAGGACGCCGGTTCCTGGATTTGCGGATTGGGAGATGTTATAAAACATCGATTGGGCATCATCTAAGACTTCGGAAACATTCGATGGATCTTCTAAAGCTATCTTTTCAATCTGCTGCGCAGATTGAATCATATGCCTTAAAATGGACTTATTTTTGATCAAGTTGATGTATTCTTCAATATAAGCAGATGTTCCAGCATATTGCGCAAGCGTTGTAAGATAGGCAACGCCACCTACCTTTTCAATTTTATCAATTCTCTTTAATTCTTCTGCAACAAGGTGGATGTCAGCAGGCTTATCTTCTTTATAAAGTGTTTTTAAGACCTTGAAAATGGTCTTATGTTCGTTGTAGTAGAAGTTGTCATCATCGAGTCCATCAGATCCTACATTGAGTGCATTAATGCTACAGAGCATACAACCTAGCACCATCATTTCAGATTCTTTTGAGTTAGGTGCGATTTTTACTTTGGTAAGTTTTTTATCCATGAATCGATTCCTTTGTATGCTTTCAATATAGAAAAAAGAGAAAAATAAAGGGTAGAGTTTAATTTTTTTTAAGTTCTATTTCTCACAGATCTCACTCACATAGGAAGAAATCATCTTTGCGCATAATTGAGGATCATTTAGATGAGGAACGTGAGATCCATTTTCAATTAGGTGTATTTGAGATGCAGCAAATCCCATTTCAATCAGCAGATTTTTATAGGGAACTGATTCAATAAACTTATCTTCTAGGCCCAGAAAATATTGCGCTGGAATTTGACTATTTAAAATCAAACTAGGTTCGTCAACCCATACTTGTTTTTCAATTGATTCACCAAATTTTTCTCTAAAATTACCATCTGTACGTTTAATATCAAATAGCATCTGCTTGAAACCATCGTGATCATGATTAGATTCATTCACATATGTAGTAGTAAGTAGTTCTAGCTCCTTTTGCGATAGTTTGTTTTTGAACAGTAAATCAACAGGTGCATCTTGATACATAATATTAAATAATTGCTCTTTCTCTTTTGCTTGAATACTACCTACCAACATCAATGATCTTAGTTCTTTTAACGACTCGATGGCTCGCACTGCCGTATTTCCACCCAAACTATTTCCAATCACATGAATGTTTTTCAGCTCCAAACGATCTACAAAATCAATTAAAATTTTTGTTAATCCTTCAAAACTGTAGTACCAAACATGTTTTTCAATATCGATATGATCGGATAATCCATGTCCTGGAAAATCAAGACAAAAGCAGTTATATTCATTTTTAAGTGAGTCGCACAACTTTGCGAAGGATGCTGCAGACGAATTTAAAGAGTGGAGAAAAAGAAGTGTACTTTTTTTAGAGGAATCTTCGTATGCGTAGTGAAGTTTACCAAACTCAAAAGAAATAAAATCTGAAATCATTTTTGCCTTTGGATAAATATTATACAAAAGCTGCTTATAACAAATTCAATCTGGATAACAAGAATAAAAATTGGAAAGAGAGGGATTCGAACCCTCGGTACCCGTGAGGGTACGCATCCTTAGCAGGGATGTGCCTTCGGCCACTCAGCCATCTTTCCAAGAAGAATTACGAAGGAAATCTTAGACGTTCTGTGTATTTTGAGCAAGGAGATCTTATGTATCTATCGTATATAGGCTCTAAATTAAAAAAATAAATAAGCGATGTTAAAAAGCAAAATTTACTCAATCATCATAAAAGTAGATAAAGGTTTTCCATTCAAAGCGTTCCAATGAGTTGTTCTTAAAGATCCATCTGGGTTTTTTACTGTGATGCTATAGATAGGAAGAAAGACATCTCTTGTGTTTCTAATGGCAAAGTCATTACCAAAAGCAGCGTTTGCAACTCGTTTGATTTGACCCGGTGAATAGTGACGAGCGATTTTTTCTGTGTGTTTGTAACTTTTAGTTACAATTGGATCTTCCATGATAGTGGATGGAATTACTGAAAGCTTGGGCCCTTGCAAGTGAAGTCTATATCCATTACCACTTTGGACAATAAGTTTTTTCTTTCGGCAGGTATCAATCCATGCATCTAAGATATCATTTTCAACTTGAAGCGCTCTAATGAGCCCTTGTCTATCAAGTCCACCACCTCTTTGGGCGAGAAGATTTAGCACTTTAAATTCATATTTTTCTGCAGAGGAGTTTATGCAGTCAGCAAAGCCATGAGTTTTTTCCCAAGAATTTGCATTGATAACCATCTCACCATCTACTAAATCCCAAAGAATAACTCCTTCTCCTGTAGAGTGAGGAGAGTTTGTATACTTTACCTCCATAAGAAGATATGGATGGAATTTGAGTTCAGGATCTAAAAATTTGTACTTGTCACCTTTGAGTAAAAGAGCTTTGTGGTTCGACATAATCTGCTTAGCCGTATATCTCGCTTCTAACGTGTGGAAACTACCTTGTGAGATTATCTCAAAGATTTTTGTCTTGAGTTCAGGTTTGGTTTCGTTAAGCCAGTAGCCTCCGTATCCGAGTGCACAAAGTGAAATAAGTGTAGAAAGAAAACGCATCATCATTCCTTTTACTTAAGATTAAAGGGGGTTATACGGGTTATAACTATTTTTTTCTATCTTATTTGTCAACTAATCTAAAAAAGAGATCTATTTGCTTTTCAATAGGTTTAAAAGCATTTTTCCAAAATTCAGTTTGTGAGAGATCAACTCCTAGGTGCTTATGGGCAAGTTCTTCGACAGTGGCGCTTCCCGTATCTTTTAAAAGAGCTATGTATTTTTCTTCAAAATTGGTGGTGTTTTTTCCAAATTGATAAATCCCGGAGCTGAATAAAAAGCCGAATGTATAGGAGAAGTTATAAAAAGGAACATCTGTAAAATAAAAGTGCATTTTTGCAGCCCAAAAAAGAGGGTGATAGTCTTCAAGAGTATTACAATAGGCTTGTCTTTGCGCATCTTCCATAAGAGAAGAGAGTCTTTCCGAAGAAACAAATCCCTTTTTTCTCTCTTCATAGAAGTTTAGCTCAAAAATAAACCTTGCGTGAAGGTTCATACAAAAAGCTACAGATCTCATAATTTGATCATCTAATAGAGTTAGTTTTTCTTCTTTAGTACTTGCTTTTTCAATAGAGCCTTCCGAGATGAGGAGCTCAGCAAAAGTGGATGCTGTTTCAGCGAGTGTCATTGGGACAACCTGCGCGAAAGCGGGTAAATTTTTCATCGCTTCATTATGGAAGCCATGTCCAAGTTCGTGCGCTAAGGTAGACACATTCGTTTGCGTTCCTGAATAGGTCATAAAAATACGACTTTGTTTTTTATGGGGAAAGTATGTGCAAAAGCCGCCTGGGCTTTTGCTATTTCTATCTTCTGCGTCAATCCAACGATCATGAAGAACATCTTTTGCAAAAGTCCCCATTTGAGGTGAAACTTTAGTAAATAGATCTATAATAAGTTTGGATGCGTCTTCATAGGCTATTTTTTTCTGATGAGAAAATAAAGGCGCTTCTAAATCTTGCCATGAGAGTTTGCTTTTTCCAAGTATAGAAGCTCTCTTTTCTAAATATTTGATAAGCGGCTTTTTGACACTTGAGACAGCTTCCCACATCGAATCGAGGGTTTGTTTTTCTAAACGATTTATTTGCAAAGGCTCATGTAGAATTTCTTTTGGATAAAGAGCGTCGCGCTGCAAACGAAAACCTGCAATGTTATTAAGTATTTGGGCAAAGAGATTTTCTTTTTCTTTAAAAGCTTTTTGCAATGAATGGAAGGCTTTCTTCCTAACAGACGAGTCACTATCAGACATTTTATTTTCGATTTGAGAAAAAGAAAGTTGTTTGCCATCAAAAGAAATTTCCATTTCGCCGATAAGTGTTGCAAATAGGTTTGTATTTGCTTGGTAACCACTGATAGATAGCATGTCGATAATCTTTTCTTCCTTTGGAGATAGCTGCTCTTTAGCAAGTTTTCTTCTTTCCTTAAGGTAGAAACAGCAATCGGGAAGTGCAGTCGTGATTGAATTAAAATCATCATTTGAAAGAGCTAAAAGCTGTTGGTCAGTTTTCTTAAGTAGCGTTTCATAAGAAGACTGCAGTTTAGCAATTTTGTCTTGTAGTAAAATAGCTGCCGTATTTTTTACATCGGATGCTTGGTGACAACATGCAAAGGATTCGATTTCTCGAAGTGAAAAAGAAATTTCTTGTAAAAGCTCTAAAGTTTTTGTAAGGGGCTCATTTGTAGCTTGCACTATCTGAGATGATATTTTTTCTAAGTACGCGATTGCTTCTTTAGAATTTGCGCCACCGGGAAAAAAAACTTCTAAATCCCACATCTGTATTAAGCTCATTTCTTCACTCCTATGATCACTTAGTAAGAAATACTATATACACATTGGAGCTTTTTTGTATGATGAGAAAAAAAGGCGGCATCATGAAACCAAAAATTCGAGTTTTATCAGAGCAAACGATCAATCAAATAGCAGCTGGTGAGGTTATTGAAAATCCAGCTTCAGCGATTAAAGAACTTATTGAAAATGCAATTGATGCAAGCGCTACCAAAGTTACAGTCGAGCTTCAAAATGGGGGATTTGGGTTAATCCGAATTATTGATAACGGATCGGGAATGCTCAAAGAGGACTTGGTTTTATCTCTAACAAGGCATGCTACTTCAAAAATTCGAGACGGCTCTGATTTAGAATCCATTCTTTCCATGGGATTTAGGGGGGAGGCCTTAGCATCCATTGGAGCTATTTCTAAACTAAGAATTCAATCTCGATTTGAAACAGAGCAGGAAGGGAATCAAGTTGAAATAGAGGGAGGAAATCTCGGTAAATGCACTCCATGTTCAAGAGATGTGGGAACAACAATTGAAGTCAGATCTTTGTTCTATAATGTTCCAGCGAGAAAAAAATTTCAAAAATCTCCTACCGCTTCGTTTACAGAGATCATGAAAATGATGACAAAATTATCGTTGGCTCACCCAAAAATTGGCTTTGCTCTTTTTCATCAGGAAAGAGAAATTTTTTCGCTATTACCCTCCGAAGAAAATTTCTCTCATGCTCTAGTATCTCGCGCAAAAAAACTGTTGGGGGAAAGTTTTGTAACTCATTGTTATCAAGTTGATAAGCAAGAGGGAGAGTTTGCTATTTTAGGATGTATAGGGTCTCCTCGAGAAGTGCGAGTCAATAGACTTGGGCAACACCTTTTTATTAATCAAAGAGCGGTTAGTTGCCCGGCAATCTCCTATGCAATATATGATGGGTATGCAACTAGACTTCCTGAGAGAAAACACCCGAACTTTTTACTACATTTAACCCTTCCAACTGAATTTATAGACGTAAATGTTCATCCACAAAAAAAAGAAATTCGCCTCAAAGATGATGTTCGAATTAAAAACTGGATTCGAAAAAAAGTAACAGATGCTCTTCGGGGATCACAAGCGCAGAACCAAGTTAGTTTTTCGAAAGAGACTTTTGATGCATCTGCGGTTTTTTCATCGCAAAAAACAGATTCTTTTGAAAGAGCAAATCCTAGCTCATCTTATTCTAGTCGTGTGGGCAGTTATGATAAAAATAGGCAACCTAGCCCAAATAATCATGCATCTTCAAGAGCAATGGCTTATAAAAAATGGGAAACTCAAAGCGGGGCGACATCTCTTTTTGAAGAAGATTTATCTGACCAAGTTGAGGTAGATATAATTGGAATGGATCAAGAATATGTCTTTTGTAAAAAAGATCCTTTTCTACCTTTTTTCCCAGAGTGTGACAAAGAAGATAAAGGGGCAATCCTTATCCATTTAAAAAACTGCTTTACTACTATTTTATATGAAGAGATGCAAGCTAGTTTGTTTTTTTCCAAAAATGAAACTGTTTTCTTGGAGTCACTCCTGGTTCCCATTTCATTTGATTTGCCAACAGATCAAGCGCTTATTGTAGAAAATCACACTAGACTATTTTCTAAAATTGGACTCTCTATTCGATCATTTGGAAAGAATCATTTTGTAATAGATGCAATGGAAGGGTCTATTGATCCTTCGAAAGGCAAAGACTTAGTGGAAGAGTTGATCCAAGCTATTGGAGAAAAGTCTGAATCAGAGATTCTCGAAGACAAAAAAAGCAAGCAGCTTGCAAATATAGCATCGAAGTATTTTCAGACGAAAAACAAAGTATACACCCTCATGGATGCTAAGAAAGGGATTGAAAAGTTGCTACTTTGTAAATCACCCAGATTTTCTCCCAAAGGAAAAGAAAATATGGTATTTGTTTCTTATAATGTATTTGGAAAAGAGTCATATGAATCGCATAGAAAAACTGCAAAAACAACTCATTAAACAAACCCTTGCTGGATTTATCGTTGAAGATTCGATTGATCTTTTCTACCTTCTTGGTCAGAGTCTTTCTGCAGGAACATTACTTGTAACACCCTCTGATGCAACGTTATTTGTAGATGGTAGATATTTCCAGGTGTGCTCTGAAAAAGTAGATTGCACAGTTTGTTTGATTTCTAACGAGGCTCTTAAAACTTGGTTTGTTGCAAATCAACTTGGCGGCAAAATTGGTTTTGACGGGAAAAAGATGAGTTTTGATAGAACCGGTTTTTTTCGAAAATTGTTTACTAAGCTGCAAGATGAAAAACTTACACTTGATTTGATATCAATAGAAAACCCAATCATCCACCTTCGATCTTGTAAAGAAAAAGGCGAAGTGCAAAAGCTGCAAGCAAGTTGTACTCTTCTAGAAGAGGGGTTTAGTTATATAGAAAGTTTGTTTTGTGAGGGAATTACAGAAAAGGAACTAGGCTTTGAGCTTGAAACCTTTTTAAGAAAAAAAGGGGCTTGCAAACTTTCATTCGATCCGATTATTGCCTTCGGAAAAAATAGCGCTTATCCCCACTACAAAAGTGGTGATACAAAGCTTTGTAAAAATGAGCTGATTTTAATTGATGCAGGATGTTTTTTGGACTCGTATGCAAGTGATATGACCAAAATGTACTTTTTTGGGGAAGTAGACTCTAAACTTAAAGAGATTGTATCGATTGTAAGGGGGGCTTTTGATAAAGCATTGCAAAGTTGCAAAGTGGGTATGAGTTTTCATGAGTTAGATAAAGTTGCAAGAGATTTTATTGAAGATTATGGATATGGAAAAGCTTTTTTACATAGTCTTGGACATGGTATAGGCCTTGAGGTTCATGAGTATCCAAGGCTTGCTAAGAATCAAAAAAAAGGCGTCATTACAACTGGAATGGTGTTTACGCTTGAGCCGGGTATTTATTTAGAAAACCTGGGGGGAGCGCGTTATGAAGAGATGATTTATATGAGCGAAAATGGTCCCATCTCTTTTTCAAAAAAAACCTAGAGTATCAAATTATTCAATTTGCTATTAAGAAGATTTAGATAATTTCTTTTTAGGTTCTTATGAAGCTTCGAACAAGGCTATTTCTTTGGGTTGGATCCCTTTTTATTATTGGATTTGTACTGTCCTTTTTTTTAGAAGAGCATTTAGTCGAGCGTCACTTAAAAGTTGCGGAAGGGAAACTTAAAAAGGAAATCGTTGCGCTCAATGAAAAAAAACGGCTGCACATCGAAGAATATTTAGCAGCGCTTGTGGGAAAAGCAAAGGCTAAAATTGATGCTTTACTTGGAAGAATCGCATCATATGAGCCAATACGCGATGACTTTATGCCAAGCAGTTCTAATCTACAAAGTCAGACCTGGTTAAAATCAGCATCACTTATGATTACCAATCACTGGGCTGATTTCATACAAAATGTCAATCAAGATCAATTAGCCTCTATGATCATTTTAAATCCAGAGGGTCTGAGCGATATGGTTTCTTTTCCTCTAGATAACAACATAGCCCTAATTGGTGTGAACTCTGCAAAAGACCCAAGTAAACTCGAATGGAACGGACCCTATATAGGGGTTCGTTTAGACATCGATTTTTATCGAGGCGAAAAGCCTCTTCAAAAAGCGCCGATTCATGAAAATTCTGAATTTTATCTCTTTTTTGAAGTAGAAGAAATTTTAAATTTTGAAGAGAAAGATATTCACCTTAATGCTCTCAACCTATCGATTAATTTACTTGAGCCGTTTTTAGATTGGATTGAAATTCCGACAAGACATCATTTTGTGGAAAGCCTACTTACAGAAATTACAAACGTAAAGCAGAAGCTTTTATCAAACAAAGATTTGATTCCAACAAAGCAGAAATGGGATCAAATGACAAAATCTTTGCAGGTTTTGGATGTGACAGACTTTGAAAAGAGCAAAAAGAAATCGACCCTTGAAAAAATTGGGCGAGAGGAATTGTATTTAGACACAATTGATCAAGAAGTTACCAAGCTACTAATATCTCTTGATGAGCGATATGATCAAGTTGGTATGATTTGGGGCCTGACAACTCTTTATAGCTCAGGAGCAAAAGGCTTTACTCCTTTTGGAAAGCAATCTCCTAAAGGAATAGTACGAATAGAAAATAATCATAAATTTGCTAAAGGTGTGCTTAGCAAAGATGTATTTTATGACAGGCCACTTTTCAATATAAAAGACTGTTTGGGAAAGTTTGAAATTGGAAAAAGTTTATCTTTATGTGATCTAAATCGAATGGAAGTTGTTCTTACCCCAAATCGTGAGCATGTTTATTTTGCAAACACTCTGTATCTGGTAGATCCAAGTACTTCTAAATCAGATATTGGGTATTTGACTGTGGGGATCCATGCAGGGGATCTTTTAAAAGAACTTGCTCTTTCTGTGCATGAAGTGATTGCATTTGTTTCAAGTGACGCTATTATTAAATTTTTTGGACCAGATGGCAACCAACTTCAGGATGCAGATTGGGAAAGGCTTCCAATAACTAAAATACTTAACGAAGATTCAGGTTTGATAAATGTTGGTGATCAAGAGTACTACTTTCTCCATATGCAACCCTATAAAACAATGGATTTTCATTTCTTTACCTTTACACCGAAAAAGCAAGCTTTTGCTTTTATAGATAGTTTAGATAAAGATGTAACGCAGCTTATTCATACGATTTCATATCGCATGCGAATTCTTTCTGTAGTTGCGCTTTTAATTATCTTATTCATTTTACATCGAATTGCAAAAAAGGTAACGGAGCCTATTGCAAAACTTGCTGAAGTTACCAAAACAGTTGGTGAGGGAAGACTCGATGATATCGATCTTCCAGAGCCTGACGAAGACCCAAAAGATGAAATATATACACTTTATCACGCCTTTTTTCAGATGGTAAAAGGTCTTCAGGAAAAAGAAAAAGTAAGAGGCATTTTAAACAAAGTTGTTTCCCTAGAAATCGCAGAAGAAACACTTAAGGGTAATGTGCAACTCGGTGGTGAAGAAAAATTTGTAACCGTACTTTTTGCAGATATTCGTCACTTCACCAAACTTACAGAAAAAATGGATCCACAAGAGGTGATTTCTCTTATTAACAACTGTATGACGAAGATTTCTCATGTAATTGATGAGCATGGCGGGGTAATTGATAAATACGTCGGTGATGAAGTGATGGCGCTCTTTGGAGCTCCAGTCCCAAAAGAAGATAGTACTATCCAATCGATTAAAAGCGCTGTCGATATGGTAGCCTCACTTAAATCTTGGAATGAAAAAAGAAAAGAAGAGTCTTTGCCTCCTATTGAAATTGGGATAGGAATTCATTCGGGTGAAGTTGTAGCAGGTAACATGGGAGCTGATAACAGACTCAACTATACAGTGCTTGGCTCAAATGTAAATCTTGCATCAAGACTATGCTCTTTTGCAAAAGAAATGGAAGTTCTTATCAGTGAAAGCACCTATAATGCCAATGGCGTCAAAGAAACGTTCGATATTGAAGAAATGGAACCTGTGGAGCTCAAAGGATTTACTGAGAAAGTAAAAACATATCGCGTGAAAGGGTATCTCCATCCTCCAAGTAATAATGAAAAATAATTTTAGATTTTAAGAGATGACACTTAGTTATTTTTATAATTCTTTTTCTAAATATTCTCTAAGGTCTATTACCTTATAGAAAAAAGAGCTTTCCTCAACACTTGGACAAGCACCATTGATATGAAAAAGTACTGGAGCCATGCCACATCCTCGTGGAAGCTGCAACGCGCTGCATTTTTTTTCCATTTCTTTAATAACTGATGATTTTATCTCATTTCTACTAAATTTAAATTCACAGAGAAAAAGTGTGTTCATTCTTGTTTGTATGAGGTAGTCAATTTGACAACCTTCTCTTTGTGTTCCTGTTGTTTGAATGTATGGGTTGTCATTTTCAACTAAGTCAGTATCTATTCCAATCGCATTGAGTAGGAAAAGCCTATCTGATAAAAGAAGATTTTCTAATTGAATCCCAAAAATAGAATCCCATCCTGGAAGATTTCCTCTCGTTACTTTTTTGAAAAGGCCTTTTCTAATTCGAGCTTCATTTGGTTGTATATATTTCAAGTGGAATCGAATGAAACAATCACTTAATCGATAGAGTGACAGTCTTCCTGCTTTCCCCGTTTTTAAGGACCATTGATAATGTTCGGTTATAAATCCTGCTAATATGAGATTTTTTAAGTAAGTACTTATTGTCCCACCACTTTGCAAGCCCAACTCCGTTTGGATCTGTTTTCTTGATTTCATGCCAACCGTTAGAAAATTTAAAATTTTTCGGTAGGGCTTTCCGTGACCGTCGAATAAATCATGAAATATATTGTTGAACTCATTTAAGAGCTGACTTGAAGAGGCAAAACAAAGCTCATAAATATTTTCATCTGCATTGCATTTTGGATCAACTAAATCTAAATACCAAGGCACTCCTCCACACATAGAGAGTATTTTCATGATTTCATATACAGAGCCTTTAAATCCTTTCCTTCTCAAGAAATCAAATGATTCAGAAAGTGAGAATGGTTCCAAATGAATTACTAAAGCAATCCTTCCTACAAAGCCTGTACTGCAAAGGATATTTTCTTCTCTCCAAGTAGAAATAGATCCACATAGAATTAATCGCAAGTTCTTGAAATTACTTGCATTTTGATCCCACCATATTTTTAAAGAACCCAAAAATACCGGGTCTAATCCTCCCATCCAAGAAATTTCATCTAATAGCACAACCGTTTCTTCTTGAGGAATTTGGGCACTTAGAAAGTGAAAGGCTTCTGACCATGTAGAAAAAGTAACACGAGGCAGGTTTAATTGTATGCATAGTTGCTCTGCGAACTCATTTCTCTGGCTTTGCGCTGAAATATTTGAAGATGGAGGAATACCTGTAATACTTATGAAATGTTTCTGTTTTGCAAACTCTTTGACAAGGGTGCTCTTTCCAACCCGTCTTCTCCCTTTGATTACAGATAGTGTTGCTATTCCTAGTCTACTTAATCTGTTGAGTCTCTTTAGCTCTTCTTTTCTCCCAATGAAAATACTCATATAAATCTCCTCTAATCCATAAATATGGATTAGAGGAGATTTTATACATGTAACTTGTTGTTTGTAAGTGATTTGTTAAAAATGACTTTTTACATTTAAGTAATTAAAGAGTGGTAGAGCATGAATTCGGGGTTTCGGTAGAAACCGTCTTAACAGCCTCCTTTTATCTCTTTTTGCCTAAAGAGATTGATTTGAGCATCCTTGCTGCTAGAGACTCATCATTCTAGCCTTGTTTCAGTTAAAATATTAATTCAAATTTTACAAATGCGTTAAGGGATTGTATTGCGTTTCTTATATTGCTGATAATAAAAGAGTTATATTATTTCAGTTGCTGATTTTGTTCTTCAAATTATATTTTTATCGGTTTTCTATGCCTTGCTTCAGAAGAAGAAGTGAAACAATTGAAACAAGAGATCAGTGTTTTCTTGTTTCAATTGTTTCATTTTGCTACAATGAAATGAAACAAGAAAACAATGGATGACACATGAAATATCCTTCGGAAGAGTCTTCAACAATAGAATTTAAAAGAACAATTCCAGAAAATCATCAAATTGTTAAGACGATTATAGGCTTTTGCAATCAGAAAGGTGGAAAATTAATTATTGGTGTGGACTCAAATGGGACTATAGTAGGCATTCCTGAAGAAGAAATTCAACAAATCATGGAGTTTATTAATAAGAGCATTTTTGAATCCACTTGCCCTCCAATTATTCCCTTAATATATATGCAAGTAATTTCTGACAAAAAACTCTTAATTATTGAGGTTTCTTCAGGAATGAATAAGCCATATTATCGAAAATCTGAAGGAGTAGAAAAAGGTACATACATTAGATTGGGTCGCTCCACGCTTCGAGCAAGTTCAGATATAATAGAAGAATTGAAGTGGCAATCAAAAGGTAGATCATTTGATATGATGCTAGTTTATCATACGGATAAAGACAATCTAGATGAAAAAAAAATCTATAACTTTTTAAATGGACGAAAAATATCTGAAATCAAATCTCTTTCTAACGATGTATTGGACAGCTATAACATTATTATAGAGGAGCATTCTTCGATATATTGTAGCGTTGGTGGAATTCTTTTATTCGGAAAAAATCCCCAAAGATTTTTTTCAGAGGCTATGATTATTTGCACACACTTTTCCGGAATTAGTGGAAGAAATGCCCTTTCAAGTATAGATGCTGAGGGCACTCTCTTTGAACAGTTTGATACAGCATATCATTTTATCTTAAGTAAACTTGAAAAATCTTTTACTATTCGTGGCCCAAAAAGAGATGAAAAATTAGAACTTCCTGCTGAGGCAATTAGAGAAGTGTTACTAAATGCCATAGTGCACAGGAATTACCATATAGATGGCCCAATAAAAATTGCAATTTATGATAATAGAATTGAGTTTTTTAGCCCGGGAACTTTTCCAGGGCCTATTAATCTTCAAAATATTAAAAAAGGCCTAACATATATTCGCAATAAAATGATTTGTAAAATTTTTCGCGAAGCTAAGTATATTGAAAAACTAGGTTCAGGATTTTTAACACTTTTCACAAGTTATGAAAAATACAGATTGCCAACTCCTCAGGTTATCGAAGGTGAAAATTTTATTAAATGTATTTTACCACGACAGTCATTGTCATCAAAACCGATCAATGGAGATAGTTCACATCAAGAAATTGTAAATCTCTTTGAGCAGGCCTCTGAACTTTCTATTTCAGAAATTATAAAAACACTAAATATAACAAGATCTACTGCTGGTAGAAAAATAAATGAACTTATTTCCCGTGGCATTTTGATTAGAGTTGGAAAGGGAAGTGAAACTCGTTATCAAAAAAATACAATCTAATCCCTGCAATGATTTTATGTTTGTAGAGGATTTATCAAAATTTTTGTAATTAAAATAAGATCAATTTCTTTGCTTCTAGGACGTGTAATTTGAGTTAAAAGTAACTCAAGGAGTTGTTTTTCAACATATGAAAATAGACTATGCTTAAAGAAGTTATGGGAGTAAAATCTAGATAAATACAAATTTTGCCAATGAAAAAAGTTTTACTCCTACTTTTCTTTTTATTTTTAAATGCTTTTTTTCTGTTTGAAGAAACAAGCAGGCCTCTATACCAAATTATTGGTATTCAACTGGTTATTGCTTGCGTGGTGTTTTTTCTAGTACGAGAGCAATTGGCAAAAGCTAATAAGTTACCATTTTTTGCAGACGGGCTTGAAGATTGCGTACTTATTTTAGACAATAAAGGAAAGGTTTTAGAGATAAATCAAAAAGCTACCATACTTTTTCCGAACATACGAAGAGGGAAAAATTTTTTTAATTCCCAAAAGGTTTTAGATAAGGATCAAGTAGCTCTTTGTCAAAGTAAGCACCAAGCTATGCTTCGATCAAAAGAGAAAGAGTCTTATATTTTCCCCATATCTACTAAGAAAAACTGGAAATTGCAGATGCAACACCTTTCAAAAGAAAAGAAAGTCGCTCTTCTTTTTCAGCGGGAATCTGATGTGCAAAAAGTAGAAGGAGTTGGGAAGGACTTTGTTGCGAATGCCTCTCATGAGCTGCGCACTCCGATTACAATCATCAAAGGATTTGCAGAGACGCTAAAAGAGCTACCAGAAATATCAGAGGCAATGCTGGAAGATATTACGGAAAAGATTGTTCGTAATTGTGATCGCATGCAGCATCTTGTGAAAAACCTTCTTCTTCTAGCTGATCTCGATCATATCCCTAAAACAAATTTTCAGGAGTGCGACTTAGTATCTTTGATTGATAGTATTTGCTTGAATCTTTACTCCCTCCATCCATCTGTAAAAATGGAAACCTATTGCTCTGATGAGGTAATAGTCATTCCTGCAGATGTGGCTCTGCTGGAAAGAGCCATTGGAAATTTACTTGAAAACAGCATCAAATATTCTTCAAAGCATCCTGAAATTTCTATCTATGTTGAAAAGAAAAAAAATGAAGTCTGTATTCGAATTAAAGATAAGGGAGTTGGAATAGAAAAAGAAGACTTAGACAAAATTTTTAATCGTTTTTATACAGTAAACAAAGCCCACTCGCGAAGTTTTGGAGGCGCTGGCCTTGGGCTTTCTCTTGTAAAAACAATCATTGAAAAGCATGGGGGGCAAATTAATGTGTCTTCAACACCTGGAAAAGGGACAATCTTTGTAATCACCTTTCAACAGAAGACATTACATTCATAGTCTCGCCTTAACTTTTCCTTCGAAGCGATATATTAGAGTTTGGATCTAAATGTGATATCTTCTCTTCTTTTTTCTTAGGTGAAATAAAATAGAAAAGGTTTAATTTCTCAATTTCAGCCTGAGAAAAATTCTGCAGAAGTTCACTCAGCTCTTTTTTCGTAAGAATTTTTTGTGATGGAGTTTTTGCCTTCTTGTTTTTTTCCGCATCTAGAATTTCCTGCGCAATATGTGGGTTAAAAATACTAGCAAGAGTCTGTTTGGATGACAATTTAAAGCATAAGGGTTTTTTCCTTACATGCGGATCAAAAATAAAAAAGTCTTCAAGGGGCGGAAATCCTGCGTCCTCCTTGTAGAAGGCGCTGCCTTTCAGTAAAAGATAAAAGACCTGTTTCTCCGGATTCTTTTCAGGAAAAAGATCTAGAAGGTGATAGGAAGTTTTTTCTTCCTCAGATGAAAGTTTAAGAGCCTTTTTTTGCAGAGCATTAAAAAACTCTTCAAAGGAAAGTTCGCATTTTTCTGTTAAAAAGAGCTCAGAATACAATTGCTGCATTAAAGCAATAGCGGCTTTTTTTTCGATGTTGCTATCGCTATAGAATGCGGATGCTAAGTTGAATTGGGAGCCAGATTTGGGAGGGTAAACAAGTCGTGGAGAAAAATAAGGTTTTTCTTCTTTTTCAATTTCAGCAATCGGGGCATCAAATGAAGTTGATTTTTCTTGGATTACTTTTTGACGCTTATAAGATAGATCTTGCTGTTTGCTTTGCAGGGATCGATTGGCAACGTAGTAACTTGTATAGCCCTTTTTTTCTTGGGTAAACATTTTGTTTTTTGTAAAAAAAGAAAAAGAAAAATAGGTGAAGATCATAATAAAGATCATCACAAAGGGGAGTATATTCATGATGGAATTTCCCCCATAGATGATAAAATCAGAGGTTTTGTTCCAGCTTTTGTTGTTAAGCGCAGGAGAAGTTCATTTGCCTCCAGTTGTATCACAAGAGGTATGGGAGATTTTTCTTCAAGAGTTGGAAAGGAGGTGATCTCATTTGTCTTAGGGTCTATTTGATAAAACAGCCATTGAATCTTGCTGCTAAGTGATAAAAGATGTTCTTCTCTTTGCTTTTTTTCACTTTGGGCTGATGTTTCAATAATAAAGTAAAGACCCTCTTTTCTCTCATCTAAAAAGCATTTTTGTAATCCTGCAAAGTTAGGGTCAGGATCGACTTGGTCTTGCAAAGAAAAGTGTAGTCTGCTGTAACCATCCTCTTTACGCTGCAAGTAAAAGGGGCTATTTTCATCTATCTGATAGAACATCTCAGTGAGCTTTCTAAAAGTATAATTTCTTTGCAGGATCACTTCTTTTGCGGTTGCAATTTGCGCATCAATAATATTCGCATTTTTGTAATAGAAAAAGAGAAAAGCTATCAAAATAGCGCTTAGAGAAAATGCAATAAAAACTTCTACAAGGGTAAAGGAGAATTTTTTTTTCATTTAAATATACTCTTTTTCTTTGCTAGAAAAATGAGATGCTAAGGAAGAGCTGCCAGGGGATTTTTTTTGCAAGATATGAAAATCTGTTTCAAAGGTTTCTATATTGCCGTTTGTATCTGTTACAAAAAGCTCACAATGAACAAGGGCGCACGTAGGGTCTTTTCTTGGCTTTGCTTTTTTCTTATAGAGAAGAAACGAAGTTTCGTATTCTATTTTTTTTACGGAGGGAATTGTGATAGAAATTTTCTTAAAAGGTTTAATTAAGGCATTTGTTTTGGTGAGCATAACCTCGTCAAAATAAAGCATTGGCAATACGTCATATTGAATTTCTGACAGTAAACTGGTAGCAACTCTCTGCAGTTCAATCTCTTTTAATTCAAGAATGGTTTTTTGAAAAAATCTTGTTGGTAAATGAATAAAAGCTGCTGAAAATATACACAATATTCCTATAGCAATTAATAATTCAGTTAAAATAAAAGAGTTTATTTTTTTCATTGTTTTGCGAGAAAAGTGTAGTTGTTTTATAGTTGTTTTAAATATCTTGCAAAAACTGCAGTATTTGTTAAAATTAAAATTAACCACGCAAATTAATGGGGCATATGGAGTTTAGAGGAAAAGCTTTTTTTAATCATCTTAAGATGAATTTAGCTGATGATCCAGATTTGCAAGTGAAAGACTGGCAAGTTGCAGACTATGATAACCATAGTGACAAGCAGCTATTTGCTATGCTAGAAGAGCTTGATATTTGCCTCGACAACAAGAGTTTACTCCTTTATTTCGAAGAATGCGACTCCCCAGAAGAACTTACAGAATGTTTGGTTGCGGGTAATGATGATATTTATAACCAAGTTTACTTAATTATTTTCGAATTTTGGAAACGGTACTCTGAAGATACACATAGTCTTTCTGTTTTGTGTGATGAACTCGACATGTTGATTTATGACTATGATCGAGGAATCTTAAGCAAGGAAGAAAGGCTGCAAGAGCTTCTTGGAGAACTAGAAAACATCTTAGATGAGAACCTTGATGAATCCGATAAGCCAGAAGCTTTATTTGCTCTTATCAAGACGTATTTTTCATTCGATCTTACTTCATTTTTATATGACTATATTGCGCTTCAAATCGATGAAGAAAATCCGATGTACGCCTCCGAGCTCCTCGATGGTTTTTATCGATACATTGAAGATAAAAGATCATTTGATTTTCTAAAGATGAGACTCATTGCTGAAACGGATATGAATGAGGCAAATATCATGCTTGGATATTTGCAAGAATCCCTAACTGAAAAGCCAAATCTAGACCTATCTCTCGATATTTTGCATTATTTGCTGTATATGGGATCTAAAGAGCAGTTTTGCGCTGCAGTAGACCAATTGCTTTTAGAAATTCAATCGAAAGAAGATTTTTTAGAACTTCTTTATATTATCGCTGATTACTTTGCCCTTAAAGATCTAGAAGACTTAGAGAATGAAGTAAAACGCTTTACTCTCGCATTTAAGGAAAAACAGACGTTTACTATGGATCAAAATACCTCAAAATATATTAGAGATCTTTTAGATCAGTAAATACGAAGAGGTATAAACTGCAGGTAGTCACTTGCAGTAAAAATGTATCGCACTCCATTTTTTTCACCGAAGGGCAATGCATTTGGTTTTACATTATGCAAGTGTCCGAATACACAGATATCAATGTTGAACTCTTCTAGAAGTTTTGAGGTAAGTGAGTCATCCAAGTCTGCACTAATTGGGGGGTAGTGAGTCATGGCAATGCGAATGGTTGCATTGGGATCTAATTTCTCAAGGCTCAGGCGCAATCTATGTAGCTCTTTATCAAAGATTTTTGGGATATTATCGATCTCTTTTTGCCTTTCTTCCGCGGTTTTTTTTCTCACTTTAGGATTGTCTTTGAAATCGATAAAGGGTTCAAAGTTATATTCTGTGCTATCCCAAAGTCTTGTTCCACCAATCGTAATATTTTTGATAGTTATCGCGTCGTTGCATATAAAATGTGTAGATGTAAGTCCAGCTGATGCCATTTTGGTTTTGGATTGCCACCAATAATCATGGTTGCCTTTACTAATTACTTTTTGACCTGGAAGTGAGTCTATCCAGCGCAGATCGACAAGAGCCTCATCCCATGATTTTCCCCATGAAATATCACCCGGGAGTAAAACAATATCTTCATCTGTCACATGTTTGATCCAATTCTCTTTTATTCTAGACGAAAAATTTTTCCATGAGGGTCCAAACACTTCCATGCTTTTTCCATCAATCCCAAATGAGAGGTGAGGGTCTCCAAGAGCAAAGATTTGCATATGATTTCCTTTGTTCAATGATTTAGATCATAGCGCAAGGATTTTAAAGGGTAAAGCCGTTTGCAAGTTTCGTGCCCGATGTGACAATGATAATACCATCTCGGACATACACTCCATCCCCATCATACTTTTGCAAGTTTTGTTTATTGGTAAGAGAGACGTTGTCACCAATAAGTGTGTTCTCATCGATAATGGCTTTTTCAATCATGCAATTTTTTCCAATCCCATACTTCTCTTTTTGCAAGAGGTCATCCCCTTTTTCATTCCCGATGATAATAGAATCCCTAATAATCGAGTTTTTACCAACCAAACATCTAGGTCCAAGTAGAGAATGATTTACCTCTTTGGCTTCGATAATAGAACCATCTCCAATGATTGAGTCTTTGACATATGTATTAATAAATCTAGGAGATGGAAGCATAGGATGATTACTATAGATAGGGGAATCTTCATTATTGAGATTTAGGCCCAGTGTATTAGTGGTAAGTGCTAGGTTTGCATCGTAATAGGATTGAACGGTTCCAATATCTTCCCAATACCCATTATAGATATAAGAAAAGCATCCACCCTTTTCAATTTGATGAGGAATAATATGTTTCCCAAAATCATCCCCAGTATCTTCTTTTAATATAGAAAGTAAAACTTCCTTCTTAAACACATAGATTCCCATTGAACCTAAGTAGGAAGGGCTTTCTGTAGTAATTTTCTTCTCATGGAGGGTTTTTGCATCTACTTCAAATTTTTGTAAAAGAGAGTTGGTGGTGGGCTTTTCGTAAAAATCTACAATTTTCTCATCAGAGTCAATTTTTAAAAGTCCCATGCGTTTTGCATCTGTTTTTTCTACAACTAGCGACGCTATAACTAGATTTGCTTTTTTCTCTTTTGCAAATTGAACCATAGCCTCTAAATCCATATTATAAAGCTGGTCTCCAGATAAAATTAGAACATATTCGATGGAAGAAGATTCAAGGTGATCAATATTTTTTCTAATTGCATCTGCTGTCCCCTTGTACCAGCTTTTTTTAGGAGTGTCGCTGGGGGTTAAAAGCTCAATATGCGCACCTTGAAAGGTGTCCAGAGGATAGGTTTTGCGAATATATCGATTGAGGTCTGAGGAGAAGTGTTGTGATACTACAAAAATATGAGAGAGCTTAGCATTTAATGAGTTAGAAATTGGAACATCGATTAATCGATAGTGCCCTCCAAAGGTAACCGCAGGTTTGCATTTTTTCTTAGTTAAAGGAAACAGCCGTGTCCCTTCTCCTCCAGCAAGTATAAAACAAGCCACTTTATCAACTAAAGCCGCCTTTTTTCGATGATAGTTCATTTAATTTGCAAATAGTTATTAATAATCTCCTGTTAATATAATTATTAATAACTATCAACAAAAATTAATTGTTTGTTATTTTGTGTGCACATCGCAAATCAAGAAGAGGAAAAGAGTCTGTGTTGATGGGCTAAAAGGCTTGACTGAAGCAATTGAATCGGTATTTCCGGGCGCCTTAAATTCAGGCTCACATTTAGACTTAAATATGGAAAATATTTACCGAGAGCTACTCTATTAATGATTTTTTTTCACCGAATTATTTTTTTGTCGTGTACTAAGATAAAATCCAGAAGCGCCTTCAAAAGTAGTTGTGAATAACCCGATTCTTTCGTTGCGATGGGTATTACAAACTAAAAAAGCTAGAATTTTGTCACAATAATTCCTCAATCTCAAGAAGCCGATTGTATTTAGCAACCCTATCAGATCTAGAAAGAGATCCTGTTTTAATCTGAAGGGCGTTCGCTCCAACTGCTAAGTCTGCAATAAAAGTATCTTCTGTTTCTCCGGATCTATGAGAGATAATGGTTTTGTAGTTATTGGCTTTAGCAAGAGCAATTGTTTCAAGAGTTTCACTAAGAGTTCCAATTTGATTAAATTTGATCAAAATCGCATTGGCAACTTTTTCATTGATTCCTCTTTGTAAGAAATCCTTATTGGTAACAAATAGATCATCACCTACGATTTGGATATGCTTTAGCTTTTCAGTGAGATGGGCCCAGCCTTCCCAATCATTTTCATCCAAAGGATCTTCAATAGAATCGATGGGGTATTTTTTGCAAAGATCGAAAAAGTAATCTGTTAATTCTTCATAAGTTCTTTCAACAAAAGGCATTTTTTTAAGTTTTTTCTTTTTTTCGATATATTTTTTTGAAGGCTTGTCATAGAACTCAGAAGCCGCAGCATCGAGGGCTATTGTGACGTCTTCTTTAGGCTTGTAACCGGCCTTTTCTATGGCAAGCATGATATAGTCTAGCGCTTCTTCATTCGATGCAAACATAGGCGCAAATCCCCCTTCATCGCCAACTGCTGTAACATGATTTTTTTCATGAAGAAGAGCCTTTAATGCGTGGAAAATTTCTGCGCCGCAACGAAGTTTTTCTCGGAAAGTTTTTGGTCCAACAGGACGGATCATGAACTCTTGAAAATCGAGAAAATTGTCTGCATGGGCTCCACCATTTATGATATTCATCATAGGAACAGGTAACTCATAGGGGGCGCTTCCAAGAAGTGTATAAAGAGGTTTTTTTTGAGAGAGAGACGCTGCTTTGCAAACAGCAAGTGAAGTTGCAATAATGGCATTTGCACCAAGTTTACTCTTGTTTTTAGTGCCATCAGCATCGATTAAGTGTTGGTCGATATTTTTTTGGTTGAGGGCGTCTTTACCGAGAAGGGCTTTTTTTATAGTGGTATTGACATTTTCAACAGCTGTGAGGGTTCCTTTTCCTAGATATCGTTTAGGATCTTTATCTCGAAGCTCTACAGCTTCATGCTCCCCCGTAGATGCCCCAGACGGTGCGCATGCAGATCCAATCGTTCCATCTTTAAGAGCTACAAATACCTTTACAGTTGGGTTGCCTCTGGAGTCTAATATTTCGAGTCCATGAATATTTACGATTGATGTCATGATTTACCCCTATGATGCTTGTTTAGGTTACACATAACACACAGTTAGATAAATGTATCAAAAGAAATTTCAGGATTTATTCCCATTCATTTACAAAATCACCCTTTACAAGAGTGCAGTAGGAATTATATCTGAGTTGTGAAATCTGCTTCTCATCTACAGCTTTTTTGACTCTGCAGCCTGGCTCATGGAGATGCATACAATTTGGAAATTTACAATCCTGAATAAAGGGCGTAAATTCATCATAGTAGATTTGAATGTCTTCTGGGGTAATGTCCCATAAATCAAAGCTTTTAATACCGGGTGTATCGATACAAAACCCATCTTTTTCAACAGGGAGTAAAATAGAAGAAGAGGTAGAGTGAGCCCCTTTTCTTGTTTTAGAGATCACTTCTTTAGTATCTAGATCTAAGTTACAACAGTTGTTGATGAGTGAGGTTTTTCCAACGCCTGATTGACCTGAAAATACGGATGTTTTGCCGTCCATTATTTGTTTAATTGCTTCGATTCCTTCTTTTTTTAAAGAAGAGGAAAGAAGTATTGGAATTTCTAATTTCGAGTAGGTTTCTAAAAAAAGATCAATTAAAGCTTTTTCTTTTTCGATGTCATCTGCATGCCAACTTGTTGGAGGATTTTCGATAAGATCTACTTTATTAAAAATAATTACAGGTTTCATGTTACCACGAATGGCTGCAATGATATATCGATCAATAAGAGCTGGCTTAAGTCTTGGCATATAGGGCGTTACTACAATGAGGACTTGATCGATGTTTACCGCAATCATTTGCTCTTTTCTTCGATGAAGATTTTCTCTTCGAGAAAGAATTGATTTACGCTCTTCGATATGAGCAATTACGCCTTGATCTATACCTGATGGTTCGAATCGAACAAAATCTCCAATAGTGATGAGGTTTTTTTGTTTATTACGCTCTTTTTTTAAGAGCCCTCGCAGAGTACAAGAGTAGGTTTTATGATCGTGTGAGACAATAATAGCTTCTTTGCTAATGGCAATTACTCTCCCTTTGGGAAGAGAAGAAAAATCTTGGGTCGGCAAATTTTTTGGTTTATCTGTCTTTTTATATTTGGAGCGATCTTTAGAAGAGGCAAGTTTTTTTTCTTTTCGATGCTCTTTTCTTGTAGGAGAAAACTTTTCTTCGTAATAATCGCTATCGTCATGTTGTGTCATAATTTTTCTCGCATGGTATGCATTATAATGGATCCAGCTACTGCGACATTGAGTGACTCTGTCTTTTCCATAGGAATGGTTACAGCAGTAAATTGCTCAGTAAAAAAAGAATTTGGGCCATGTGACTCACTTCCTAGAACCAGAGCTATTTTTTCATGGATGTCAATATCTGCAATAGATTTGCCTTTGAGATCCGCAACAAGAACGTGGTAGTTGGAGCAAAGTTTCTTAACGTCTATAAGTGAGCCTACAGCAATCGGAATCTGAAATACAGCGCCTCTAGAGGCGCTAATGACTTTTTCATGAAAAGGATCCACACTGGAATCGGTAATAAATACTCCCTTAAAACCAAAGGCAAGGGCGGAGCGAAAAAGAGTGCCCATATTTCCAGGATCTCCAATCTTATCTAAAATCAGAATAGGGGATTTATTGGATAAATCCTGCATGGGCGGAAGCTCAATTTCTGCAGCTATTCCTTCTGGATTTTTAAGCCCTGTAATTTTTTTGATAATCTCATCTGTTGTTGTAATTAACTCAGCGCTGTTTAATGTGTATTTTGGATCTAGGATTTTATTTTGCACAAGTGTTATGAGAGGAAATAAGGCGCTAATTTCTTTAATTACTTTTAAAGAGGTAATAACCGCTTTTTGTTGCTCGCTGCGATATCGTTTGTCCTGTCTTAGTTTTACTAAGTGTTTGACAATAGGATGTTTAAGGCTTGTAATTTCTTTCATAAACAATGGAATGTGATCAAAGACGTATCATGACAGAAAAAAATAGCAATTGCAAGTCTTCTCCAAAAGGGCTAAAAGGCTCTCTTGCTGCAAGAGTATTACTTGCAGGACTTATCTTTCTTGTAATTCCACTTGTATTTCATGCCCTTTGGCTTTTTTTTGATGATTATAAGGCGAATGTTAAAGAAAATTTTAATTCCTTGAATTTACTCGGCAGGGGGAAGGTCGAAGAATTTAACCAGATGTTTCATTTTGAGATTACAACTCTTGGAATTTTGGAATCCCTTCTCAAGCAAGAAGAGACCCAAGGTACTCTTGTCTCTATTGAGGATGCAAATGAGTTGTTTAATAAAGTGGCGGTGCAAGAAGAGATAAGCTCCGTTTTTTTACTAAAAGAGGTCACTGATGGAACCTATCTTTGTATTTCTTCTTCAGACTCAGAGATGATAGGGGAAAATTTTACAGCGCTTGTTCGCGACTACCAAACAATAGAAAATGACCACACTATTTTTTTAGAAGGATCTGAAAAAACCATTTACGCAAGTAAGCTTTTTAGAAACGAGAGTGGCGATATAGTGGGAAGTATTAATATAGCTCTTTCATCAAAAGCTTTAATACATAAACTCGATATAGGGCAAAAATTTGGTTACAAAGTCCAAACATCTCTTGTTACAAAGAAAGGCCTTATCTTAGCATCTAATGAGACAAGTCTTGTAGGAAGCTGTTTGAAAAAGAATCAAGTGTCTAGTCAAGATGAAAAGGTGATTGGAGTAAAACCTGTTAAAGAAATCAAAGGGGGCTTTACCTTTGATTTTTTAGATGAGAGTTACATTGCCACTTTGTTGCCTCTTGAAGATAGCGATTTGCAATTACTTGTTAATCTGCCTGAAAAGATAAATTTTCTTGATTTTCAAAAATATCTGTACCACACCCTCATTTTACTTGGTTTAATTGTAATATTTGGTGGAGGCGGCGCATATCTAATTACCATGCGCATGGCAAGGCCTTTAAAGCATTTATCCTATGTGATGGGACAAATTGGTGATGGGGATTTAAGTGCAAAATTCACAAAAGATAAAATGGGTTTTGAGATAAATATTTTAGGAGAGCGTTTCAACGAGATGATTGCATCTCTTCTCAAACATATGGAAGAGGTTGAATCGGAAAAAGTGGCAAAGGAGACCTTAAAGCAAGAGCTTCTGCTCGGTCATAGTGTTCAGCAGTCCCTCTTACCTAAAGATTTCCCACGAGATATGGGTTTTAGTTTAGGCAAGGGGTGCAAGCCAGCAAAAGAGGTAG
Organism: Chlamydiota bacterium; assembly: GCA_021772245.1. Classification (GTDB taxonomy): domain Bacteria; phylum Chlamydiota; class Chlamydiia; order Chlamydiales; family Simkaniaceae; genus JAJFMG01. The sequence continues at coordinate 21,160 of JAJFMH010000033.1, read as the reverse complement.
GAGGAGATTTCTATGATCTTTTTGCTGTCGATGATGGAAAATTCCAGATTACAATCGCTGACGCTGCAGGAAAGGGGGTCTTTGCATGCTTATATTCACTATCGCTTCGTAGCATGCTTCGCGCCTTTTCGAAGACTGAACAAAACTTATCAAACGTAATTAAAAAAGCGAATAACCTGTTTTGTTCTGATACAAAAGACAGTGGTAGTTTTGTAACCGGGTGGGTGGGACAATATGATAAAGCAACTCGTAAATTACGCTACGTAAACTGTGGGCACAATCCTCCGATGCTGCGAAGAAAAGATGGGGGAGTGGAGCGGCTACAATCGGATCTAATGGCTTTTGGAGCAGATCTATTTTCTGATGTGCAGTTACATGAAGTTACACTTGAAAAAGGAGATCTTCTTCTTCTTTTCACCGACGGTGTTGTGGAGGCTCATAACGAAAATATGGAAATGTATGGCGACAAACGTGTAGAGAAACTCTTAAATAACTCCTGTGAATTGGAAGCCAAGGATGTAATTGTGAATCTATATAACGATATTGATCGTTTCACAAATGGCTTGGCGCAGTTTGATGATATCACAACACTACTACTTAAAATGGATAGCTGATTACATTTTCCAAAGAGGCGTAGCCTTTAGCATCTGAAGGGTTGTCTCTTTATCAACGAGGTTATTGTTAATCGCAATTAGCTCAGCTTCTTTTAGAAGCTGGCCCATTTTTTCTCCTGGCACGATGCCTTCATCAATTAGGTCTTTTGAAGAAAGTATGGGCTTTTTCTGAATGATCCGTTCAATAGCAATTTTATGTTTTTCGTATTCCATATGAAGCGCTGCAGCAAGTTTTAATTTATCCGTATCTGCTTGTTTTGCCAAAAAAATCGATAGATTTAAAAAGTAATTTGGATTTGCAAATATATACGTTTTTTCAACGGAATTAGCTGCATGGAAACGGCGGAAAAAAGATTGGATGTGGTGGTAATGGGTTGCAAATTCAAGATCTTTTTTTGAAAGCTTAAGCTTTTTACAAAGTGTAATTTTTTCTTCCAAAGAGCTCTTTTCAAAGAGTTCTAAAATATAAAGAATGGTTGGCGTTTTTTCTGGAAAATGACTGAAGCGCCCTACTCTTCTTTCAAGTGTTTCTTTTGGAAGAGAAAAACTTGGAAAAATCACATGAAGTAAACCCGTCTCAAATAGGAGTAAAATGGCTTTTTCAAAGTTTACATACTTCTCCATTTTGACAATTTCCTGCCAAACTCGCTCGATTGCAACTGATGGAAATAAGTCATTTTTTTGTTTTAGAATGCAGGAAAGGGTGTTTGGTTCAATTTCAAAATCAAATCTCGCGCTATACCTTACTGCGCGAATCATTCGAAGGCGATCTTCTTTGAATCTTTGCTCCGGATCTCCAATCGCTTTAATGATTTTTTTCTCGAGATCTTTTTTTCCGTCTAAATGGTCGATAAGTTTTTCTTCGATGGGATCATAGAACATTCCATTAATCGTAAAATCTCTTCTTTTTACGTCTTCTTTTTCACAAGCAGGTTTAAAGCCAATAGGTCTTCTACCATCTTTATATTCTAGGTCTGAACGAAAAGTGGCTACTTCGAAGGAGAGTCCTTCAACAACAACAACAATTATTCCAAATTGACGCCCAACTGGGATCGTTTTCGGGAAAAGAGATTCGATGTCTTCAATAGACGCAGAAGTTGCTATATCGATATCATCGGAGGGGTGATTCATCAAAAAATCTCGAACCCACCCTCCTGCAAAGTAGGCTGTGTGCCCTTGTTCTTGCAGCTGCGCTACGATATTGACAGCGATTTTAAATGTTGGCATCGAAGATTTCCTTTTGTCTAAGTCCTTAATTTAGAATATCAAGCTTTTATCGAAAAGGCGTTTGTGTAAAGAAGAGCTTTTTCTGTTGCGTAGATTTCAATACCAATGTTTAATGTCGCCTTTGAAAAAAGTATTTAGGAGGTTCTATGAAAGCGCCATATATTTTTTTAGGTATATGCTTTTTGTTTTCTTCGATCGTTAATGGATCAGAGCATTTTGATGCAGCTATAAGTCAATTGGAAACTTGTTTCCCCGTTGATATAGCAAAGAAAAAAGTGATGCAAAAGATGCTGGTAAAACTTATTTCTGATCGACTTGAAGCAGATTCTGCTACAACGCCAGACGCAATTTATGAAGGCGCGATTTATGCTATTGAAAATTTGGAGCAGTATGGTCCATCGAAAGAGGAGTTTTTTCACTTAAAAAAATCCCTTTCTGATGTGAAAGATGTTGAGCTTATTCATTACGATGAATTCCATGAATTTTTGCAAAGGGATAAACTCTCGAGCAGTAAGAATGAATCTCTTCCCATAGAGCACGCTGTGCAGAATAGTTTTCAAGTACATATATTAAAATGCGCTACCTCAGATGAGATGAATAGGTATTACTCACTTGATTTTTCTAAATCTGATGTTGCAAATACCAATAAGATTATTAAATCAATGGGTGAGCATGCCCTATACCGATTACTGCTTATGAAAAGAGAATTAGAAAAAGCGGGTGATCGAATTGAACATGTACATCCAATGCGTTTTATTGGTCATATTTTTTCGCATCCAAAACTTGCAAATCATATGAGAGAGGTTAAGAGAAGTCGATTCAAGTGGAGTAATTTCATTGGAGGATTTTCTAGAAAAATGGAAGCCGAATCAAAAGCTAATAACTTGATTCCCTATGTTGCAGGATTTTGCGAAGTAACGGGCGCAAATATGCAAACGGTTAATCATTATATTCTAAGGAAGGATTGGGCCGGGCTTGTAGTTCATTTGATTCCATAATTTTTTTGCTAAAGATTGGATAGGAAAAAGGAGTCGTTACAATGGCTCCTTTTTTTTGCATTAAATATTTTGCATTTCCAGCTTCCCAAGATGGCATCCCATGAAGTAACTTTTCAAGCTTTGTTGTGTTTTTTCTACAATTAGAGTGGATGAAAATTTGCCCATTACTCATTGCAAAAAGCTCCATGGATGTTGCTCCACCTGAGCATGTAATCGTTTGATCAGACCTATGATATAAAGTTGCAATGACATCATCTAGTTGAAAAGACATAGGTATGATTTTTACATATGATTTTTCAGATAGGGACCTACATTGTAGCTCTATGTTTTCAAAAAAAGATTTTGATTTTTGAAAGTCGCCGCAGTATACAAAAACATAGGTGTTTTCATCCTTTGTATGCATAGAAAGAATATGTTTTATGTACTCAAGACTTGCATTTTCGCTTGGCTCAGAGCTTAGAAGAATTGTAATGACTTGCGCCCTACTTGGAATCTCCAGCTCTATTTGTTTTAAATCGTTTGCATAAGGGATATTTTGTAATTCGAGAAGATCTTCTAAATAATTTCTTTCTCCTATGGAAGAAGTCTTTATATATAGTGGAATTTCACCTTCAGGACTTACTCCAATCAAATTTGCAAAGGCTTTTCTAATGGGAAGTGCGCTGTAGATAATATCTCTTCTTCGTAAATTCGCAAGGCGCTTCCAAAAAGCATCTTCAGTCTTATCTATTTCTAGAAGAGGTTTTGTGCTGTAGAGCTTAAAAACTTTTAGATCGCTTTTAGAAAGCTGCTTAATGGAGGAAAAAAAATATTTGGTAGAAAGCGTGGGTAGTTCCATTGCCATTTTTTCTAAGATCAAATGCTGATGATGGATTTTGTTATACACTTTGATTGCTTTAATGATGGCAAGCGTACAAGTGGGTTGGCAGTCGATTACACGCTCGATCTTATTTTTTTTAATCGTAAAATAAGCGTTGCAAAAGACAGGCACAAAACAAAATACATCTGCAACAGGGCGTAGAGATGCGAATATTTTTCGAAAAAGAGGCCTTCCGTTTCTTTGAGCACCATTCCAAAAATGCGTGAGAATAATGGAGCCAATTGTTTTGCCGATCCAGTCGAAGACAAGATCTTTAAAGATCACATTAGCATTTGCTTTACTTTCTAAGATATTTGCTGCAATGGCATTTGCAGTCTGAATATGACCATTACCACCAGAAGAGGTAATAATTAATATATTATTATTTTGCATGAAAGTAGGCTCCTGTAAATTTGGAACCTACTTAAAACTTGAAATTATGAAAACAAAAAAGAGATTAATCTTTCATAGAGAGCAGAAACTCTGCATTACTATTTGTTTTACGAAGTCTAGCAAGAAGCATTTTCATTGCATCTTGAGGAGTTAGATCCGCAAGAGCTTGTCTAAGCTTATACACCTGCTCGAGCTCCTGTGGATGATATAGAAGTTCCTCTTTTCTTGTTCCACTTTTGACTATGTCAATTGCTGGGAATGTTCTTCTCTCTGCAAGTCTGCGATCGAGAACAAGCTCCATGTTGCCTGTACCTTTAAATTCTTCATAAATCACTTCATCCATTCGTGATCCTGTATCAATGAGCGCTGTTGCTATGATGGTCAGCGATCCACCATGCTCGATATTTCTAGCAGCTCCAAAGAATCTTTTTGGTTTATGAAGTGCATTTGCATCTACACCACCCGTTAAAATCTTACCAGAGTGAGGTTGCACTGTGTTGTAAGCTCTAGCAAGCCTTGTAAGAGAGTCTAAAAGAATAATAACATCATGACCATACTCAACTAAGCATCGAGCTTTCTGAATGGCCATTTCCGCAATTTGCGTATGACGCTCTGGCGGCTCATCAAAGGTAGAAGATATTACTTCTCCTTTTACCATACGAACCATATCGGTGACTTCTTCAGGCCGCTCATCAATAAGAAGAACAATTAAAATAGCGTCTGGATGATTGGTTGCAATAGAGTTTGCAATGTCTTGCATTAAGATTGTTTTACCCGTCTTTGGAGGAGCAACAATAAGCGCTCTTTGCCCCATACCTATTGGCGCTGCTAAGTCAAGGACTCGAGTACTTAGTTTTTCTTTTGAAGTTTCCATGACAATTCTTTTGTCTGGAAAAAGAGGTGTTAAGTTACCAAAGAAAATTCTCTCTTTAGACTTTTCAGGAAGTTTATTGTTAATTCTATCAACTTTAGCAAGAGCAAAATACTTTTCTTTTTCTTTTGGGGATCGAAGTGTTCCATAAACAGTATCTCCCTTTTTCAGATCGAACCTTCGAATTTGAGCAGGTGAGACATAGATGTCCTCTGCAGAGGGCAAGTAGTTGTAGTTAGGAGATCTTAAAAAACCAAAACCATCTGGAAGTACTTCCAAAACTCCTTCACCGACTAATATCTCATCAGGTTTGGATGATTTACATTTAACAATTGCAAATACCATTTGAGACTTTGTGAGTGATCCGAGGTTATTGAGACCTAAATTTTTTGCAAAGGCGCTAAGCTGATCGATGTTCATTCTTTGCAGATCAGCAATCTTTGTCGTGATGATCTCTCTTGGTTGTTTAGGTTCGGCTTGGATTTCTTGTTTAGGAGGTTGTTTTATGGGAGGTGGAATGATTTTTGGCTTAGCATCTTTTGCTATGTTATCTTGCGTCATCGAATGTATTTCTCCTGAAATTGGGTGTTTTTGCAGATTTCTAAAAACTGCAATGCTTTTTTTTCTAAATCTTGTTTTGATCCATTATTGCAAATAATGAAGTCAGAGAGTTTTTCTTTTTCTGAAGCGCTCATCTGATATTGTATTCTTTTGTCATAATCTGATTGGGTATACCGTTTTTTTGCGCAATCTAAACTTGTTGTAATTAAAAGTGTCAAATCAAATTCTCTTTGCCGATTTGTTTCAAAGAGAAGGGGCACTTCTGCAATAAATGCGATGTACTTTTTTTCGTCTTTGGACTTTTCATATTCTTTTTCAATTTCTTCAAAAATGAAGGGGTGCAAAATGGCTTCTAATTTTTTTAGCTTCTTTTCATCTGAAAAAACAATCTGGGCAACTTTTGATCGATCTATTTTAGAGTCGTTTAACACTTGCTCGCCAAGTAATTGGACTACTTCTTTAAAGATGCCTGGGTGATTTTCAAGAAGCTGATGAGAAATATCATCAGCGCTAACTAGATAAGCTCCATGGGTTTTTAATATCTGACATAGTGTTGATTTGCCAGATGAGAGGCTACCGGTTACAGCTACTTTTCTATATTTTAACATTCTCCCCAATTTTTGCCAATTTTTACGTTTACAATTAGTGGAATGCGCAATTTGACAACATTCTCCATCTCATGGACTATAATTTTCTTAAGTGGTTCTATATCAGAATCTTTTGTTTCATATATGAGTTCATCATGCACTTGAAGAATAAGGGATGTAGAAAGGTTTTTTTTCTCAAGAATCTGGTCTATTTTAATCATGGCGGCTTTGATAATGTCTGCTTGGGATCCTTGCAAAGGGGTGTTGGTTGCAAGTCTCTCAGCTGCAGAGCTTATCATTTTATTTCGGCTTGAAATCTCAGGTATAGGTCTTTTCCTGCCCAGAAGCGTTGAGCTATATCCAAGATCTCTCACTATCTGTTTAGAGTCTTCTAGATATTCTTTTACTTTAGGGTAGCTTTCAAAATAAGATTTAATAAAAGCAGAGGCTTCTTTAGCTGGAATGTGGAGCAATTTAGAAAGGCCAAAGGCGCTTTGTCCGTAGATGATACCAAAGTTTACAGCTTTTGCCTTAGATCTCATATCCTTGGTTACCTCGCTTAGGGGAACCTTAAAAATAAGTGAGGCTGTTTTTTGGTGAATATCTAAATCTGATTGAAAGGCTTCTAGAAGGTTTGGATCATTTGAAAAGTGGGCTAGAAGACGCAGCTCAATTTGGGAATAATCTGCTGACACAAAGCTATAATCATCATTTTTTGGTACAAAAGCTTTTCGAATTTCTCGTCCAATTTCAGTGCGAATTGGAATGTTTTGTAAATTTGGTTCTTGGCAAGAGAGTCTGCCAGTTGCTGCAACTGCTTGATTAAAGTTGCAATGTATACGTCCTGTTTGGGGATGGATCATATCAGGAAGGGAAGCTGCGTAGGTAGATCGCAGTTTTTCAAGCATTCGATATTCGAGTATTTTGGATGCTATCGGATGCATCTCAACCATGCTTTCTAAAACCTCTGCTCTTGTAGAAAAGGGCTTTCCCTTTTTGAGAAGGGGGGAGGTGAGTTCCATTTTTTCAAAAAGTACAGTTCCTAACTGCTTTGGAGAGTTAATGTTGAATGTTTCTCCAGAAGTTTCGTAAATATATGTCTCCAATACTGAGAGTTTTTTCATGAGAAGAGTAGTCATATCTACGAGCGTATCTTTATTGACTTTGATTCCAGTACGTTCCATTTGAAGCAAGACTGGAAGAAGAGGAATCTCGAGTGTATTAAATACGCCCATGAGATTTTGAGTATCTAAATCTTTGGTAAGAACCTCTTTCAAGCGAAACGTATAGTCTACATCTTCGCATGCGTAGTTACAGATAATATCAAGTGGAACTTCACCCATTGCAATTGGTTTTTTGCCGGGAAATAAGCTCTTAATAGATGTTTTTACAAAATCAAACCTTTCAAGGGTTACTTGGTCCAAATTGTGTCTATTATTTTCAGGATGGACTAAATACGATGCAATCATTGTGTCAAATAAGCTACCTCGAACTTCAATTCCATAATTTAAAAGGACATGTAGATCGTATTTAATGTTGTGGCCTATAAAACAAATATCAGGTTTTTCTAAAATGGGCTTCAACTTTTGTAGAATATACTCGAGAGAAAGCGCTCCATTTGTTGGAATGTAATAGGCGCTATATTTTTCGTAGCAAATTCCAATTCCTACAAGTTTTGCATCCATTTTATTTAAAGATGTAGTTTCAGTATCAATGCAGATCTCGCTAAGCTCGAGTAGTTTTTCAATAAGGCTGTTTAAGGAGGCTTCGTCGTTTATCAGTTGATAGGTAGTCTCTACCAAAGGTTTGGAAATAGCTGTTTCCCCAAGTTCTTTGAGAAGTGTAGAAAAATTCATTTCTTTATAGAGATCTCTTAAGTTTTCTTCCTTTTTTTCCTGCATAGAAAAAAAAGACTCCTCTTTCGGAAAAGGAATATCTAAAAATAGAGTGGCAAGTTCCCTACTCATAAAGGCTGCATCTTGATATTCTAAAAGGGTCTTTTTTTGTTTCTCATTAGTAAGAGTTTCGACATTTTCATAAATACCGGATATAGATCCAAATTCTTGAAGCAGTTTTGTGGCCGTTTTAGGTCCCATCCCACTGATTCCAGGAATATTATCTGATGCATCACCTACAATGGCTAGATAATCTGCAATTTGAGAAGGTAAAATACCATATGTGTCTAGGACTCTGTTTTGATCAGTAACTTGATTGTTTTTATAGATATTTAAGATTGTTGTTTTCTCGGTTACGAGTTGGCATAAATCTTTATCTGCAGAGCAGATAACAACTTCTATGTCTTTGGCCTCGGCCCATTTTGTAACCGCTCCAATTGTATCATCCGCTTCTACCTCTGGTATGACAAGAGTTGGTATACCCATGAACTTGCAATAGTCTATGCAATGGTGCATTTGAGTAATGAGGTCTTCTGGCATTCCTGTTCGATTTGCTTTGTAGTCAGCATAGATCTCGGATCTTTTCTTTTTATTATCAGGACCGTCAAAAACGGCAACAACATGGGTAATATCTTGCTCTGCGAATAACTTTTGGAAAGTTCTTATAAAGCCATAAAGGGCGTTTGTAGAATCTCCTTTTTGATTTGTCATCTTTGTAATTGCGTAGTAGGAGCGAAACAGAAAACCTGTGGCATCAAGAATATAAATTTTTTTCATGGTAGGGGATGTCATAACACTCATAAAGTTTCGTCTGAGGGGGAGTAAATTGTGAGGACTTTATTTACAAGAGATAGATCAAATGCATCTCCAAAATCAAAGGTGTGTTTAATTTCTGTATTAAAAGGAAACGCTTTTCCTTCTACAAGATTTGCGAAGTAGGGCCTGTGTAATTTGATTTGGATTACTTGGTAAGGTGTATCTGCAGAAATTCCAGCTGCAACAGTCAGTTCTTGCAGTGTCTCTGAATAGCTACTATTAGCATCATCAATAAATCCTTTTTCTTTGGCTGATTGGGGATTGAATACCTGGGCTCCATACACATCAATAAGTTTTTGTTTGTTGAGTGTTTTTCTGCCTTCGCACAGAGTATCTACGAATCTTTTATATTCGTAGTCTAAAATGTTTTGTATCGATTTATCATCTTCTTTTTTCCAAGTTTGGAAAGGGTTAAGAATATCTTTATCTTTTCCTTCATATAAGGTTTTGGATTCAATGCCGAATCTATCCATTAATTTTGAAACATTAAAAAATGGGCCTATTTTTACACCAACAGAGCCAATGACACCGGATGCATTTGAGTTGAGTTTGTCACATGCTGCGCTAATTAACATCCCACCAGAGGCGCACATTCCATCGACATAACCATAGATAGGCACATTGTATTTATGTTTATAGGTTTGCAACGCTTGGTAAATTGCATCTGAATCATATGCAACGCCACCAGGTGTTCTAAAAACAACAAGAATACCTTTTATGCGACCCTTTTTAAGAGGAGATTCTTGCGATGCAAGTAGTAATTTTTGGATTGTTTTATCATTTAAAAATTTGGAGCCAATAAAGCCCTCAATATCGATTCGTAGGATTGCAGGGGAGTTTTGTGAGAGAAGTTTTCTATTCCCATTGGCATCTGCTACGAGATTGATGGAAGTTTTTGGGGTATGGCCATATGGTCTAGAGAAAAAGCTAATGGTAATTGCAATAAAAACTACACCAACAATCGCACCCAGGATAATGAAAATAGTATTCAGAAAATTACGAATTGCAGATGTAAAAACAGGTTCTTTTTCTTTGTTCATAGGAGTTCTCTTTGAATTAATAAATAAGGATAAGTCCTAAGCTAGTCTCTTTTTAGGAAAATGTCGATAAATTTTTTAAGCTAGGGCGCCGTCTACAGTTGAAGGAGCTTCTTTAATTTCTTGATCTACCATTGCTGTAACACATGCATCTGACCAAACATTCAGAGCTGTCTCTACCATGTCGAAAAAAGTATATAAAGGCAGTATGAGTCCCATCAAGGTTAGTGGGACGTTCATCCCTACTAAAAAGGCTGTTGTTAAAAAGTAGCACCCCATTGGAACGCCAGCGTTTCCAATGGCGGCTATACTTGCAATAAATATCCACGAAATGAGCTCAAAGGTGTGAAATACAAATCCATTTGATATAGAGACAAACAGCGTTGTTATCAAAATAAATGCCGCGCACCCATTCATGTTAATCACAGAGCATAATGGAAAGCTAAAACTGGATAACTCTTTAGACATTGGATATCTTTTTCGAGCGCAATTTAAACTTATGGGAAGAGTGGCGTTCGATGACTTGGAGAAAAATGCCATTGTAATTGCAGGCATCATTCCCTTTGCAAGTTTAAGTGGAGATATTTTCTTTCTTCTAAGTAGCAGGGGAAGGATTATTAGTCCCTGCACAGCATTTGCAAGTAAGATGCAAAGTGCGTAAAGAAGAAGCTTCTTTAGATCTGAGCCACTCGTTTTGATGGCTCCAAAAAACTCTACCGTAAATACAAAAACTCCGATGGGTAAAATAGCAATAATAGCAGAAGATATTTTTAACATTGCCTGAAATAAAGACTTGAAAAATTTTCTTAAAGGATCGCTTTGTTCTGAGGGTAGTTTGATAATTGCAATCGATAGGATAAGTGCGATAAATGCTATTGCTATCACATTGTTTTCTGCAAATGGCTCAATGATATTGGAAGGGATTATTTTCAGTAAAAATGAAATGTAGGTGCCACTTGGTGCGCTTGCTACTACCTTTACTTCGCTAGATAGAAACTGCATGGATGCAGGCTTTATAATCACAAAAAGTAAAAGCGCGACTCCTGCTGCTAGTAGAGTTGTAAGAAGTGTGTATTTTAAAATTTTCTTTGCAAAAAATTTAGCCGTTTTTAAGTTCTCCATCCCCGTAATAGTTGATAAGATAGAAAGGAAAATAATCGGAAGGGAGAGGAGTTTTAAGATGTTCATAAAAAGCTCAGATATTACTTTTGCAAAGCTATTTACAAATGGAATCGATAAAAATCCAAAAATAACGCCCAAAAATAGAGCTAAAAAAATATAGGATGAAGATTTTCTAGAGGACATTACTCAAAAAATATGTTTAGTTTTTTGCAATTGTCTCTCTTGTTAACTGCAAAAGCTCAATAAATGCGAGCATTCCAAAAACAACAAAGACCACGTAAAATAATTGAGGTAGAGTATACCCTAGAGAAATACTAATGAGTACAAAAAACTGCGTTGCAGTTGTTATTTTCCCCCATTTAATGGATCTGAATTTATAGGACTCCCAGTTTTTGGATATAATCAAATAAAAGCCAAAGAGACAAAGAAAAACATCCCTTGAGAGCATGGCAGCTCCCTGCCAAACTGATATTTTAGACTCAAAAAAGAGCACACATAATGTAAAGTATACAAAAAATTTATCCATTAATGGATCTAAGATTGCTCCAACTTTAGTGGTGTACTTGAATTTTCGTGCTAAGTACCCATCAAAACAATCTGTAAACATGGCAAGAAGTACCACAATTGTTCGAACTAGGGGAGAGTCGACCAGAAAAGCAAATGCTAGAGGCGCTCGTAAAAGAGATAGTCCATTAGAGGGATTAAGCATAGGTGTCTTACTAGTCAGTCCTTTATGGTTAAAAGCTTCTAATCTCTTTGTATTTCGTCCTGAAGCCTTTTACTTTTCACGTTTTTCCTTTTATACCAAATGTAGCTAATTACAGCTACAGCGAATAGAGAAAAAATCAGTACATTGAATGTTTTTAGATATGAAACGAGTGTATCTAAATTTTGTCCAAGCCTAAAAAATAGATAAAAAGAGACGGTTGCCCAGATAAAACAACCTACGCCATCTCGGAATACAAATTTACCGAAAGGCATTTTACTCATTCCAGAGCTCATGAAAAGACAGTTTCGAACTCCAAATGGAATAAACCTTCCAATAATAAATGTTTTGAACCCATGCTTTTCATAAAAGCTGCGTATTTTTTGTAGCCTATCTGCAGGGAGCATTTTGGCAAACCATTTAATTTTAAGGAGTTTTTTTCCGAAGGTTCGGCCAATGAAATATGCAATCCACGCAGAAAGAGCGCAGCCGACTACCATGCTCAAATACAAAGAAACCGCATGGCTTTTAAGGGCGGTTGCCGCTAGAAATGCGCATGCTACAAGAATAATGTCGATGCTAATCGGAAGACTAAAACCTGCTAGTAATACTAAGAAAAAAGCAATAAAGGGCGCTGCTGTCTTATGCGCAATAATAAATTCAATAAGGTTATCCATAGAAATCTATATTTATTTGTTTATACCAAAGCTTCTTGACTATCAGGAGCTTCTTGTGTTGATACGCTCTCGCTTGTTGATGGAAGATCAATATCGAGTTTTTCATTTTCGAGAGAGAGTTTGTGGAATCTTTTTCCAAGAGATTTAGTAGCTACCATCCATGCGCCGATAACTCCAATAAGTAAGATACCAACAAATGGAGTACTCATAGAAATACTTCCAAAAACCATGAGCAGGACTTGGTGAATGAGTGATCCACCCGATTTTCCAAGTCTTGATCCAACCCCATCAATAGCAGCTTTTCCTTTTAACTTAGACTCTGAGCTAAGAGGGATAAATGAAATCTCTTTGGTTGCGTCAAAAAGAGTGTATTTACAAGCCCTTGTAAAAGAGTTTTGCATGGCTCCAAAAAAGACCCCGATAACAAGGGGTGTAGTCCCAAGAAGTGATGTCATTATTGCAAGCTTACCATCGTGAAAAATCATAAATGAAAAGAACCCAACTGCTGTTACAAGAACGATCATAGGAGTAACAAGCGCGGATATAGTCCACCCCACTTTTCGAATTAAATTCCCGCATAGAAATAATCCGATAAAGGTTGATAAAATTCCTGTAGCAATAAGAATTTTCCCCATATATGCATTGTAGTCAGAGGGGTCTGGATATAAAAGTTTGAGTTGGTCTTTCCAAACAATCTCAATCATATTTAGGGAAATGTTGTATGCAATTACAACAATTGCAATACATATTAAATATTTGGATTTAGCTAAATATGAAAAGCTTTTTCTCAAACCCATCTTAGTATTGATGGATTTTTTCTTCATTTTATCAAGTACTTTTTCAAATGAAACGTCACTTTTTAAAACATTTTGTACATACCACCTAAAGACTCCAATGATTATAACACCCGATCCTATGGAAAGAGTTGTAATAAAGCCGAGAACTTGTCCCCATTTTTCAGAACCAAAGAGGAAGGAAAGGTCAATAAAACTTGTTGCCGTTATCACAGAGATTTGACCTGCAAAAATGGTGGCTATGTTTGCGCCAACGCCGAGTATGGCATAAAACCTCTTCGCGTCACCAACAGATGTAATTTCATTGGCTACTCCCCAAAATAGGACTGTCATAATGGCTGTGCCCCAGAGCTCAGACATAACATAGAAAAGGGTGAAGGTCCAATTTCTAATAATGGCTACAAGTCCATGAAAACCAGAGGGTAACATATTTTCTAATGAATCTGCAAAACCGTGTGGGTGTAGGAAATCTCGATAGGGGTACAAAACAGTTGAAAATAGCAGGAAAAAACCAAGAAATATCCCAACCATTAGATAAAAAACCTGTTCGTGGCTATAGCGATTAAAAAGTTTAGTAAAGACGACGGTTATTAAAATCGCCATGGGTAGTATGGCCCACACCTTTATAAATGGAATAGCTTCAGCGCCAGATGAAGGGGCTGTGATAACTAGGGCATCTTTAGCAGCGCGAAGAAGAGAGTAATTAAAGCAAATCAAGGAGTAGATAATAAAAAGAGGGAGAAACTTTTTTAGTTCAAATCGGTGAATTGGCCAAAGAAAGCTTCTAAACCTTCCAAATTCTGGTTTTTCCTTTACAGACATAATTGCCTCTCATCAGGAAAAAAAATTATCTTGCAGGTAGTGTTAGTTAAAGTAATGATTTGTTGCAGAAAGATAAAGCCGCTTGGCAGAGTAGAGTGCTGATAATTAATCAAACAAACCTCTTGCATCAATTGGTCTTAAAATAAGAATTAACATTTTCTCTTTCAAGTTGTAGAGGCCGTTTTTCATGTTGCCCCGATGCACCAATTATACCTTTTTTAGGGAATAATTCAACCAGGATTTCTGTAAAAATTTGGATGTAAAAAAGTATTTTACTCGATTGCTTCTATTCCTGGAAGTGTTCCGCTTTCAATAAAAGAAAGAGAGGCTCCACCACCAGTGGAAAGAAAAGTAAATTTATCCTCTAAATGAGCCTTTTTGATAGCAGATACTGAGTCGCCACCACCAACTATTTTTGTGCAAGAAAGCTCACTTAAGGTTTTTGCAATTTTATTTGTACCTTTTGCAAAGTTCGGAAGTTCAAAAACCCCAAGGGGGCCATTCCAAAAAACTGATTTTGCAGAAGATAGTTTATTTGAAAATAGCTCTTCGGTACTGGGGCCAATATCCATTCCTTCCCAGCCTTTTGGTATGCCATTTTCAATAGCTATCACCTTAAAATTTGCATCTAATGAAAAGCTATCAGCAATAACTACATCAGTTGGTAAATACACGCTGGTCTTCGTTTGCTTGCAAAGTGATAAAAACTCCTTTGCTGTTTCGATAAAGTCATTCTCAACAATGGAATCTCCAATACTTACACCAAGAGCTTTAAAAAAAGTATAAGCCATACCACCGCCAATGCAGAAGGCATCTACTTTTTCAACAAGTGACTTCAAGACACCAATCTTTGTGGAGATTTTTGCGCCACCAATAATCGCAAAAAAAGGATGCTGAGGATTTTTTGTTAAGGAGGTAAGCATTGTAATCTCCTTTTCCATCAGCAGGCCAAAGGCTGACTTTCCCTTAAATAGTTTTGGTAGAAAATATACGGAGGCATGTTTTCTGTGAGATGCACTAAAGGCATCGTTTACGTATAAATTGCCAAGAGTTGCAAGTTTTTTAGCAAACTCCTTTGCTAAAGTTGCATCTTCTTCCCCTGCATAGAAGCGAAGATTTTCCATTACAAAAAGAGACGCGTCAGATTCGGTGATCTTTTTTTTGTTATTTTCAATAGAATCGAAAGGCAAAAAGAGAACTTTTTGATGGAGCTTTTTTTCGAGATCTGCCGCAATAAATTGTAGACTTAGTTTTGGATCTTGTTTTCCGTTGGGTCTTCCCAAGTGAGATAACAAGATAACTTTTGCATTTTCTTTAAGTAGGTATTTGATAGTCGGTAGGGTAGCATTAATACGTGAGTCATCGGTGATATTACCATTTTTGTCTAAGGGTACGTTGAAATCTACTCGTACGAGAGCTTCTTTGTTTTTACAAGAAAGAGGTGTTAAAGAAAAAGTTTCCATAATCTACTTTCTAACATGACTTTGGAATTTGAACAAGAAAGTTAAAGGGTGGAAAAAGGATTTCCGGCCTGAGAAAAAGTATTTCCATGCTTTCTTGCTTTAATTTCTAATCGAAGTGAGTAAAGCAAATCTTGATCAAATTTTTGATGAGAAGCCCACTTTAAATACTCAATTGGAAGTTCAGAAAAAAGGCGACCTTTGTGTTTTCCAAGTGGCATTCTTTTCATTGCAATAGGCTTTTGCAAGCGTCTGATAACATCGCCAGTAGACTTGAATTTTTTGGTAAGATGTTTAAATACTTCAATATTTACGATCACATCATTCATCGCACGGTGTGCGCCATGAGGTGTTACATTAAAATGTTTGCGAAGCGTTTCTAAGGAGTTAGAAGGGCTTTCTCCATATAGTCTTGCAAGTCTTAAGGTGTCAATAGATGGGTTTTTTGTAAGAGTCGAATCAATATTATATTTTTTTGCAGCGTAGTCTAAAAGTGCGATATCAAAAGCAATTCCATGGCCCATGATTGGATAATTCCCAACAGCTTTTAAAACATCTGGAAGAACAGTTTGGATTCTTGGTTTGTCATCTACCATCTCATCAGAAATATGATGGATTGCTCTTGATTCATCTGGTATGGGGATTGTTGGTTTGATGAGCGTTTCAAAAGAGTCGAGAACTTCATCAAAAGTAAATATAATATAGGCAACCTCGATTATCTGGTCACGTTCGGTGTCTAGGCCAGTTGCTTCGCAGTCGATGCATACAAAGATATCTTTGTTAAGTAATCCCATGAATTATTCTTCTAGTAGCGTGTTAATAGTGGAGATAAGTATTTTACGGTATTTGGTATCTTTAATGGAATAGGTTATCATTGTAGGTAGAGCTTTGGGGTCTTCAGGTTCTAGTGTTTTTTTTATCGTATTGATATTTTTGACTTTTTCTTTTTGTTTGATTTTATCAAGTTTTGTTAAAACAATAAGGATCTGTTTTTCATGGTGTTTTGCCCATGAGTAAAAAAGAAGATCATCTCTGTTGGGTTTTCTTCTTATATCAAGAAGAAGAACAACAAGTCTAAGGCTGGTTCTTGTTTCTAAATATTGATCAATTCCTTTTGTCCAGGCATTTACATGCTTTTGCCCCGCTTTTGCGAAGCCATAACCTGGGAAATCAACTAGGACCAAATTTTCATCAATTTCAAAAAAATTAAGAAGTCGCGTTTTTCCTGGAGTCGCGGACACTTTTGCTAAATCTTTTTGAAACAGTAAATGATTAATTAGAGAAGATTTGCCCACATTCGATCTGCCGACTAGGGCAAGTTCATCAAAGCGCTCTTTTGGAAAAAATTTAGACTCTAGTGCAGACTTAATGAACGTCGCTTTGGAGAAGGGGTGTTTTTTTTTCATTTTTTGTCCAATACATGCATATAAATTTCTCTTTTATCATCACCTAAATGAGAGATTTCTATGCAAAGTGTGTTGCTTGGAATAATCGCCTCAATTCTCTCAGACCATTCGATTAAACAAATCTGTCCACTTTCTAAATATTCTTCAAAACCCATCTCTATAAATTCTTCTTTTCCCTTCAATCGATAAAGGTCAAAATGATGCACATCTTGGCTATTGTTATAACTATTTACATAAGTGTAGGTTGGGCTACTAACTTCGCTTTCATCAATCTGCTGAAGCTCGCTTATCAAACTTTTAATAAACGTAGTTTTTCCAGCCCCTAAGTTTCCAAAAAAACAAATGATTTTATGTTTGTGAGCTAAATTAGAAATTTGCTTTGCAAGCTTTGATGTTTCTGAAGCGTTATTTGTAATAACCTTTGTGCTCAAGGCGGGATTATTCTTGATCATAGGTTGCATCAAAAATAAAATTATTCTTCGCTATTTTCTTCAATCCATCTTTTCACATGGGTGGAAAATTCGGTTTCTCCACTTAGTGATTCGACGAAATCAGAAATTTTTGCATCATCTAAATTTTCTTGGATGAAGTCGAGAAATTCATCTTCAATTTGAAATCTATTTTGAGTTGGGACATCTGCAAGTGTCAAAGACTTGAGTTGGTTTTGCTTGAAATCATCAATAACTGTCTTCTTGGAGTTGTATAGTTTACCTGTAATAGCAGAAGAGTAGACTGTTTTGGAAACAGGCTCTTTTCTTTTTTGAATGTAATTTGCTATGACTTCCTTATCATCAGAAACGTAGAATCTTTTTACTTTAAGTCCATCAAGTCTTTCTGTGTTTTCTGGGCATTTTGAAACCCAATCGTAAATAGCATCTTGAGGATTTGGATGTGTATTGTCACCAAAGACCTTTCCTGTGAAGGGGCAGATATAAATTTTTGCAGTGTCTTCGTTAACAGATGGTAGACCTACTTGGATTTTGATCTCGGTCTCTCTCCAAAGCTTGCCATCTTTTTCTAACTGGTGAAGTAATTCCTCTTCACTTTGGTAAATAGTCTTTTCTCGAATAAATAAAACAGGCTTGAGTTTGTGCTTTTTCTCTAGAAAGAAAAAATAAGTAGTAAGAAGATCTGCTTTTTTATTTTGCTTAAGAAATTTTTTTAAAACTTCTTTTAAATTGTCACTAATGACAAGAGTAGACATTTTTACCTCAATCATAGATATCCTTGTGAAAAAGGGTAGCAGGCATAAAGATTAATGATCAAGCTCAAAGAAGGCACTTATAGAATATAGAGACAATTAAATATTTGAATAACTATTTCAAAAATATATGGGGTTGTAGTGAAATGTATGGTATAATATAATCTCGTATCACCTAAATCTACTTGTGTAAACAAAGTAGGGTGTTTTAAACTAAATAATATCTCAAGTTGGGGGATAATAATGAGCTTTAAATCTGATGAATTAAACCTGGTATTAGAAGAGCTTGATATAGAAGGCTATGAAAAAGTCATATCAATTACTGAAAAAAGCACCAATTTGAAGGCTATAATTAGTGTACATAGCACAACGCTTGGCCCAGCAATGGGTGGTACTAGAATTTACCCTTATACAAAATTTGAAGATGCCTTATTTGATGTTTTAAGGCTTTCAAAAGGAATGACGTATAAATGTGCAATTGCTGAAAGTGGTCTTGGTGGAGGAAAAAGTGTTATTATAGCAGATCCTTCTAAAGACAAGACACCAGAATTGCTTACCGCATTTGGAGTTGCTGTAGATAGTCTTATGGGTTCTTATATTTGCGCAGAAGATGTGGGATGTTCATCAGATGACGCTGTAAATATCCGAAAAGGCACAAAACATGTCGTAGGTCTCAACAGTGAAAATAGCAGTGGAAATCCATCACCTTATACTGCATGGGGAACTTTTAGGGGAATACAAGCGGCGTTAAATCACACGTTTGGATCAGATAGTTTAGAAGGAAAGACAGTGGCAATCCAAGGTCTTGGTAGTGTAGGTGTATTTTTAGCAGAGCTTCTGTATTGGCATGGAGCTAATCTGATTATAAATGATATTGACATGGAAAAAGCAAATAGGGTTGCTAAACGATTTGGAGCTAAAACCGCAACTTGTGAAGAAATTTTATTTGCTCAGTGTGATGTCCTTGCTCCTTGCGCTCTTGGAGCAGTTATTAACAAAGACACGATTCCAAAACTGCAATGTAAAATTATTGCAGGTTGCGCAAACAATCAACTTCTTGATGATACAGATGCAGACTCGCTGCACAAGAAGGGAATTCTTTATGCGCCTGATTTTGTTATCAACGCAGGTGGTCTTGTAAATGTTACAGAGGAATTAGAAAAGAATGGTTATCAGCCTGATGTTGCTAGAAAAAAAGTAGATCAAATCTACACAACGTTGCTTCAGCTTTTTACTCTTGCAAAAGAGAACAATTATTCACCTCTCAAAGCAGCTATGAACTTAGCGGAATACAGGCTTAAATACGCGGTAGGCAAAAGAGAAGATGGTCCTTATTTTCACCATGTAAGTTTCTAACTTGAAAAAAAGTTTTTTTTTCTCAAGACTTTAACTTTTACATAGGAATATTTTGGAAACACTTCAATCGCATCTACAAAAACTTTTTTCGTCAATTATTAAAGATCTATTTTCTAATGAGGGAATAGATCTTTCTCCTTTTCTTCCAGCAGAAATTACAAGTTCTACGCAAGAAAGTTTTGGTCACTACCAATGTAACTCTGCATTAAAGCTTGCTAAAGCGCTCAAGAAAAACCCGAGAGAGATTGCGCAAAAAATAGTAGATTCGCTTGATGCTAAAGAAGTAGCAAAAGCAGAACTTGCTGGACCTGGATTTATCAATATTACTTTTACAAGTGAGTTTCTATCGAGTCTTTTGGAAAAGGCGCAAAAAGATAAGCACTTAGGACTCCCACGCCTTAAAGAAAGAAAGAAAATCATTGTAGAATTTTCTTCCCCAAATATTGCAAAAGAACTTCATGTTGGTCACTTAAGATCGACCATCATTGGGGAGTGTTTAGCTAGATTTTTTACCTTTTTAGGACATGATGTTCTTAGACTCAACCACGTTGGTGATTTTGGAACCCAGTTCGGAATGCTCATTGCTTATTTAAAAAAATATGAAGCTGGAGTCATCTCAGGAAAACGAAAAGTTGCAATCGATGAGCTCATGCAATGGTATAAAGACTCTAAGTTGTTGTTTGATAAAGACCCAGATTTTAAAAAAGAAGCGCACAGTGAAGTGATTGCCTTGCAAGCGAGCGCCCCTGACTCAGTAAAAGCATGGGAAAAAATTTGTGATATTTCAAGAGAAGCGTTCCAAAAGATATATGATCTTTTGGATGTTACAATCCAAGAAAGAGGCGAGTCATATTATAGTGACATGCTTCCCTCTGTTATAGAAAATTTAGAGAAAAAAAATCTTATTCAAATCTCAGATGGCGCCAAATGCGTCTTTTTAGATGGGTATGTGCAAAAAAATGGAGATCCTCTTCCTCTTATAGCGCAAAAAAACGATGGGGGTTACAACTATGCGACAACCGACTTAGCCGCAATTACCCAACGGGCCCAAGTAGAAAAAGCAGATAGGGTAATTTGCGTCGTTGATGCTGGACAAAGTTTGCATTTCCAAATGGTTTTTGAAACAGCTGAAAAAGCCGGGTTATTTGATCCTAAAAAATCCAAGTTTGAGCATGTGGCTTTTGGTGTTGTTTTAGGAGCAAATGGTAAGAAATTTAAAACGCGGGAAGGGAAAACAGAAAAGCTTATTGATTTGTGTATGGAAGCTATTTCGCGTGCAAAAAATATTCTTCGAGAGAAAATGGAAAATGTTTCCGAGACAGAGCTTGATACTTACGCAACTATACTCGGTATTGATGCGATTAAATATGCGGACCTTTCCTGCCAGAGAATTAAAGACTATACATTTAGTTTTGATCGAATGTTGCAGTTTGAAGGTAACACGGCGTCATTTTTGCTTTATTCTTTTGTTAGAATACTTGGTATTTTTAAAAAGTCAGATAAAGACGTATCTGCAATTGCAACTCCATTGACCGTTTCCCACCAATCAGAAATAACGCTTGGTCTTCACCTTCTTCGTTTTGGTGAGATAATAGAGCAGATGGAAAAGGACCTTCTTCCAAACAGGCTTTGTGACTATTTGTATCAACTTGCAGAAAAGTTCAATGCATTTTTTCGGGATTGTCATGTCGTTGGATCCGATGAAGAAGAGTCACGGCTTCTACTTATTGATCTTGCAAAAAACATCCTCGAAAAAGG
>JAJFMH010000032.1 GCA_021772245.1 Chlamydiota bacterium | reverse complement strand
AAACTTCACAAGTAATTAAATGAAATACTGCTGTAAGAAAACTTACAACTGGGGTTACAAGCGCGTTAAAAACACTACCACAAAAAGATGAGTCTCCTGATGATAATGAACTCTCACCACTAGTTGGGTTAACTGGTGCATTCCGAACATTATATGAGCGATCTGCACTTACAGATAGACCCTGAGGTTGTGTATTCGTGTTTATTTCTAATGGCATTTCGTTCTCCTAAAAATTAGTTTTTATTAATTGAGAGGTAGTCGACTCCCTCCAACATTAATGTAATTATTAGGTGGAATGATAATATTATTACTAAAATAATAAAAGAAAAAAAACATCCACTGTTTTTTCTTAAAGTTGCTCCATAAATACAAAAAAAAATTTTAGGATAAAAACAGTAAAAAAGTAATTCGCCATTTTAACCCTAAAGCGACTAAATACAATCTTTTTTCTTAAAGGTGATCAAATTTCTAGCGGGATCGATATTCTAACGCTTTTCGTAGCCATATTTTTTTCATGTAGTGTCTTTTGGATAATTTGGATTAGTAGTGTGAAAATTTATACAGAAGTATCAAAGTGATTACGTGAAAGGAATAGTCTTTTTCCAGTTTCATTGTTATACTTTAAATGAAGTTAAAATCTTATTTTAGGTAAAACTTGCTTACAAGAGTAAAACAAGAATTTGCATCTTATAGCAAAAAAGAGCGACTATTTATCTTTTTTGCTGTTTTGTGTGGTTTTTTTACAACATTTCAATATGGAATTGTAAAACCAATCAGCACTTCTACCTTTATTGGATCCTACTCTGTTGATTATTTTCCATTCGCATGGGTAGCGATTTTACCCCTCAATTTTTTACTTGTCGGAATCTATAATACCTATCTATCGAGAGTTGGCTGTTTTCGGATGTTTTTAGGCTTTAATATTGCTTCAGCTATTTTGTTTTTAATATCTGGCATCTATATTGATCATATTCGTTTCCTTTCATTTTTTCTTTACCTTTGGAAAGATATTTTTGTTCTTCTGCTTTTCCAGCAAATATGGTCTATCATACACTCCAAAATCTCAATGAAAAGAGCCAAGTATTTATATGGAATAATGTTTGGTTTAGGGGGACTTGGATCCATTTTAGGAAGTATGATTCCAGGACTATTTGCCATTTCATACGGCTCACAAAAGTTGCTTTTTCTAACAATACCAGCTCTTGGAATCTTGAGTGTATGTTATTACTTTATGTTACGCACAAGTGAGATAGATGAGAGAAGTGTCATCAATACAGTTCCTAAAGAAAAGGGGAGTCTATCGCTTCTATTTAACTCCAAATACGTTCTTTTTATTTTATTTATTGTAGTAAGTATGCAGCTCACAGCAACCATTGTTGAATATCAGTTCAATACTCATATGCAACAACACATTCCGCTGCTAGATCCAAGAACGCAGGCCTTCGGAAAAATCTATGGTATGATTAGTAGTATCAAAACAATGTTACAGCTCGCTGGTACTTTTTTACTGGTACATTTTCTAGGTTTACAAAGAACACATATTGCCATTCCTTTTTTGCTACTTGCGAATGCTGTTACTGCATTTTTATTCCCTGCATTTAGAATGGTTACCTTTTCATTTGCTACGATTAAATCCTTCGACTACTCATTATTTAATATCGCAAAGGAAATGCTATACATTCCACTTTCTAAGGATGAAAAGTTTAAAGCTAAAGCAATCATAGATGTATTTGCCTATCGCTCATCCAAAGCTTTGGCATCAATACTCGTTCTCGGCATACAGATTTTTATACCGAATTATCACGATAGATTTTTGTCTTTTAGTCCCTGTGTAATCCTTGGATTATGGCTACTTGTTGCTACTTTGTGGATGAGAGGATCTAGATCTAACTTACATGCAAAAGCAACCTAGAAGTGAATCTAATTGTAGTGTTTTTATCAAAACCACATATTTGTTTTGAGGAATATGAGCAAATTAAAACAAAATCAATTTAAATTAATTTCTAAACATGTTAATACGAATTTATCAAGATTAAATTGAGATTGAAGTGGAAGAATTTATAGAGACATCACTTGGGCCCCAAGAAATATTACATAATCCACTGCTTAACAAAGGGACAGGCTTTTCAAAAAAAGAGCGAGATGAGTTGCATTTACATGGACTCTTGCCGCCTCATATCTCTACCATCGAAGAGCAAATGGAGAGGCGCTACAAAAACTTTCAAAACAAATCAACAGATCTTGGTAAGTATAAATTACTCTCTTCTTTGCAAGACCGCAATGAAACCCTTTTTTATCGACTTTTTCTAAAACACTGCGAAGAAATGCTTCCCTTTATTTATACTCCAACAGTTGGAGATGCCTCATCGCAATATAGTTATATCTATACGCAAAATAGGGGAATCTATCTTTCTTATCCAATGATTGATCGGCTAGATGAAATTATCACAAATATTCCAAAAGAGCACGTCGATGTGATCGTTGTCACAGATGGCCAGAGAATTTTAGGTCTCGGTGATCTTGGTATTGGGGGAATGGCAATACCTGTTGGTAAACTTGCCATTTATACGGCGTTCGGGGGTATTAATCCTGCAAGAACACTCCCCATATTTTTAGATGTTGGAACCAATAATGATTCTCTTCGAAATGACCCTCTTTATTTAGGTTGGAGAAATAAAAGAATTGAAGGCGCTGAATATGATCGATTCATTGATAGCTTTGTTAAAGGAATCAAGAAACGATTCCCCAAAGTTCTTATTCAGTGGGAAGACTTTGCAAATCAACATGCAGGAAGAATTTTAGAGAAATATAGAAATGAAGTTTGCTCATTTAATGATGATATACAAGGGACAGCTGCAACAGCGCTCTCTGCTATTTTATCTGCTATCAAAGCAAAAAAAGAACGTCTAACTGATCAGCGAATCGTACTTTTTGGTGGCGGTTCTGCAGGTATTGGTATTGCCAATTATCTGAGACTTGCTCTAATTGAACAAGGTATGTCTGAGCAAGAAGCTCTTGAAAAAATCTATATAATTGACGTTCCAGGATTAATACACACAGGTATGAGCGTAATTCGTGAGGCGCAAAAAAAGTATGCGCAATCCAAAGAAAAAATTAACCTTTGGGATATACACGCTGAAAAAGTTTCACTGCTAGATACCATTAAAAATGCAAAAGCTACAATTTTAATTGGCGCATCAGCCCAAGCAAATGCTTTTTCAAAAGAAGTACTTTCTGAAATGGCAAAACATTCTAAGCATCCCATTATTCTACCGCTTTCAAATCCAACTTCTAAAGCTGAAGCAACTCCCTCTGATATTTTAGACGCAACAGATGGAAGAGCAATAATTGCGACTGGCAGCCCCTTTGAACCAGTTGTATTTAATGGAAAAACGCATCAAATTGGCCAGTGTAATAATGTCTACATATACCCAGGAATCGGACTTGGAGTAGTTTCTGTAAAAGCTTCTAAAGTGACAGATGCTATGTTTTTAAAAGCTACAGAAGTACTTAGCCAATATTCACCAATATTATCTGATCTGAAGCGATCTATTTTTCCAAATATAGCAACTCTTCGAGATCTAAGTTTTCAAATAGCACTTGCAGTTGCAAAAGTTGCAGTAGCAGAAAAAGTAACAAATACTTCTTTGGATCAAGTTGAAAATAGAATCAAAGCTACCATGTGGCAACCTGATTACGTTCCACTTCGCAGAAAAAAATCATAATTTAAAAACAGTTTCTAATGCTTTTCTAAAGTGCATTGATCTAATTATTTCACAAGTCATTGCCTTTAATTTTGAAGTTGTGCGATACATCTTTTGCGTGAAAATCCAAATATTAGGGGACAAATGTCGAAGTTATATTTTTACTACTCTGCAATGAACGCTGGAAAAAGTACGACTCTATTACAATCGAGTTACAACTATATTGAAAGGGGAATGGAAACTCTTTTATTTTGTCCAAAGTTTGATATTCGTTATGGAAATCCCAAAATTACTTCTAGAATAGGTCTTAGCCAAGATGCTATACTTTTTAATGAAGAAACAAAATTTTTTGACTTAATCGAAGTCAAAAAAGAACAAATACAAAATTTAAAATGCATCTTAGTTGATGAAGCTCATTTTCTAAAAAAGAGACACATCGAAGCGCTTGTTGCTGTGACAACAAAGCTTAATCTACCTGTTTTATGTTATGGACTTCGATCTGACTTTCTAGGGGAGCCATTCGAAGGCTCAAAATATCTACTTGCCTGGGCAGATGAACTTTCAGAAATTAAAACGATTTGCCACTGCGGAAAAAAAGCAACGATGAATCTTCGATTAGATGAAAGTAGCAACGCAGTAATTTTTGGGAATCAAGTCCATATCGGAGGTAATGACACTTACGTATCACTATGCAGATATCACTTTGATTATGAAATTGAAAAATCAAAGTCACTTTTCAAAGAAAATGCTCGATCATAAATCCTTTATATTTGGAGTAAAAATGAAAACAAAAAATATTAATCCAGTGATGGCTTGGGTTGTATGTCTATGCGCTGGTCTATTTTTTGCATATGAGCTTATGCAAATGCATATGATGAACGCGATTTCCCCGATGCTAATGAAAGATCTATCCATTAGTGCTACTCAATTCGGACTACTTTCAAGCACCTATTTCTTAGCAGATGTAATTTTTTTAATTCCAGCTGGCATTTTACTCGATCGTTTTTCTACTCGAAGAATTATTCTGTTTGCAATGGTTTTATGTATTATTGGAACCGTTGGATTTGCGCTTGCTAATTCCTTGCAAGTGGCAAGTATCTTTCACTTCTTTTCAGGAATTGGAAATGGATTTTGTTTTCTTTCATGTATGATCTTAATAGCAAGGTGGTTCCCACTTAAAAAAAGAGCCTTTGTAATCGGTGTTGTGATTACAGTTGGAATGCTAGGGGGAGTTCTAGCACAAACTCCATTTTCACTGCTAGCCGAGCATTTCACATGGAGAAATGCAATGCTTATCGATGCTTGTATTGGAGCTTGTATTTTTGCTCTTATTTTTCTCTTTGTAAGAGATACTCCAGAGCAAAAAACAGTGCACCCTACGAATATACAATCTGGATCATTTGCGCAGGATTTGATTACATCTCTTAAAAATACACAAACACTTTTTGCAGGTTTATATACTGGCCTAATGAATCTTCCACTAATGGTAATAGGGGCTGCATATGGAAGCTTATTTTTAACACAAATCCATGGGTTTTCACTGATCTCTGCGTCGTTTGTAGTCAGTATGATTGCCATGGGATCTATTGTTGGATCTCCGATTGCAGGTTTTATCTCTGATAAAATGGGAAAAAGAAAACCTCTTATGCTACTTGGTATATTTCTATCCTTGATCATCTTCTTTGCGATCATTTTTGCTCCAACAGGAAGCTTCAATTTATTGATAGTCTTGTTTTTCTTACTAGGTGTTGTAACAAGCACACAGGTGATTGGGTATCCAGTTGTTGCTGAATCCAATCCATCCCATTTAACCGGAACTTCAATGGGTATTGCAGCAGTTATCATTATGGGACTTGCTGGCCTATCTCACCCGATATCTGGATCCCTACTAGATCATTATTGGGATGGTAAGATTGTAAATGAAATGCATATCTACTCTAGCTCTAATTTCTTTATGGCTTTTTCTGTTTTAATTGTTGGATTTGTGGTTTCACTATTCTCTGTTGCTTTGCTAAAAGAAACGTATTGCAAAGAAAATATCTCAACTGAGCAAAGGTGTAAAAGCTCTGTTTAAGTTCTTTAAATTAATGTTAAGTGTTTGTTAAGATTTCGCCCTCCATAGCTGGTTTTTGAATTTTTTTTTACATTTAAAAGTTTAGTATGACAAAAGAATTAACAGACTCTGCCTCAAAAGCTAGTAGATTATTCGCCCCAAAAGAAAGCGACTCATATGACAAAAAGCATCCTATTAATGTCTCACGGCTACAAACACTTATTCTATCCGATTTTATTCATAAATTCTCAGTGGATGCTAAAAATTTAACTGGCCAAGTTTTTAAGTCACCTCGATCGGTGCAAAATGAGGTTATTGAAAAGTGCTGTCAAAGCCAAGATTTCCATTTGATCCATCTTAGGCAAATCCTTCTTGAAGAAAATTTGTCTGCTGCAAAAATAAAAAATTGGAACATCCCTAAAAAATCCATTTCACAAAATGCAATGGATGCATTCATTACAGAACTAAAGCAAATGCATCCGGATCTAGTTAAGAGATACTATTTTTCCCTTTTAAAGCTTTCTAAAATCGAGCCTCCAAATTTTCCAGAGCCAGACCCGAAGGAAGAGCGGCAGTTTTATCTTACTAGGATCACAGATTTTTTTCAAAACGACTAGCTGATCAGTGACAAACCAGCAACAATAAGAAGTATTCCAAAAGCTCTTTTAAGATACTTTGTGTTGATAAGGTGTGCCAAATGAGCACCTACTGGAGCAAAAAAAACAGTTGTAATACCAACAGTTAAAAATGCTGGAACATATAAATATGCAAAAGATATATGAGGCTTTATTTGGATTCCTGAAAATAGATATGTAAGCGCTGCTGTCAAGGTAATAGAAAAGCTAAGAACAGAGCCTGTAGCAATAGAGTTTTTAAAGGGGAGTTTATAGTAGTGAAAAATGGGAACAAAAAACATACCACCACCGATCCCCATGATTCCTGCAATACAAGAAAAAAACGTGCCAATGATAAGACTTACGATACCATTTGGCATGTGAGACTTACTTTCTATATGGAATCCAGATAAGTAATATAGTCCGACTAAGCACTCAAACGATCCAAAGACTTTCTCTAAAGTAAAAGAAGGGATATGCTTTGCCACATTTACACCTATAAAAGCTCCAATTATTACCCCTGGAAGTACATACTTCAGTGCATAGAATGAAACTGCCTTCTTACGAATGTGAGATATAGATGAAGATGCAGTATTAAATACCATCGCGCAAAGCGATGTCCCTATAACTAGATGCATTAAAGACTCAGAGTGAATATTTAAATAGCCAAATGCATAGATAAGGAGCGGAATCGTAACAAGACCACCACCAATCCCAAATAGCCCTGCTAACAGACCAGCTATGGCCCCAATAGAGCAAAAAATAAGTATACTCAAAATATTCTCCTCTATTCTGCGTTTTCTGCAGACTAAACTGCTACTGATCAAAAATCAAATATAAATTTGATGCTCATAGCAATACCTTCCACTTGATAGCTCCTCCATTGTTGCAGGCTCAATTATAGCCCTACTAGAAAGGGGACATTTTCATTAAACGCTTATATTACGCATCAAAGGTTATAAAAGATCTTATTGAACGTAATCACCTAGATTTTGAAAGAAACATTTCTGAAAATTTAAGTTTTGAAGATCAAAAAATGAACATACACATTTCTTATACGCTTAAGATCTTTCAAATGCAAATGAAGACGAATTTAGAGAGAGAACGCACAAAAAGCCTCACAGAAACTTACGCAGAGACTGCGTCAGGAAGATCTTTTTCCTGCTTAGAAAGTTCTTTGTGGATTACTTTGGTAGAATATATCCAGACAACTACCATTCCAAATACAATGGGGAAAAGATAGGGCGTAACATTTAGAATCGATCCCATTCCAACAAGATCAATTAGTGCTATTTGGATCCATGCAGAGCCCGATTTACCAAGTCTTGATCCTACAACATCAATCGCAGCTTTTCCCTTCAACTTAGATTCATAATCTAAAGGAATATAGGCAATCTCTTTGGTTGAATCAAAGAAGGAATACTTCATCACCTTACTCATGATATTTTGAAACGCTCCAAATAGAACAACAATGACAAGGGGACTTATCCCAAACCAATTCAAAAAAGGAAGTGAGTCTTTATACCACGAGAGTATAAAGAATGTTAAGCCTGTTAGACCAACAACAATAGGGGTTATCTGAGCGCTAAAAAGCCATCCAAATTTACGCAGGAAATTACCTCCTGCAAAAAGAACAACAAATAAAGCTACAAGCCCAATCAAGAATGTAAGCTTGGCTATAAACGCTTGGTAATCTGCTGAATTTGGATATAAAATTTTTAAATTCGCTTTCCAGGTCACTTCAATCATATTGATTGCTAAGCCGCATCCAATAACAATTAGCGCTATATGTATGAGATATCTAGAAGATAGAATGTGTTTTATGCCTTTGAGAAGTGAAAGCTTTGTTTTTTTCTTAGTAAGTTTTTGCACTTCAAGTGGATTACAAAGTCTCTCATCGGTAAGTACGTGTTTGTGCATCCATTTAAAGATACCCATAATAATCAGTCCGAATACAATCACATATCCAATAAGGTGTTGCAATGTATACACAAAACTTAAATCACTGAACTTTTTTGCATAATAAAGAACAAGGGGACCGGCTGCTAATGTTGCTAAATCACCTGCCGCAATAAACAGAGTATAGGATCT
Organism: Chlamydiota bacterium; assembly: GCA_021772245.1. Lineage (GTDB taxonomy): Bacteria > Chlamydiota > Chlamydiia > Chlamydiales > Simkaniaceae > JAJFMG01. Next base: position 7,037 of record JAJFMH010000032.1, on the reverse strand, counting down.
TTTAGCTTCACCAACGGATGTAATCTGGTTTGTAAAACCCCAAAATAAAATAAAAATTACAAGCTGCGCCCAAAGCTCTGCAGTTACAAAGAAAAGGGAGTGAACCCAGTTTCTATAGACTGCAATCCAGTGCTGATAGTTGACACCAAATTTATTTAGAAGCCAATCAGCGCTACTATGAGGAGAAAAGTAATCAATATTTGGATACAGAACAAAAGCGTAAGAGAGTAGAATTAAAATAAAAAATAGTATGGTTCCATAGTAAAGCGTTGATTGCTTAAAGACATTACTTAATTTTGTGTAAATCAATGTTGCAATGATCGCAACTGGCAAAACGATCCATCCCTTGAGAATAGGAATAACTTCAGCACCTGAATTTTTGGCAGTCACAACCAAAGTATCCTTCATACAGGTGAGAATTGCGTAATTTAAGGAGACAAAAAATTTGAGAAAAAGGAGGGGAAGCATTTTTTTGAGCTCAAATGCTTGGATTGGCCATAGTCTACTACGCCATTTACCAAAAGTATGACTGCTTTCCTGATCCATCGGTGCAAATTATATTCATGTAATTTAATATTCTCAACTAAAAAGGATTTTTTATTTAAGTCTCATTTTTACCAAGGTAGTCTATGATACCTAGCACACTATCAGGATTCAGAGAAATCGAATCAATTTTATTTTTTACCAAAAACTGAGCAAATTCAGGATAGTCACTAGGAGCCTGTCCGCAAATTCCAACTTTGCATTTGTTTTTATGTGCCACATCCAACAATTGACAAATTGTTTTTTGAACAGCCTCGTTTCTCTCATCAAAGATATGAGCTAGTTCTTTGGAATCTCGATCTACTCCAAGCACAAGTTGGGTCAAATCATTAGAGCCGATTGAAAAACCAGAAAATTTCTTAGCAAATTCATCTGCTAAGATCACATTCGATGGAATTTCACACATGATATAAACTTCCACACCCTCATTTTTAGAAAGACCATTTTGAGAAAGTATTTCAAGGACTTTATCTGCCTCTTCCAAAGTTCTACAAAAAGGAATCATAACCTTAATATTATCAAATCCGAGTACATCACGCGCTCTTTTTACAGCTGCGCATTCGAGCAAAAAACCAGGTTTATAGAGATCGCTATAATATCTACACGCGCCTCTAAATCCAAGCATTGGATTTTCTTCTTTCGGCTCAAATTCCTCTCCTCCAATTAAATTCGCATATTCATTTGTTTTGAAATCACTCATTCGAACAATGGCTTGCTGTGGATATTTCAAAGAGGCAATTTTTGCAATTCCAGAGGCCAGCTTTTCGACAAAATACTCTGTTTTGTCATTATAACCACTAGTAAGAAAATCAATTTCGTTTTTGACACTCTTTTTTTCGATTGTATCAAAATGAATCAAAGCTAATGGATGCACTCGAATTAAATCTGAAATAATAAACTCAATACGAGCTAAACCGATTCCCTTCACAGGTAGTCTCCACCATCGATAAGCTTCTTGGGGTGAAGCTAAATTCAGCAAAATATCTGTATTAATTTTAGGAAGGGTACTTAACTCAACTTCAGTTCTTTCAATTTCAAGCAGGCCTTCGTAGATAGAACCGATATTCCCTTCTTCGCAAGATACTGTAATGTCTTTTTCATGCTTGATAATGTCTGTAGCGTTTCCAGTACCTACAATGGCTGGGAGACCAAGTTCTCTTGAAACAATGGCTGCGTGTGAGGTTCTACCACCATTTTCTGTAATGATTGCCTTTGCTTTTTTCATAATCGGAACCCAGTCAGGATCTGTCATGGTCGTAACCAAGATTGAGCCTTCTTTAAAGTCCCGAATATCTTCTACTTTCTTAATAACTTGCGCTCTTCCAGCAACGACGGACTCTCCAATAGCAACTCCTTGTAAAAGCGGTTTGGGTTTATCTTTGATATGATAAGAGAAAAATACCCCACGCTCTTTTTGTGATTGAACAGTTTCAGGTCTCGCTTGCACAATAAAGATCTCTTTACTTATCCCATCAATTGCAAACTCCATATCCATAGGAATCTTATAATGCTTCTCAATCGTAATTGCATACTTCGCAAGTTCAAGAATTTGCTCATCACTTAAAGCAAACACCCGTTGCTCTTTGAGGGGAGTAGCCATATTCTTAAGTCTATTTTTGGCATAGATAAGTTTTTCTTCTTTGCTTCCAAGTGTTTTTTCAACAATGGGAAAGACATCTTTTTTTCCCATCAGAGGTTTGTAGACAAGATACTCATCTGGGTTCACAAGCCCTTGCACAATATTTTCACCGAGTCCATAGGAGGCATTAATCACAACGACATCTGGAAATCCAGTTTCTGTATCAATGGAAAACATTACCCCAGAGGAAGCAACGTCTGATCGAACCATTTTTTGCACACCAACAGAAAGCTTTGCTTTTGCATGGTCGAACTTTTTTTCAATCCGATAAGAAATGGCTCTTGCTGTAAATAGAGATGCAAAGCATTTTTTAATCGATGCAAGTACATCTTTTGCACTTGAAAGATGTAAATAAGACTCTTGTTGCCCTGCAAAACTTGCATCTTTTAAATCTTCTAAGTTCGCGCTTGATCTCGCTGCAACATCTAGATGCGTCTTACCGTACTTTGCAGAGAGTTTTTTATAAGCATCTAAAATATCCTCTTCAAGATCTTTTGGAAATGCTCCTTTAAGGATCTCTTTACGTATCAACTCCGCATTTTTTTCAAGAAGCCAAGGCTTATTATCGATCGGCTCTAACAGGTCTACAATCACTTTTAAAAGCTCATTAGACTCTATAAATGCATCATATGCTACAGTTGTTACTGCAAATCCACCAGGGACTTTTATTTCATAGATCTGGAGCGCTTGGATCATCTCAGCAAGTGATGCATTTTTACCACCAACCAAAGACACTTCTTTCGCATCTCGTTCATCTAAAAAAACAGTGTATTTATCTTTCGCTATATGCAGGGACGTCATTTAAAAAACCTAGTATCGCTTTGTTAATATCCTGGACAGTGCCAGTGTTATTATTTGTTAAAACGATGACACCTTGCTTCTTTTCAGGAATAAATGCAATAAAAGCTCGGTATCCACCGAGAGCCCCACCTTTAGTGACCATTTCTAAACTTGAGTTTGGTGAAAGTTTATACATTTGCCATGCGAGGCCCATCTCACCTGGATCCCCACCTGGTATTGTAAATCTTGGTTTTTGAAGCAGAGGCATTAAATCTTCGATAAAGCTTGATTTGATTCCCATATTTGCTTTCATAAAGATCATCATATCATGAAGATTTGAATATAGTCCTCCAGCTCCAAGGAAAGGTGATGCGAGTCTCTCTACATCAAAGCTATGTTGAGGTTCACTACGTGTATAGCCAGGCGTAGTGTTTCTTTTAAGATGCCTTGAAAGTAATGGGCCTGGAAGTGTGCTTCCCATGTCAAGTGGACTTGTCACTTGCGCTTTGACTAGATCATACCATCTTCCCTTATCAATATTTTCAATGATAAGAGACAAGATAGCGTAGCCAAGATCGGAGTATAACCAATGATGTCCTGGAGCATGATAAAGTGTTGCATGATCTAAATACTCAAAAAGATCTTTCTTACTATAGGTTTCTCTATTTCGCATATTCGGTGGTGTATCTGGAAGACCCGAGGTATGCGTTGCTAAATTTACAATTGTAATCTCTTGACCATGATATGTCGGAAGTTTCACATGTGGTAAATACTTTTGCGCTTTATCACTAAGTGACAATTTACCATCGCTTATAGCCTTTGCTAGCATCGTTGCAGTAAATACTTTGGTAATAGAGCCAATTCGAAACTCGGTATTTTCATTTATTTGCTCTCTGTTATCTCGACTTACCTCCCCATAGGCAAATGTCTTTGGATCATCCGATTCACCATCAAGGACTCCGACAATTAAACCATGCGTGCGTGTACGATCCATATAGTTTTTAACAACTTGATCAACAAAGGATTTTAAATCCTTTTCTTTTGAAAAACCTTGGGTTGTAATAAGTATACTAAGAGCATAAAAAATTGGTATTATATGCTTTACAGACATCTTTTTATTTAGTTGCAATATCCTCATAGTCCCTCTATAATTTGCTTTTAAAAATTTCAAAATGCTTAAGTTTTGTTATCTTGTCTAGCAAAAATTAAGGTTACATTTATCATGGAACAGTTATTTGAATAGCAAACTACATATTCTAGATCAGATTGACCAAGCAGGTGAAAAATTCTCTGTAGATTTGAGGGAAGATATTCCAAAGCAATACATTCCCAAGTGTATTCGAGTATTTCTAATGCTTCTGTTCCTTCCTTTTATCCACCTTGATTTATTAATGCAGAAAGTCGCTAGAATGATTATTAGACCTCCCTTTGTACCAGCTGGAGCTTGTAAAAAGAGGGGAAACTGCTGCCAATATATTCTTATGCCAAATCCCAAAGATATTTTTGGATTACTACATTACTTTTGGAATACACAAGTGTGTGGATTTTATCCCAAAAGCAAACAAGCTCATGAAATCAATGGAAAAAAAAAGATCGTTCTTGGATGTAGACATTTGAGTAAGGATGGCAGATGCACCAACTATCGCTTAAGACCTGTTGTCTGTAGAAAATGGCCTCAAATCGCTATTTTTGGATACCCCAAGATGCTCAAAGGTTGTGGCTTTCAAGCTAAAAATAGAAAAACCAATGAAATTCTACCTATGGAAGAATAGCTCTACGCCAAGATCTGCTCGAGAGCATCACAAGATTTTGGCCACTCTTTTCGCAGTTTTGCTAAATTCAAAAGAACCATGGCTTTATTTTCACGAATCCAGTTGATTTTTTCTATCATAGCAGATTCCCAATCTTCCATGGATTTGATCTCAGAAAAATTTTGATCTAAGATTAATTCGCCTGTTTCAGCATTTTGCATGTTTGCTAAATTAAAAAAATCTTCTACTTCTTCCTGCAAGCTCATATTTTTCCTCTATTTTTAATTCGATGGAACAGAGTAGAGGAAAATCGTTTTTATTGACAGATCGAGATGGATTCAAAAAAAATTTACTTTTTATTATCGCTGACAACTTTTAAATATTCTATGTATCCGATTAATATATTTTCTATATTTGTTTTAATATACGAGCGGCATTCCAACAAGCATGGTTATATAACTCTAAAATTTAGATTTGATTTTAACCTTTTGCGCAAGTAAATCTTGAAAAGCATTCATTAATTGCCTAACTCTTTGTTGATTATAAATATACCTATTCATAACTCCTGCTTTACCCTAAGCTCAATTCTAGCTCTAACAGAAAAGGGGACATTATTACTTAATTTAAAGGGGACATTTTCATTAAACGCTTACACACAACCTAAAAAACCTTGTATTTTATTGCGCAAAATAATAAAATAACCCTTTTACATTACAAACTTTAGTTAAAATTATGTCCGCACAATTTATTAAAACCACTAAGTGTAATTCTTATTTTACTTCTGAAATAGTAGATCAGTTTAAAAATGCAGACCCAAATTGTTTAGAAACTTTCAGTCGAGCGTATACTACAGCAATGAAGATTGATGATTCAAAATTTAGTGAAACATCTGAATCAACTAAAGAAAAACTCATCTTAAAAGAACTTTTAGAGCTTTGTGGAGTAGATACAAAGGAACAATCGGGATCTGAGTTGCTGAATACATTTCACAAAGCTGTGAATGTAGCTACAGATTTTTTTCAAGATAGAAAAATTTTTAAGGGGAGTTATCCTGAATCTTTAGAAGGTTTTTTTGATAAATTTATAGAAACCAACCCTCTTATCGCAAAAGCTTTTCTAGATATGCGAGAAAGCAAATACCTTGATGAAACCATACCAATAGAAATTGCTGACAAAGTTCTAAGTTATTTAGGATACGATGACCTAGTATCACTTGCTCGCACTAGTATTGATCATTATCATCTTACACACGAGCACATTCTACATGAGCTACAGAACACTATCAACAGAGTTCTTCCTGATGATGAGGCGCAGGAGATACAAGATGATATCAAAAATTATTCTATAAATGAGAAAATACTAGCTTTACAAGAAATTTTAGCACTCATACGTGCAGAATCATATCTGATAGTTTTCAAGATTTTGCCTGCAGATATACAAGAGATGGTGCTTGCAGAAGCAGAAATTGAACAGATTGATCAAGATAATCTTATTCCTTCAGTTAAAAAGATTCAGGTTGTAATAAAAAATGCTGATAATGACTTAAGAGAAAAGCTTGATAATATTTTTGAGTTAACTTTCCACAAAAATAGTACTTTTAGTTTCCTTCCGAAGGACGAAAAAAATATTCTTATTTTTCCAACGGATTTGGTAAATAGTTTAAGAAACTTAAAGAAACTTGATTTCTATAAGTTGGAAATATCAGATATAAATGGTTTAAGCCTACCTTATTTGGAAAAACTTTGTCTCAAAAATAGCAAGATCAAGGACATTGAAAATATTGTGTGTCCTAACTTAAAATTTCTTGATCTATCTGATAACAATATCAAAAATATTGATGCCTTACAGCAACTTACTAACTTACAAACACTTATTCTCTCAGATAACAACATCCAAAACATTGATGCCTTACAGCAGCTTACTAACTTACAATCACTTTTACTCTCAGATAACAACATCCAAAACATTGATGCCTTACAGCAACTTACTAACTTACAAGCACTTATGCTCTCAAACAACAACATCGAAAACATTGATGCCTTACTGCAGCTTACTAACTTACAAGCACTTTTTCTCATTGGTAACAACATCGATAACATTGATGCCTTACTGCAGCTTCCTAACTTACAAACACTTTATTTCCAATAACGGACTACTCAACTTGAAAAGATTTACCCACAATTCCACTGTCAAAGATCTTTTAGGTGACTTGACTCTGTCTCTCTCCATTAACAAATAATCAACCTTTGGGTTTAAAAAAACGATTTTTAATAAATACAGCAAAAAAAATGAGGTTTAATAACAACAGCACCAAACCAAAAATG